>DAOLFC010000038.1:0-27074 GCA_035326505.1 Arachnia sp.
AAGCTGACCGGCAAGCAGGTGCAGCTGAACATCCTCGAGGTGAAGAACCCCGAGATCGACGCTCAGCTGGTCGCCCAGGGCATCGCCGAGCAGCTCGGCGCCCGTGTGGCCTTCCGCCGCGCGATGCGCAAGGCTCAGCAGACCGCCATGCGCGCCGGTGCCAAGGGCATCCGGATCAAGTGCTCCGGCCGTCTCGGCGGCGCCGAGATGTCGCGCTCCGAGGGCTACCGCGAGGGTCGCGTCCCGCTGCACACTCTGCGCGCGGACATCGACTACGGCTTCTACGAGGCCCGCACCACCTTCGGCCGCATCGGCGTCAAGGTCTGGATCTACAAGGGCGACGTCACCGGCTCCCGCGCCGAGCGCGCCGCCCAGAAGGCCGCCCGCAACGCCGCGCCGTCCGGTCGTCAGCGTCCCGGGCGTCGCCCCGGCCGCGGCGAGGGCCGCGGCGATCGTCCCGAGCGCGGCGGACGCCGTCGCGCCGAGGCAGCCCAGGCCGAGGCCCCGGCTGCTGCCGCCACTGAGAACGCAGGAGCATAAATCATGCTGATTCCTCGTCGCGTCAAGTTCCGTAAGCAGCACCATCCCCAGCGTGACGGTGCGGCCAAGGGCGGCACCAAGCTGGCCTTCGGCGAGTACGGCATCCAGGCGCTCGAGTCCTCCTACCTGACCAACCGTCAGATCGAGGCGGCTCGTATCGCCATGACCCGTCACATCAAGCGTGGCGGCAAGGTGTGGATCAACGTCTACCCCGACCGCCCGCTGACCAAGAAGCCCGCCGAGACCCGCATGGGTTCCGGCAAGGGTTCGCCCGAGTGGTGGGTCGCGAACATCAAGCCGGGGCGCGTGCTGTTCGAGCTCTCCGGCGTGCCGGAGGATGTGGCTCGCGAGGCCATGCGGCTCGCGATCCACAAGCTCCCGTTCAAGGCGCGCTTCATCAAGCGCGAAGCAGGTGATATCTGATGAGCAACGCACTGAAGGCCCACGAGCTGCGCGGCCTGTCTCGCGATCAGCTCAACGCGAAGGTCGTGGAGCTGAAGGAGGAACTGTTCGGTCTCCGCTTCCAGGCGGCCACCGGGCAGCTCGAATCGCACGGTCGGCTGCGCGAGGTCCGCAAGGACATCGCCCGCGTCTACACCGTGCTGCAGGAGCGCAACCTCCGCATCGAGGACGAGCCCGTCACGGAGGAGAAGTGACTATGAGTGAAACCCAGACCGAGCGCGGGCGCCGTAAGGTGCTCCAGGGCGTCGTCGTGTCCGACAAGATGGACAAGACGATCGTCGTCCTCGTCGAGGATCGGGTCAAGCACCCGCTCTACGGCAAGGTCATGACCAAGTCGTCGCGCCTCAAGGCGCACGACGAGCAGAACTCGGCCGGCATCGGCGACCGGGTTCGCGTGATGGAGACCCGCCCGCTGTCGGCGCAGAAGCGCTGGCGCCTGGTGGAGATCGTCGAGCGCGCGAAGTGATCTCGGCGTAAAGCCCAGACGACGAGGGCCGTCCCGCAGGTGCGGGGCGGCCCTTCGTCATGCCCGGAGACGCCAGCCTTACTGCGCGACGTCTGCCTTGGTGTTCGACGCCAGTGTTACTGCAAGCCGCCTGCCGTATACGGCAGGCGGCTTGCACTTTGGCAGGCGTCGCGCACTATGGCTGGCGTCGCGCGCCTGGCAGCTTGCACCCGCAGATCTGTGGGGGTCAAGCCTCACTCCGGTCGTGATGATCCTGTGACCATTTCGTTGTAGAACTGAGACCTCTTTTCCGCCCACGGCCGTCGCGGGGGCGATAGCGTAAGCAACATCAGGATCTCCCGGGGGTCGCGGCAACGGCGCCGCGACCCCCGTGTTCCTGTGCCCCTCACTCGCCCCTCCAGTCCTGCCCGGGGCCTGCGTCGGAACGTTTGATACAGAACCGTATGCTGGGAGAGGCCGATCACCGTCGCCCCTGTCAGGAAGCTGGTTCATGCTCGAACTCAAGGCCGTCCGGAAGTCGTATACGACGGGCGATTTCACCCAGGTCGCCCTGGACGACGTCTCCATCGCCTTCCGCGACAACGAGTTCGTGGCCGTGCTCGGGCCGTCGGGTTCGGGAAAGACGACGATGCTCAACATCGTCGGGGGCTTGGATCACTACGACTCGGGCAACCTGGTCATCGACGGCATCGCGACGGAGCGCTACAAGGACCGCGACTGGGACACCTATCGCAACAACAGGATCGGCTTCGTCTTCCAGAGCTACAACCTAATCCCGCACCAGAGCGTCCTGGCCAACGTCGAGCTGGCTCTGACCCTGGCGGGCGTGTCCCCGGCGGAGCGACGCCGGCGGGCCCAGGTCGCTCTCGACGAGGTGGGGCTGGGGGAGCACGCCCACAAGCGTCCCAGCCAGCTGTCGGGCGGTCAGATGCAGCGCGTCGCCATCGCGCGCGCCCTGATCAACGACCCCGAGATCCTGCTCGCCGATGAACCCACCGGCGCCCTGGACTCCAAGACCAGCGTCCAGATCATGGCCCTGCTCACCAGCATCGCCAAGGACCGCCTGGTGATCATGGTGACCCACAACCCGGAACTGGCCGAGGAGTATGCGACGCGGATCGTGCATCTCAGCGACGGCCGGATCGCCGCCGACAGCGACCCGTACCGGCCGCGCACCGAGGAGGAGCGCGAGGGCCGCCCCGCGCGCCGGACGAGCATGTCCTTCCTCACCGCCGTCGCGTTGTCCTTCAACAACCTGATGACGAAGAAAGGGCGCACCCTGATGACGGCCTTCGCCGGCAGCATCGGGATCGTCGGCATCGCCGCCATCCTCGCCCTCGCCAACGGCGTGAACGCCTATATCAAGTCGGTGGAGGAGGACACGCTCTCGTTGTACCCGCTCACCATCCAGCGCCAGGGCATGGACATGACGGCGATGCTGGCCGCGTCGGCGGGGATGATGGAGGAGATGTCCGGGGCGGGCGGCACCGACGGCGACGACGTCCACGAGGTGCAGGCGATCTCCAAGATGTTCTCCAGCGTGGGCACCAACGACCTGGTGTCGCTGAAGGCCTTCCTGGAGGACGACGGCGGCGGGATCGGGAGCCATGTCAACTCGATCCAGTACGCCTACGACGTGACGCCGCAGATCTTCACGGCGAATCCCGCGCACGGGGTGCGCAAGGTCAATCCCGATTCCAGCTTCGACGCCCTGGGCTTCGGCGGGGTGTCCGCGAGCAGCATGATGTCCGCGTCGATGAGCACCAACGTGTTCTCCGAACTCGTGGACGAACTGTCGCTGATCGATTCGCACTTCGACGTGGTGGCGGGGGATTGGCCGAAGGACTACGACGAGACGGTGCTGGTGCTCACCCCGAGCGGTGGGGTCAGCGACTTCGTCCTCTATGCGATGGGCCTGCGCGATCCCGCCGAACTCGACGACATGGTCCAGCGGCTCCTCGACGAGGAGGATGTCGAGCCGGCCTCGGATCCGTTGAGCTTCAGCTACGAGGAGCTGATGGACGTCACCTTCAGGCTGGTCGACGCCTCCGACCTCTACTCCTACGACGAGGAGTTCGGGGTGTGGACCGATCGCTCGGCGGACAAGCTCTTCGTCAAGGACCTGGTGAACGGCGGCGACGAGCTGCGCGTCACCGGCATCGTCAAGCCCACCGACGACTCGGCGCGGCTCCAACCGGGCATCTACTACACGCGGGCGCTCACCGACCGCGTCGTCGAGGGGGCGGCCGGTTCCGAGATCGTGCGGCGCCAGCTGGCGGATTCCAGCGTCGACGTGTTCACCGGACGCCGCTTCGGAGAGCCGGCCGACGAGGAGGGAATCGATCTCGCCTCGATGTTCACCATCGACGAGGAAGTCATCGCGAAGGCTTTCACCTTCGACGAGTCGAAGCTGCAACTGGACATGTCGGGGTTGGAGTCGGGGCTCTCCGGGCTGGACCTGGGCGACATGGCCGATCTCCAGATCGATCCGTCGCAGCTCCCGCCCCTGGACCTGGCGGGCATCCTGAGTCAGCTCGATCTCTCCGGCCTGATCGTCCTGCCCGAATCGGGCGCCCCGCCACCCGAGGAGGGAGGGCCGGGGGAGGAGCCTTCAGCGGAGCCCTCGGAGGAGGCCCCGCCTCTCCCCGACGGCGAGCAGGTCGGCGCCGTCCTGGAGCAGGTCGGCGCGCTGGTTGCTCGCGTGCTGGAGGGCTACGCCGGCTTCGTGGAGGCCAACCAGCTCGACCCGGCGGACATCGCCGCCAACCTTCCGCTCTTCTTCGACTCCGAGGAGGGACAGGCGCTGCTCGGCGAGGCCGCGGGCTTCCTCAACACCGATGCGCTCGAAAGCCAGCTTCAAGGCGTGCTGGCCGGCTACATGGAGCAGGTGATGACCACCGTCATGGGGCAGCTCGGTTCCCAGCTCACCGAGGCGCTGTCCACCCAGATCGAATCGGCCCTCGCATCCAGCATGGAGCAGCTGGCGGAGAACATGGGCGAGGCGATGAGCATCGATCAGGACGCCTTCATCGACGCCTTCCAGATGGAGCGCAGCCCGGAGGAACTCAGCCAGCTGCTGATGTCGATGGCCGTCACCCAGACCACCAGCTTCGACGGCAACCTGCGGCGCCTGGGCTACGCCGACTTCGACAACCCGTCGCGGATCGACATCTATCCCCGCGACTTCGAGGCGAAGGGCGAGGTGACGCGCATCCTCGACGAGTACAACGAGCGGATGCGGGCGCAGGGCGACGAGGACCGGGTGATCACCTACACCGACCTCGTGGGCGTGCTGATGAGCTCGGTCACGGAGATCGTGAACATGATCAGCTACGTGCTGATCGCCTTCGTCGCCATCTCGCTGGTGGTCTCGTCGATCATGATCGGCGTGATCACCTACATCTCGGTGCTGGAACGCAAGAAGGAGATCGGCATCCTGCGCTCGATCGGCGCCAGCAAGCGCGACATCCGCCGGGTGTTCAACGCCGAGACCCTCATCGTCGGCTTCGTCGCCGGGGCGCTCGGCGTCGGCATCACCTTCCTGCTGACCGTCCCCGCCAACGCCATCGTCTCCTCGAACTTCGACGTGCCCGATATCGCGCAGCTGCCGCTTGCCGCGGCGGGGATCCTGGTGCTGATCAGCATGGCGCTGACCGCGCTGGCCGGTCTGATCCCGTCGTCGGCCGCCTCGCGCAAGGACCCGGTGGAGGCCCTGCGCAGCGAGTGAGCACCCCTAGAAGTGACTGATTACGTCGCGGAGCCCCGATTCGTCGGACCGGGATCGCCAGGGCGTGGACATAATGACGCTCATGCAGTTGCAGTGGGATGGCAGGGGCTCCAGGCACGCGGCGGTGGCGTATGGGGGCGCACCGATCACGGTGATCGTCGCGCCCGCAGGCTTCGGCAAGAGCACGCTGATCCACGCCTGGCGTTCGGAGGCGTCCTCCGACGCAGTGACCGCGGTCGGATCGTTCGACACCTACTCGCGCAGCAACGCCCTGGACGCGGGCCTGGTCCTGATCGATGTCGCCCGCGCGCTCGGCGTCGCCGAACCCGCGTTGAGACTCGCCCGCGCCCAGATCCGGCCGGACGGCGCGGCGCTGGGCGCGGCCTTCATCGGCGCGCTCGGTGACGAACTCGCCGGGCTGTCGCTGGAGTTCGTCTGCTTTCTCGACGACCTCCACACCCTCCCCTCCGAGGTGGTCGACGACATCGGTCGGCTCATCTCGGCGGTGGCCGACGACAGCCATCGCTTCGTGGTGGCCTCCCGCACCGAACCGCCGTGGGTGCTCGGGGAGCGGGAGGCCGACCTCGTCCGGGCGGACGACCTCCGCCTGACTTCGGAGGACATCGCCAACCTCCTGAGTCCCGGCTTCGCGTGCATGGTGCCGCGCGCGCTGGAGATCACGGGGGGCTGGGCCGCGGCGGTCGAGACCGTCCGGTGGCGGCTCCAGGCGACGCCGACGCTCAACCTCGAGGACGCGGTCCTCGACTTGGTCGACTACGTCGCGGCCGAGGTGCTGCCCGCCCTGGACCCCCAGGCGATGCGGGTGCTGACCAGGACCTCGATTCTGGAGGCGTTCCCCGTCTCGGTCGCCACGGCGGTGTCCGGGGATCCCGCGGCGGCCCGCATCCTCGACGAGTTCGGCCGTCGCACCTCGCTCATCACCTGCACCGAGGACGGCACCCACCGCTACCACTCCATCCTGCACCAGGCGCTCCGTAAGCACCTCACCCTCTCCGAGCCAGAGGTCATCCGGGAGCTGCACATACGGGCCGCCGACGCCTGGCTCGCCGAGCCCTCTTCGTTCGAGGCCTTCAACGACGCCGTCGGCCACCTGATCGAGGCGCGATCGTGGAACCGGGTGCTGCCGTTGCTGCGCGAGCGAGCGGGTGAGTTCAACGCGAACATGCGCCTCGAGCTGCTCGTGCATTGGCTCGACCTCATCCCCGGCGCCCGCTGGCGCGGGGATAGGGCGCTGCTGCTGCACTACGCCTTGGCCAACCTCCGGATCGGCAGGACCGCGATCGGGTTGAAGACGGCGCAGAGCCTGCAGCTGGACGCCGACCCCATCGTGGCGGCGGTGGCGTCGCTCCTGTACGTCTCGGCGATCGCATGGACCTCCGACCACGCCGACGCGCTTCGGGTGATCGAGGAGATCCTCCCGCGGTTGAGGGAACTCGACACGAACCCTCGCGCCGACGTGCCGGCCTTCCCCGGGACCCGCGGGTACGAGCTCGGCGGCCTGTCCTTGGCCGCGGCGTCGCTGCTCGCCCTTGGTCGGTTCGAGGAGTCTCTCGCGGTGATTGATCGCGTTCTCCCGCGCCGCGACGAGATCACGCCGTTGGGGATGTGCGGCGTGCTCGGCGTGAGCGGGTGGGCGTTGGCGATGCGGGGCGACGTCGCTGCCGCGAGGGCGCACGCGCGGGAGGCGCTGCAGATCGCGGCGCAGGTCGCGACACCCCGGCACATGCGGAGAATCACCCCGCTGCTCGCGCTGGCCGTCTGCGCCGCGGTCACCGGGGACTGCGACGAGGCCATGTCGGCGCTGTCCGACGCGGTCGAGCTCTGCCGGTCGTCGCGGATGACGAACCTGCTGCGGCTGGCCGACATGGTGGGCGCGATGTGCGGGGTGCCGGACTCGTTCCTCACCGACGACGATCGAGCGATCGCGGCGGCGACCGGCGTCGTCGACGACTTCGCCGGCGCTGCGGAGGCCCGGCGCCGTGCCCGGCTCGGCGACTTCGCCGGCGCCGAGCGGCAGCTGGATGCGATCGAGCCGCGCGAGCACAGGCTCTCGGCATGGGTGGAGGTGCTGCTGCACGGCCAGGATCGCCGCTGGGTGGGGCGTTGGGTGGCCAGGCTTCCCCAGCCGATCCATCCCTTCGGCCGCGTCGTGCGGCTGCTGGCGGAGGCGGCCACCGCCGAGGAGGATGCCGAGGCGTCGCGGCTCGTCGAGGAGGCCGCCGAGGTCGCCTCGGATCAGCACCTCGTCGGCCTTCTCCTCGACGCCCCGGAGCAGCTGTGGGAGCGGGTCGATCCGGCGCGGTTCGATCAGGCGCCGTTCGACAAGGACAGTGCGTCGCATGCCCTCTTGGCCGAGGTCGCGGCGAGGCTGGCGCGGCCCGTCAACGGCGGCCCCCTTCCGGCGTTCACGGCGAGGGAGCTCGAGGTGCTGCGGCTGCTTCCCTACGTCGGGGCGGCCAGCGGCCTGGCTGAGCGCCTCTACATCTCCTCCAACACGGCGAAATGGCACCTCGCCAATATCTACCGCAAGCTGGATGTGGGGCGGCAGCAGGAGGCCGTCGTGCGCGGCGTGGAGCTGGGGCTGATCACGGCTCGATGAGCCGGAACTCGGCGGCCCGGTCGAGGGCGGCCGCCCGGCCGCGGACGCCGAGCTTGCGGTAGATATTGGCGAGGTGCCATTTCGCCGTGTTGACCGAGACCTGGAGCCGCTCGGCGAGGTCGCGCGCGGTCTCCACGTAGGGAAGCAGCCGCAGCACCTCGAGCTCCCTCGCCGTGAGGGTGGGCAGGGAGCCGTCGGTGGTCGCCGTCCGGCGTCGCGCGGCGGCCTCGATCAGGAGGGGATGGGATGCGTGGTCGACGTCGAGTCGTGCCCACAGCTGCTCCGGGGCATCCAGGAGGAGCCCGACCAGTCCCCCCGGCGCCGCGAGATCCGCCGCCTGCACCGCGAGGCGGGTGGCATCCGTGACGGACTCGACCGCGGCGGCTTCGGCGAGCAGGCGGCCGATCCTGCCGCGCAGGCAGGTCGGCGACGATCGCAGCGCGACCCAGCGGGCGACCCGGCGCCGCTCGACCCGGCTCAGCAGGACCTCGACCCAAGCCGAGAGGGTGAGCTCGTGCGGCTCGATCGTGCTCAGCCGGCGCTCGGCGCCGGGGATGTCGCCGAGTCGTGCGCGGCGCCGCGCCTCGGCCGCGACCGTGATCTGCCTGACGATCGGGAGGGGGGCCGTGTACAGCGCCGGCTCGATCTGGTCCAGGAAGGAATCGCGGAGGCCGCACATCGTCCCCACGAGGTCGCACATCTGGGTAAGGTTCGCGGTTCTCGCGTGCCGGCACCCCGAGGCCGCCTCGGCGGTCAGTCGCCGCGCTTCGTCGAGATCGCCGTCGCCGGCCAGGTGGGCAAGGGCCAGAGCCAGCAAGGTGAACGCCTTCGGCACGCTCCGGTCGGCCAATCCGGCGTCGGCCGCGATCTGCAGCGACTCCCGCGCGCGGGTCCTGCCCGCCGCGATGTCGCCCCTCATCGCCAGAGCGAAGCCGAGGATCCCGGTGATGCTGATCTGGGCCACGGGGGCGAGATCGGCGCGGTGGTGCAGTACCCCCTCGAGCGTGACGACGGCGTCGTCGAAGCGTCCGAGAAGGGTCTGCGCCTGCCCGATCATCCAGAGCGCCGCGAGTTCGTAGCGCCGCATGCCGGGAATCCAGGGAGTGTCGGACGACCGCGTGCGATCGAGCGCCACCATGGTGGGGAGGGAGCGCTCGCAGGCGTCGAGCGCGTCGAGGGGAGCGACGCTCCAACTCATCGCGGCGCCGTGGAGGAGCGTCCCGACCGCCGCTGCGAGGGGATCGTCGGCGATCACCGGGCTGCGCAGCCCGCTCAACGCGGCGGTCACGTTCCCGATCCGGAGGCTGGCCCAGCAGTACAGCACCAGGAGCTTGCCGTCGCCGCGCCAGTGCCGGCCGGGGACGGCGTCGAACCAGCGCACGAGCAGGTCGACGCGAGCGTGCCGGTCGAGCTCGTCCACCCCCTCGCTCGCCAGATCGATGGCCCGGTGCCACGACCGCGCCTCGACGAGATGGTCGACGGCGTTCACGTACGCGGCGAACGAGTTGGGCTCCTCCAGCCACGCCTCTGCCGCGCACGCGTGGAGCTCCTGGAGCGCGTCCGGCTCGTGAGCGGCGAGATGGCGCCGAAGCGCCTCGCGGAGGATGAAGCGGTACCGGTACCTGCCGTCGTCCAACAGGGTGAGCAGTGACGTGCGGGCCCGGACCTCCTCGAGGATCCGCGGCGCGGCGGGGTCGCCCGAGACGGCGACGGCGACGGTGCCGGGGAAGGCGTCCAGGATCGACGTCCTGCTCAGCACCTGCATGTCCTGCGGCGGCAGTGCGGGCAGCACCTCGGCGACGATGTAGTCCGCCAGGTCGACGACGGCGTCCTCCAGCCTCAGCGACGGCATCGCGGGGAGGCGCCACCGCAGGGTCTCCACCGCGGCCGCCCAGCCCCCCGTGACCTCCCACGCCCGGGGCGCCAAGTGCGCGAGGCCGGGCCCCAGCAGCTCGGCGATGTCCTCGACGGACAGGAGCAGTTCGTCCGCGCGGACGAGGTCGGTGAACCCCGAGACCCGCCACCGCTGCACCGGCCACGCGAGCCGGCCGCGGGAGGCCACCACGAACCGGTGACGCTCGTCCGCGACGGAGGAGACGAGCCGCGCGACCTCGCCGGAGACGCGATCGGGGAGCGCGTCCATGTCATCGAGGAAGCAGACGAACCGGTGCGGGAGCCCCGCGAGGGCGGCGCCGATCCGGGAGACGAACTCGCGCCCCAATTCCGCGCCGCCGTCACGGAGCAGGGAGAGCGCGTCTCTGCGCACCGGTTCCGGCACGCCGAGCTCGCGCGCGAGGTCGGTGAGGACGAGCCCCGCGTCCAGCGCATTGGTCTGGTGGAAGGCGTCGAACGTTCCCGAGGCGGTGGCCGTGTCCGGTCCCTGCTGCGACCTCCAGGTCCGCATCAGGGTGCTCTTCCCGAACCCCGCCGGCGCCACGATGACGGTCAGCGGAGCGGTGCCGAACGAGACCGGAACGCGCAGGGCGACCCTGCCGTCCGAAGCGAACCGTCGTGTCTTGCCTGGCATCCGATGCGTGGACCCGTCCCTGGACGTCGTCAGGCGGAGAAGCGCGTCTTGATCAGCCGGTCCTCGACGATCGAGGGGTCCCGGTCGGGGGTGACGGTGCGCTCGGGCAGCATGACGTCGCTGGCGGCCAACGGAAGGTAGGGCACATGATCGAGGATATGCGAGATCACGTTGAGCCGCGCCGACTTCTTGTCGTCGCTGTGTACCGTGTGCCAGGGGGCCCAGTCGGTGTGGGTGCGGGTCAGCATGTCGTCGCGTGCAGCCGTGTAGGCGTCCCACTTCTCGTACGAGGCGACGTCCATGCCGGACAGCTTCCAGACCTTCCGCGGATCGTCGATGCGACCGTTGAGGCGCAGCGTCTGCTGCTCCGGCGAGACCTCGAGCCAGTACTTGAGCAGGATGACGCCGGAATCGACGATCGCCTTCTCCACGGAGGGCACGACCCGGAAGAAGTCGCGGACCTGCTGCTCGGTGCAGAACCCGAAGACCCGCTCGACGCCCGCCCGGTTGTACCAGCTGCGGTCGAAGATCACGATCTCCCCGCCCGCGGGCAGGTGGGGGATGTAGCGCTGGATGTACATCTGGGACTTCTCGCGCTCGGACGGCGCGGGCAGCGCCACGACCTTGACCACGCGCGGGCTCACCCGCTCGGTCAGTGCCTTGATCACGCCGCCCTTGCCGGCGGTGTCTCGTCCCTCGAAGATGATGCACACCTTGGCGCCCGTCTCCTTGACCCACTCCTGCATCGCCACGACGTCGCCGTGCAGCTGCTTCAGGTGCTTCAGGTAGGGCTTCTTCTTCATGGTGGACCTTCCTTATCTCTGGGCGACCGGTCAGGCCGCGTGGACGCGCTCCGGGATGACGGCCTCGATGCCGCGGGCCGGCGCCGGTTCCTTGGTGATCCGGGCCCGGCGGAATACCTTGTAGACCTCGACGACGAGCGCCACCAGGAGCGCGTAGCCGACCACCGACATCCACTGGCCGCTCGTCAGGTCGACGGTGCCGAGGACGCCGCGCAGCCAGCCCCACTCGACGCCGAGCACCGTCATGGCGGTCGGGATGAGGAGGATCTTGAGGGCGCCGAGGATGGGCGCGCTCAGGCCCGAGTCGGGATCCCGGCGCATCACGAGGGCGCTGAAGACGGTGCCGAGGCCCATCACGGCGAACGACATGGTCATCGGGACGTTCGGCTCGGTGGGGCTCATCTCGCCGGGCGAGAGCAGGAGCGCGGCGAGCGTCACGGCGAAGAGGGTGAACCCGAAGACGATCCACTGCGCGACGGCCCTGCCGTTGGCGATGCCCTGGGACGTGTCCCGCGGGGGACGCGTCATCAGATCCTCGGGCGTCGGGTCGAGCATGATCATGACGACCGGCGCCGCGCAGATGAAGAAGTTCAGGTAGAGCACCATCATCGGCGTCATCGGCATGCCCTGGTTGATGTTGAAGATGCTCGCGCTGAGGAACAGGAAGACCAGCGAGAGCAGCTGGGTCATCTGGAAGCGCACGTAGGACGTGATCTTGTCGTAGATCCCGCGGCCCAGGTGGATGGCCTTGACCAGCGTGCCGAAGTTGTCGTCGGTGAGGATCATGTTCGCGGCCTGCTTGGTGACCTCGCTGCCCGAACCCATCGCGACGCCGACGTCGGCCTGCTTGAGCGCGGCGGCGTCGTTGACGGCGTCGCCGGTCATCGCGACGACCTCGCCGCTCTCCTGCATGATCCGTGCCAGCCGGAGCTTGTCCTGCGGGGTGACCCGGCCGAAGACGTGGAGGCGGGGAAGGGCCTCGCGGATCTGCTCGTCGGTCATCTCCTGGACTTCGGCGCCGCTGATCGCGCCCTCGCCGAGCCCGAGCTCCGCGCCGATGGCGCCCGCGGTGATCGCGTGGTCGCCGGTGATCATGCGGACCTCGATGCCCGCGGCGTGCGCGACCCGCACCGCCTCGAGCGACGAGGGGCGCAGCGGGTCGATGATGCCCGCCATGCCGACGAAGACCAGGTCTTCGACGTGGCCCATCGGGTCGGCCGCGACGGCGTCCTCCCGGCCGTCGAGGGAACGCATCGCGAAGGCGAGGACGCGCAGGCCCTGCTCGCTCATCTCCCGGTTGGCCGCGAGCAGCTGGGCGCTGACCTTCTCGTCGATCGGGACGATGCCGTCGGCGCTCAGCGCGTAGCCGCAGCGGTCGAGGACGACGTCGGGCCCGCCCTTGACCAGGCCGACGAACTTGTCGTCGCCGTCCACCGGCAGGTGGTGGTAGGTGGCCATGAACTTGTAGTCGGAGTCGAAGGGGACCTCCGCGAAGCGCGGGTAGGCGCGGCGGGTCTCCTCGGCGTCGACGCCGAGCTTGGCGGCGAGCACGACGAGCGCGGCCTCCGTCGGGTCGCCGACGACGGCGCCAGTGTCCGAGACCGTGGCGTCGGAGTCGAGGCAGAGGCCGTAGGCCAGGCGGGTGAAGTCGGGGGGCGTGTGCCCGGCCGCGCAGGTGATCTGCCCGGACTTCTCGTAACCGTCGCCCGAGACCTTGTACCAGCCGCCGCGGTAGTAGAGCTTCCGGACCATCATCTCGTTGAGGGTGAGCGTTCCGGTCTTGTCGGAGTTGATCGCGCTGGTGGCGCCGAGGGTCTCGACGTCGCCGAGGTTCTTGACGACGGCCTTCGCCTCGGCGAGCCGCTTCGCGCCGAAGGCGAGCATGGCCTGGACGAAGGTGGGAAGGCCGGTCGGGATCGCCGAGACGGCCATGGAGATGCCGAGCAGCAGCACGGCGGCGAGCGGCTGCTGCCGGACGATGCCGAGGATCACGACGACCGCGACCGCCGCCCAGGTGATGACGCCCAGCACCTTCGTCAGCTTGGCCAGCTCGGTCTGCAGCGGCGACTTGCTGATCTCGATCTCCGACAGCATGGTCGCGATCCGACCCATCTCGGTGTCCATGCCGGTGCCGGTGACGACCATGGTGGCCGTGCCGCGCGTGAGCGAGGTGTTCTGGAACAGCATGGGGGTGCGGTCGCCGAGCGCGACGTCGTCGGAGTCGAGCGCGGCGGTGCCCTTCGCGATGGGGGCGCTCTCGCCGGTGAGGGCGGCCTCCTGGGTCTCGCAGCTGGCCGAGCGCAGGATGCGCCCGTCGGCCGGGATCAGGTCGCCGGCCTCCAACTGGACGATGTCGCCGGGCACGACCTCGGGCGCGGGAATCTGCTGCAGCGACCCGTCGCGCACCACCCTCACCATCGGCGTCTGCATCTTCGCCAGGGCATCGACGGCGCTGCGGGCCTTCAACTCCTGCTGCGTGGCGATCACGACGTTGATGACCACGAGGATGGACACCATGATCGCGACCGGGTTCTCGCCGATGACGAAGCTGGCGATGGCCACCGCGATGAGCATCAGGTTCATCGGGTCCTTGATCTCGCCGAGCGCGATGGTCCACCGCGTGGGCGGCGGCTCGGAGTCGATCTTGTTCTCGCCGTACTGCGCGCGACGGCGCTCCACCTCGCTGGCGTTGAGACCCGTGTCGGGATCGACCTCCCAGGCCGCGGCCGCGTCGGCCGGGGTCATCGCGTACCACGCGGGCGTCTGACCCGTCGTGGCGGTAGCCATGTCAGTCATCTTGGTGCTCCTCGAAGTGCCGAATCGGCGGCTGCCGACCCTCGAACAAGGGCACTTTATGGACGGCGCGGAGCCCGCGTCCTCGCGTACAGGTCTATCCCATACCTTCGCCCCATCCTTCGGGATCCGGGAGGGCGGGATCGGCTCAGGTCTGGATCAGGATCAGGGCCAGGCCGAAGATCACGGCGGCCGCGCACAAGGCGAAACACACCGACGCCAGGGCCAACGAGATGCGTCCGCCGCGCACCGCCATCCTCATCCCGAGGGCGTAGAAAGCGACGATCGAAACCGCCCCGATGCACGCGGCGGCGAACACCTTGGCGAAGGCCAGCCAGTCGACCTGCATCAGACGTACTCCTTCGGCTTGGGCGCCTCGGCGGCGTCGGCCACGAGGGCATCGGGCTCCGGTGCGTCGGCCTCGCGAGCGACTGTCTCGGGAGCGGGTGCCCCCGTCGTCGTGTGCATCGCGTTTCCGGCGTGTACGGCGTCGCGTCGCGAGTAGCGGTAGAGGCCGAGGACGATGGCGACGCCCGCCGCCGCGTCGAGCGCGATCCCCCAGCCGCCCCACAGGACGGCCGCGCCGGCGGCGAGGGCCCCGACGAGGCCCGCCGCGGGGAGGGTGAGGAGCCAGCCCGTCGCGATCCGGCCGACGACGCGCCAGCGAACCGTGGCGCCGCGGCGACCCAGGCCGGAGCCGATGACCGATCCGGACGCCACCTGGGTGGTGGACAGGGCGAACCCGAAGGCGCTGGAGGCGAGGATCGTCGATGCGGTCGAGGCCTCCGCGGCGAAGCCTTGGGGCGGCTGGATCTCGGTCACGCCCTTGCCGAGGGTTCGGATGATGCGCCAACCGCCGACGTAGGTGCCCATCGCGATGGCCCCGGCGCAGGCCACGACGACCCAGAGCCGCGGCTCCGAGTGCGCGACGTCCTGCCATCCGACGGTGATCAGGGCGAGCGTGATGACGCCCATCGTCTTCTGGGCATCGTTGGTGCCGTGGGCGAGCGCGACGAGGGAGGAGGAGAAGATCTGGCCCCACTTGAATCCGTCGCGGCCGGTGGGCCCGTCGTCGCGACGCCGCGTCACCGCGTACGCGACCCGGGTGGCGAGAAACGCGATGAGCCCGGCGGTGAAGGGCGCGATCAGCGCCGGGAGGACCACCTTGCTCAGGACGACGCCGAAGTCGATGGCATTCAGCGTGGCCCCCACCAGGGTGGCCCCGATGAGCCCGCCGAAGAGCGCGTGGGACGAACTCGACGGCAGCCCGAGCAGCCAGGTGAGCATGTTCCAGGTGATGGCCCCGAGGAGGCCGGCGAAGATGATCGGCAGGAAGCCCTCGCCCGAGAGGGTGTCCTCCCGGATGATCCCGTGCGAGATGGTCTTCGAGACCTCCGTCGAGAGGAAGGCGCCGATGAGGTTGAGGACGGCAGCGAGGCCCACCGCGACCTTCGGGGTGAGGGCGCCCGTTGCGATCGGCGTGGCCATGGCATTGGCGGTGTCATGGAAGCCGTTCGTGAAATCGAAGAAGAGCGCCAATCCGATGATGAGGGCGACGATGATGGCGGCGGTTTCCACCGTGAGCTTCCTTCGCTAGGGCGGACTGAGATCCCGCGGACAGTTCGGTTGTCGAGTCCCTTGCTTCAGGGTCTCCGGAGAGCCATCGCAGCCGGACGCTGTTCGGATCTCCCTCCAGGATAAGGGCCCGGGGGAGCACGGTGAGGGGCACCCACCGGATCGCGCCGAGCAGACCCCGAGCGGACCCTGCTCGGTTCGCGTCCGACCCCATGCCGCGCGGAGATCTACTTTCGATTCTTCTTCTTGCCGGTCTTGTTCGCGTGAGGAGTGCGACGAAGATCCGGGTGCCCTCGCCGTCGAACGGCGTCCTCCGTTGCGCCTGGGCTCGCCGCGCGGCCGCCGAGGGCACCCGGATCTCCGCGGTACTACTTCTTCTTGCTCTTCTTGTCCTTCTTCTTGCTGTCCTTCTTCTTGCTCTTCTTCGCCATCTGCGTGACCTTTCGTCATTCGGCGGGGGCTTTCCCCGTCGATGGCAACCCGACGGCGGAACCGCGTTGGTGCGGATTCTCGGCGGGTTAGGGTTCACCGTAGGGAGGTCGCCCGACGGATCGGACCGAGACGAGGGAAGCCCGCCCGCTCGCCCCATCAGGACCCATGCCGGGCGGCCCGGACCGGTGGGGTATTGGTATCGCGGGGTGGGCTTGCCGGAGGCAGGGGCGTTGCGGCGTCCCGTCGTCCTACAGTCACTCGGCATGTCGCCCTTCATTACCATCATCGCGGCTCTCCTGGTCCTGATCACGCTGGTCGTGATGACGACCGGGTGGGTGCGCCCGGTGATCGCCCTCGGTGCAGCCCTCGTGATCGCTGGGCTGTTCGGGATCGCGCCGTCGCGGGAGCTGTTCTCGGGGCTGAGCAACGGAGGCGTGATCACCGTCGGCGCAATGCTGGTGATCGCGAAGGGAATCGTGCAGACCGGCCTGGTCGATCGCATGACCCGCGCCCTGCTGAGCACGGTCAGCAGCGCCCAGCGCGCGTTCCTGAAACTCGCCGTCCCGCTCGGCGTCGCGTCCGGCCTGATGAACACCACGCCGATCGTGGCCATGCTGGTGCCGGCGAGCAAAAGGCTCGAACAGACCCGCTCGATTCCCGCCCGAGAGTTGATGCTCCCGCTGGCGCACCTGACGACGCTCACCGGATCGATCACGCTGATCGGCACCAGCTCAAACCTGCTGATCGCGGGACTCGCAGAGGACAGCGGCGTGCGCATGACCATGCTCTCGTTCGCGCCCGTCGCTCTTCCCGTCGCGCTGGCGGGCGCCGCCCTCCTCGCCCTCGTGGGGTCGCGGATGCTGCGCGGAACCGGTGTGGTCAAGGCTGAACCCAGGGACTGGCGGGTGGAGATCCCGGTCGGCGCGGAGGCCCTGGCACGGGGACGCCGAGCGGACCGGCTGGGGATCGCCACCGCTCGGGACTACCGGCTGCGCGAGGTGCGGCGCAGCGGCGAGGTCCTCGCCGCCGAGAGCACGATCACGGTCGGCGACGTGCTGGTCTTCGAGGCGACGCAGGCCGGTGTCCGAGCGCTGTGGGCGAGCCCGGTGTTCGGGATGTCTCCCGAGCGGCTGTTCGAGGTGTCGGTGACCTCGGGGGAGACCGGCACCCTGCACGATCTCGGCGAGGCCGACGACATCACCGTGATCGCCGCGCGGACGGAGCGGTCGCTGCGCCGCACGCCGCTCGTCGCCGGCTCCACCTGCTACGTCGCCGCGCCGCACACCGAGGCGGTCGAGCGCAACGAGTACGTCGCGCTCTGGCAGAAGGTCGGCAGCCGGGTGCCCCAGCCGGGAAACACCTGGAAGGCGGTGCTCATCCTCGCCCTCGTGGTGCTGCCCGCCTCGTTCGGCCTCGTGCCGATCGAACTCACCTCCGTCGGCGGGGCTCTGGCGATGGTGGCCACCGGGGTGCTCACGCCCGCGTCGGCGGCGCGCTCCCTGGACTGGAACATGCTGGGCATCCTCGCCGGGTCGGTGGGGCTCGGCGTGATCGTCCTGAACAGCGGGTTGGCCGACCTGCTCGCCGACGCCATCCGGTACGCCGTCGGGGGCAACGCGGCGCTGGTGATGATCGTCTTCGCGTTGGTCACCGCGCTGCTGACCAACGTGGTCTCGAACGCCGCCGCCGCGTCGATCCTCACGCCGGTGGGGATCGCCGTGGCGATGGATGTCGGGCTCGATCCCGTGATCCTGCTGGCCCTGATCGGCACCTGCATCTCGTTCACCTTCCTCAACCCGTTCGCGCACCAGACGAACCTGATGGTGATCGATCCGATCGGCTACACCAACGCGGAATTCACCCGGTTCGGGGTCCCGTTGATGGTTGTGGGGATGGTTGTCGCCTGCGCCGTGGGCGTCCTTCTCGCGTGACGCGGGGCCGGGATTGGGTGCGGGTATGGTCTTGGCCGCCAGCCGAGCCCCCGCCTCGCCCTCGCTCCCTAGCCTCGAAGTGGCGGCCCCGCACCCCGAAGCCATCGGTAGGTGCCAGCGGGTCGCACGAGAGCTCAGGAGAGACTATGAAGAACATCGTCACGATCGCCGTGCCGTCCCTGCTCGCGGGACAGCGGGTCATGGACAAGGTCCAGGCCGCTGTCGACGCGGGCAGGATCCACGTCGACGATCTCGCCCTCGTCTACCGGACGGAGGAGGGCAAGGTGAAGCTGCAGCAGACCACCGACATGACCGCCGGTCACGGGTTCTGGCGCGGCGCGCTCTGGGGCGTCGTCGCCGCCATCGTGGCGCCGGTCGCCGCGCCTGCGGCCGTCGTCGCCGCGGGCGGAGGCCTCGGAGCCTGGATCGCCGGCGCCGGTGACAAGGGGATCTCGAACAAGTTCATGAAGCAGGCCGGCGAGACCATCAACGACCACGAGAGCGTCGTGTTCGTGCTGGCCGACGAGGCCTCCGCCCGCGAGATCGCCTCGGAGATCCAGGACGCGATCGCCGAGGGTGCGAAGGTCGAGTACGAGGTGCTCAACGAGTCCGCCGAGCAGTTCCTGCGCGAGGCCCTCACCTCCGGCGAGGCCAAGGCCTGACGGTCGCTTCACGAGAGACGCCCCGTCCTCCGTGCGCGGAGGACGGGGCGCTTCGCCGTCACAGGGTGAGGGCGACGGGCTGGTTGTGCTACTGGTTCTCCAGCTTGAGGGCCTCGCGGAGGAGATCCTGGGCCTCGGCCGGCAGGACGTCCCAGCTCACCTGCGCCCCCTGCTCGATGGCGCGCTCGACGAGGGTGCCGATGACCAGCGTCGAAGCCTGGTCGGCGAGCACGAACACGACGGCCTCGTACTCGCCGAGCGCCTCGCCCGTCTGCTTCATCAGCTTGTCGGACAGCCCACGGTCGCGCAGCTTGCCGATGAGCGCGCCGGCGCCCGCTCCGATGGCGATCGCGGGAACCAGCGGGGCGGCGAGGGCGCCCACCAGGAGGCCCAGCGCGCCGCCCTTGACGGCGCCCCGGCCCGCGGTGGCGTCGGCCGTTTGGAGGAGGGTGACCTTCCCGTTGTCTCCGCGGTACGCCATCGCCAGGTCGTCGACGGAGATCAGTCCCTCCGCGACGGCGAGGTCGACCTGGTCCATGACACGAAGACCCGCCTCACGGGAGGGCGTTCCGATGATCACGACATTCATTGCATTCTCCTTGGGTTGGTGGCGCCATTTACCCCAGGCGCCTCAGGGGGCTCGGTGTGCCGAGCCGCTACGACGCTAGGTGCGGGGCCGCGAGCGGCACCGGGGCGGGCGGCAAAAACCGTCCTTCCCGCCCATCCCCAGCGGGGCTCATTTCTATTGCAGGAAGGAGGTGAGCCGGGCCAGGTTGTCGAAGACCTTCTGGATCGCGGGTCGTTGCAGCCATTCCTCCAGATGAATCTGGGTGCTGTGGGCCCGGTAGTCGTCCTCGATGGCGCGCATCCGGTCGCAGAACTCGTGACCGTGGATGAGCATCATCATCTCCATGTGCAGGCTGAGCGACCGGATATCCATGTTGGAGGAGCCGATCACGGAGACGTCCTCGTCGATGGTCAGGTGCTTGGCGTGCAGGATGGTCGGCGCCTTGTAGGCGAAGATCTTGACCCCGGCGCGCAGCAGTTCCTCGTAGTAGGAGTGCTGGGCGTGGAAGACCATGAACTGGTCGCCCGCCTCGGAGACGAACAGTTCGACGTCCACACCGCGCTGGGCGGCCGTCACCAGCGCCATCTGCAGGCTCTCGTCGGGCACGTAGTACGGGCTGGTGACGCTGATCCGGCGGCGGGCGTTCTGGAACAGGGCGCCGAACAGCTTGAGGTTGTTGTCGTTGGCGAAGCTCGGACCGCTGGGCACCATCTGCATATCCAGCTTCGCTGGGTCCAGGTGATTCAGGTCGATGCTGCCGACCTCGGGGAGGAGCACCTCGCCGGACTCTGCGTACCAGTCGCTGACGAACACCGCCTCGATCTCGCGGACCGCCGGCCCGTCGACGCGAGCGACCAGTTCCTTCCAGTGCAGCCCGCGCCTGACGTTGGCCTTCTTGTAGTAGTTGTCGACGATCATGTTCTGCGAGCCGACGAAGCCCACCTTCCCGTCGACGACCACCAGCTTGCGGTGGTTGCGCAGGTCGGGGCGGCGCCAGTGCCCCTTGAGCGGCTGGATGGGCAGGATGGGCAGGTACTCGGCGCCCATCTCCGCGAAGCGCCGGATGGTCTTCTTGCGGCCCGGATAGGAGAACTGGGCGATGTGGTCGGAGAGCACCCGCACCGTCACCCCTCGTGCGCACGCCCGCTCGAGGGCATCCATGACGGGCTTCGTGGTGTCGTCGTCGACCAGGATGAAGAACTCAACGTAGACGTACCGCTCCGCGGTGTCGATGGCGTCGGCGGTCGCCTGGATCGACTCGTGGTAGTCGGGGTACAGCTCGGCGGTGTTCCCGCCCACCATCGGCAGGGCGCCGAGATTGCGGTTGAGCGCGGCGATGCCGGGCAGCCAGTCGGGCCAGTACTCGGCGTGGGTCACCAGGTCGAGGCCCTTCGTGCGCTCCAGGAAGACCTCGGAGGTGCGCGCCTGCTTGTCCCTGCGGGACTTGGGCAGCCTCCAGTTGCCGATCAACAGGAAGAACAGGATTCCGACGTAGGGGATGAAGACGATCGCGAGGATCCAGGCGATGGCCGACGACGGCCTGCGGTTGGATGCGATGTACACCGCTGCGACGACCACGATCACCACATGGAGGACCGAGGTCAGCAGGACGATCCACTCTCCCGAGGGCATGGCGTTAGCGGCGGCGAAGGCGACGGATCAGGGCCGCGGCCTTCTGCTCGGCGGTGCGGTGGCCGCGGCGTCGTGACGTGAGCTTCCACCACGTCACCGCCGAGAACGCGGCGGCGGCGAGCCCGGGCAGGGACACGCCCTTGACCTTCGGCCCCGTCCCGGACGCGATCAGGTGGGAGGCGCCCAGCAGCGAGGCCGACGCGGCCAAGCCGTCCACGACGTCGTCGACCAGGCCGTCGGGATCGCGCAGGTTGATCTCCACCCGCGCCTCGCCCATGCGGAGCTGCTGCAGGAGGCCGCTCAGGTCGCGCGGGATGTCGCGCGCCAGCCGACCCCATCCCGCCACTACGCGCATCAGCCGTTGCGCGATATGCGAAAGGTCGTTCTGCTGCAGGGTGAGCCGGCGCAGGAACGGGCCCAGCAGTTCCTCCGGGGTCATGGTGCTCCCGAGCTGCGCGCCGAAGCCCTCCAGCCTGGCCAGCACGCGCAGCAGCATCGCGAGGTCGCTCGGGAACCGCAGCTCGAACCGGTGGAGCACCTCCATCCCGGCCGTCATCGCCGCGTTGAGGTCCCGGTCGCCGGTCGCGGAGTGCGCGGGAAGGTGGTTCGTCAGCCAGGTGTCGACGGCGTTCTCGAGCGCGTGGGTGTCGGTGGTCGCCGGCGCGTGGCAGATCTCCAGCAGCACGTCGGTCAGCCCGGGCACGTCGCGGGTCGTGACCGCCAGCAGCAGCCGGGCCACGTCCTGCCGGCCGGACTCGGGCAGGAAGCCCACGTCGCCGTAGTCCAGCAGGACGAGCGTCTCGGGATCGGCGATCAGGAAGTTCCCGGGGTGCGGGTCGGCATGGTAGAGGCCGTTGGAGAAGATCATCTCGAGCCACAGCTCGGTGACCTTCGTGGTCATGTCGTTGACCGTCCAGCCGGCGGCCTCGACGTCGGCGGCGGTGCGCACTGGCGATCCCGCCATCGCCTCCATCGTCAGGACGCTCTGCGAGCACAGCTCGGTGTAGGCGCGGGGTACCCGCAGCCAGTCCAGCTCCTCGAGGTCCTTGGCCAGCCGCTGCATGTAGGTCAGCTCGTGACGCAGGTCGACGGCGTTTTCCATCATCGCGGCGAAGTGCCGCACGATCGTCGTCGGGTCGTATCGCGCGATCTCCGGATCCACCCGCTCCGCGAACGCCGCGAGCCGGGTCATCAGCGCCAGGTCGCTGCGCACCCGCTCGGGCGCGCCGTCGTGGATGACCTTGACGACCACGTCGGTGCCGTCGAGCAGCACCGCGCGATGCGCCTGGGCGACGGAGCCTGACGCGAACGGCTCGGCGTCGAAGCGGGCGAAGAGCGCGCTGATCGGACGCTGCAGGTCGCGCTCGACGGTGGCGATCGCGGCGCCCGGCGGATCGGCGGGCACCGTCGTCTGGAGGCCCTCCAGGGCGTGGGCGATCTCGGCGCCGACGAGGTCGGCGCGCATGCTCAGCGACTGCCCGAGCTTGATCCAGGTGGTGCCGAGCTCGGCGAAGGCGGCGCAGAGCCGCTGGCCCGAAGTCAGCGTCTCCACGTCCTCGGCGGCCTGAGGCTGCTCCACGGGGATCTCGCCGTCGTCGCTCTCGCGGGCGGACCGTTCCGCGATCCCATACCTGCGGAAGACCCCGAGGATCTCTCGTGCGCGGTGGGCGTCGCGGCCGAACTCCAGGTCAAACATCGGCATGCTCCCTTGTTGACAGACACAGGCGGTTCAAGACTCAGGCCCGCACCCTGTGAACGGGACTGAGCCCACGCTACAGCCCGTCCTCGGCGGTAGCGCGAAGCCGGGGCGGTGCGAATCATTGTCACCGTAGGGCGGCAGCACCGATCCGACGGGGTTGAACCGCGAGGACCATCCTTCTTCCCCATCCTTCTCGTCGGGGGTCGGGTCTCAGCAGTCGGGGCAGAGCCGGGCCGCGTGCGGGGCGGCAAGGGGGAGGGGCAGCTGGGCGGCCGGAGAGGCAGTTCTGATAACGCTTGCATTCGGCTTCCGGTTGTGCGCGATAACTGCGGTCAAAATTCTGGTTGCAAACGCTTGCTCAAAATGGCCGGCCGTGGTTATGATCGTCGGCAAGCGCCAGCGTAGGCGCAAGTTAAGGAGCAGCCATGACGGCCTTGTCCCGTAGAACGTTTCTCGCCGCGGCCGGAGTGACCGCCGGAATCGCCGCGACCGCGGACTTCATCTGGAGTGCGACGGCGGCGCATGCGGCGCCCCCCGAAGCGGTCTCCCCCGTGCTCGATCGGGTCGTCTTCGGCGACTCGGCATCCGAGACCGCCCACCACCTCACCGCGACGCTGTCGCAGACGGTTCCGCCGTCGACCGGCGCGCTCGGTCAGACTGGCCGCCTGTTCACGCCGACCACCCCGCAGAGCTACTGGGGAGGCGGCGCGAGCTTCACCGTCCAGATCAGCCCGGACCAGACCAACTACGTGTCGGTCAAGCTCTGGGGCGGCGACTTCGACCCGGTCGACGGCAACCAGTGGCGGCTGCATCTCTACGCCGCCGACGGCACCGAGGTCAAGCAGATCGGCTACCAGGAACAGGGCGTCCTGGACAGCCTGGACATCCTCGGCGATCAGCCGCGCTCGCCCGGCCGCTTCTTCCTGCACTCCGTCCCGCTGCCGGAGTCCCTGACCTCCGGCAAGGACGAGATCCAGCTGGAGATCCGCGCGACCGGCCGCATCTACTCGTATGGCGGCACGCCGGAGGTCTACTTCCAGAACCTGAAGCTGAACTCCCGGCCGGTCTATGCGATCTACACCCACACCGCGCCGTTCTTCGTTCCCGGCGCCGACGACGTCTTCGGCGCCGCTCCGGCTCCCGCGTCGCGGCCCTCCGGCGAGACGGCGACCGCGGAGGGCAAGGTTCGCACCCGAGTGCAGAACGACCTTCAGAACCTCGTCGTGACCGGCGACCCGACGGGCTTCGACGGGTGGCAGACGCAGGAGCTCGTCGAGTCCTACCTGTGGAACGATCCTCAGGGCAACAACCCCGGTTACGCGTCCGAGGCGGCGTTCGGCCGCGTGTTCCGCGCCATCGACGGCCGGTACAACGTGTGGAAGGCGTCCCCGACCGTGCTGACGGCCTCCGATCAGCAGTGGCAGGGCTTCGGGCGGTTCGCGCTCGCCCTCTACCTGCTCGGGGAGTCTCGTCATGCAGCCGTGGAGGCCGCGCTCGCCCAGCCCATCGCGGGCACCACGGCGACCATCGTCAACCCTGGCTTCGAGGATGGCGGCGCCACGCCGCTCGGCTGGTCGAAGGCCGGATGGCTCGGGGGTCAAGGCGACATCGCCCGGGACACGGCCTCGGCGCGCCCGGGGAGCGCCGGCACGTCGTCGCTGTCGGTCACCAACACGGGGGCGACCCAGGTCACGATCGTCGACAACTCGACGGCGATGCCGGTGGTCGCGGGCGATACCTACTACCTCTCGTCCTGGGTCAAGACCTCCGGAACCGGCACGGCCGCCGACCGCGGCGCCGCGCTCAACGTGATCTTCTACGACGCCTCCGGCGCCATCGTGCCGATCGGCGGGGTGAACGACCATCGCGCCTGGGGGCTCAAGCGCAGCGCCACGGAGGACTGGAACCTGGCCAGCATCGTTCTCACCGCCCCGGCGAATGCGACGAGCCTGCGCACCTCGGTCCGCCTGTGGGGCCCGGGGACCGCGTGGTTCGACGATGTCTTCTACGCCAACATCACCGGTGGTCGCATGCTCGTCAACCCGGGCTTCGAGGCCGGGAGCGCGGCCACGGGGTGGTCGACGGCCGGGTGGATTCCCGACCAGGCGCCGCTGGTCGTGGACGCGGCGAATGCGCGCCCGAACAGCTCGGGCACGCGATCGCTTCTCATCGAGAACACGTCCGCGAGCCAAACGACGATCGCGATGGGGTCGAGCGTCGCCATCGAACCGGGCCAGGACGTGACCGTCGGGGTCTGGATCAAGACCGACAAGTTGGCTGCCAACACCACCAACGGCGTCGCGCTCAACGTCCTGCTCTACGACGCGTCGAACAACATCGTTCCTGTCGGCGGCGTCAACGACCAGCGCGCCTGGGCGACGACGGCGGGCTGGTCGTTCGTGTCGCTCGCCATCGTGACGCCCGCGACCGCCGTCCGCGTGGACGTCTCGCTGAGGTCCTGGGGCGAGGGGCAGGCCTGGTTCGACGACGTCGCCGTGATCCCGGCCCGCGTCGACCTGCCCGTGGAGGGGACTCCCACCCGCCGCGTCGCCTACGGCGACATGCTGGTGGCGCATTGGGACCACTGGCGCAAGGACTTCCCGCACTACTCCAACCAGGTGCAGATCTGTGCGATCGGGCTCTACCAGGTGGCGCGCGCCCTGCAGCTGTACTTCCCGGACCGCATCGCGGAGGCTCACGTGAACGGAGCCGACATCGAGTCCGAAGCTCGGGGGTATGTCGAGGAAGCGCTCGGCCTGCGTCCGTGGCTCGGCAAGCTCGAGGATGACTGGGTGACCCGTCGCGCGTACCTCGGCAACGCCTATCGACAGGTCACCGAGGCCGGCCTCACCCGCGAGGTCGGCTATGTCGGGTCCTACGGCGAGGTGACCGACTGGCTGGTCATGCTGTGGGAGGCCATCGCGCGGGGCGAGAGCACCATCGAGGCGGGCGACCCGTGGCCGGCGACCATCCGGGAGCGGCTGCTGGTGCTCATCAAGGCCCGCATGCGATTCCGGGTGATCGACGTGGACCGCGACGGTTATCGCGTGGCTCAGGAGCAGTCGGTCGTCGGCTGGCGCAACGAGATCTTCCCGGGCAAGCCCTGCTACGTCCAGCCCACCGTGTGGGACGGCAACCCGCTGCAGGCGGTGACGGTGATCGGCGCCCAGGACGCGGAACTGGTCGGCGTCACTCGGGAGCTCTTCGCCGATGGTCAGCTCGCGTCCGCCCTGGCGCTGCTGCACCAGAACTCCTGGACGCGGGTCGGGCTGAACGCCTTCCGTTTCGTCGCGCACCACCGGCCGGCATGGGACGGCATCGACGCGGCGGCCGGGTCCACCCCGAACCCGGCGCTCCCCACTGCGTGGGGGCGGCCCGACTTCGTCTACGGCGACCCCGAGAACGGCCTGGTCGCGGTCAAGCACGGCGAGGAGGTGCTGTTCGCGTCGACCTACTACCGCGCCCGGCAGGCCATCAACTCCTACGGGCGGGTGCATCTGCTGCGCCCCGACTCGCAGCGCTCGGCGACCGTGCGGATCGCCACCCAGAGCCGGCCCTACGTGAAGCCCGCCGGCTTCGACGGGCCGCTGTCGAACAAGATGGACGGTCCGACGTTCACGCTGCCCGACCTGCTCAACTTCGACTACGCCATCAACGACCGAGGCGCCCCCGCCACGCCGGGCCTGTTCCCGCTGCCCGCGGACCCGCTGGGGCGCAGGCTCGACGGCAACGTGCTGGCGGGCACGGTGCTTCCTCGCGCGAGGCTGGCGGCCGACGTCCTCGATCCGACCCTCGGCCTCAGCGACCGACACGCGATCGAGACCGTGCTCATCGGGCGGCCGGAGCTCGCGGTGCTCAGGTATGGGCGCTACATCGTGATCGTCAACTCGACGCAGTCGACGGACAACGATCCGAACGGCGGGCTCGCGTACTCGACCCAGCTGCCCGGCACCGGAAAGGCGACGGTGCTGTACTGGGGAGGGCCGTCTTCTCCCGGCACGCAGACCTCGACGGTGGTCGCCGGCGCGCGGGTCACCCTCGGCAGCTCGATCACGGTCGACCCGCTCACGGTCATCGTGCTGTACGCCGACGAGGAGGCCGAGGTCGGCGCAGAGGTCGCAACCACGACCCGCCTCGTCGTCTCGAAGGTCGTGGTCGTGGTCACGGTGAAGAACACCAGCGCCGAGGCCGCCGCGATCGCGATCTCGACGGTCTACGGAAGCAAGACGTTCGCGTCCGTCGCTCCGGGCGCGTCGGTGTCGGCGGCGTTCACGACGAGGCTCGCGACGATTCCGCCCGGAACCGCCACCGTCGTCGTGTCGAACGGCTCCGGATCAGCGACGGTGGAGGCTGACTACGCCTGACCTGGCGCCAACACCAGGCCGAGTCCTCAAGGAGCGTCATCCCGGGAACCCCCACTGACGCTCCTTGAAGAGCCCTTCGAGACGGGCGTGGGGCGCCCTCCTCAGGGACCACGAGGTACGAGCGTCTCGAAAAGGGCCCCCGGCAGCCGAACACCAGTCCCGGGTCAGCCGTCTTCGGGGTGCCAGGGGTTCGGTGTCTTGGGTCTGGCGTCGCGGGTGGCGCGGGCTTGTTCAACGAAACGCCAGAAACCTGCGAGCGGATCGGGCTCAGGG
>DAOLFC010000039.1:0-26892 GCA_035326505.1 Arachnia sp.
CTAGCCAGAAAGGATTAGGGTAAGAAACTTGCCCTAACATGAGCCAAGTCGGGTCCATTGTGGCGTCCAGGTCCGTGACAAACGCTCGCACGTGCAGCGTCACTTCAGCGAGTCATGCGGTCACCTGTTGCGATGACCAAGCCGCCCGGCGGTCATGGGTGGGTCCACCGTGAGCAACTGCCTTCGCCGCGCCGCGAACAGACCAAAACGTCTAGTCAAACCCCGCTACACACGACTCCGACGGCACCCTGAGAGCAGAACCTAGAAATCATTACCTCGTTGTGAAACTCAGGACAGGTTCTATTCGTTCTCAGGTGCTTCGACCAACTCGGCACGCGTGACCCAACGCGCTAAAAGACTTATGGCGGCAAGCGTTTCTAGCGCCTCCTGTTCGCTGGGTTCTTCCGCTGGCTCATGGCCTAGTGGGTTCCGAACACCGGTGAATAACCCTTGAGCTAACAGCATGGTTCCGCGCTGCCGATTCTGGTACGTCTTGCTACCGTCGTCGGGCATGAGGCGAAGCCGTGGCTTGCCGGGTTGGGGTCTATCGGGCGTGAACGCCTGAACGAAAGCGTCGGCTTCGCTCACGTCCCGACGGCCGATTGTGCGCTGAAGCTCACTGTTGAGACGCAGCAGACTTGTCCATATGGCTGCGCTGTACTGCGCGATGCCCCAGAACGGCCTAGCGCTTTCCCACACCCACGGATGCAGTTCAGTCGCGCTTAGCGGAGGGGTGCTGTCTCCTAGGTTCTGCCGGAGTTCTTCCTCGCGTTCAAGTTCGGTCAATGCTTGTAGTGCGCGCTCCCTAACATGCGCTGTCCAGTGCCAGTTCAGTTCGATACCGGGGAACACTCTGATGATGATCTGCCCCACCACATATCCGAGCTTCTCGAGTTCATCTCCCGTCACGCGTAGCCTCATACGAGGGTTTCCCGCTGCCGTCAATTCCCCATTGGGCACCTTGGTGGTGGCCCAGAGGTAGTGCTCTAGCTGTTTCTTCGCCCACTGCTTGTTAAGATCAGACACTATTTGTCCATTGTCTAGCTCTGTCGGAACTCCGACATGTCACCGCGAGACGAACGTGAAACCGGCTTGACTCCAGCGAGTGGGAAGCGCGCCATCACCCGTTCCGCTAGTTCGTTCGTGCGGTACTCTATGTTCTCGGCGGTCCAAGACTCCCTTGTGGCCAGTTCTTCGTTGAGCGAGAGACCGTTGCGGTATCCGATGGGCCGACCCCTGGAGTATTTACGGTCACGTTTCTCGATAAATGACTTGTTGCCAAGGTTGCTGTTGTAAGCAGTGATCGTCAGGTTTCCAAGCCTGTGTCGATGTTTCTCCTGCGCCTGGGCAGCACGGTCCGCTCCTCCGAGCATCTCCTGCCACGCAGTCGGCAGATTCTCGCCCTGCGGAAGGATGTGCTCAATCGTCCAGACGAAATGGTTCTTCTCCTGACGCCATAAGTCAACTCCGGTTTCCTTGGTCATGGCATCTTCAGCCAGCGTCGCCAGAATGAACCTCGTTATATCGGTGTTCTCCTCGTAGATGGGGCCCAGGAGACGAGCCCGGAAATCCTCGTCAGATGCCGAGACGGCGTTCAACTTCTCGTTGACGATCTCCAGCACCTCAGCGCCACGGGCGTCGCCCACGGCGTCGATAGTCGTCATGAACAGCTTAGCCAGAGCATGTGTCGGCGGGTGCCCGGTCAAGTTGCGGCGTACGAAGAAGCTGGTGAGGTGGTCCACAACGGTCTCAAGCTGCACCTCACTCAACTGAAGATCTTGTTGCTTCGTTATGAGCCACATCAGCAGAACGTAGGACGGCGCGCCCTGAGCGCGCATCAGCCGCTGGAAGGCGCTGTCGAGCGGTGCCGGGTGGTCGATTTCAGACACGCAGTTGATGCGTCCGTATATCTTGCTCGCTTCGACGAGGTCATCGACGATCCGCTTGAGGTCTTGCTCCAGGAGGGTCTCGTATATCCGGATCAGGATCGACTTGGTGGCGACGGGCGCATTGGGAACATCAGGCAGTTCTGACTTGAACGCATTGTAGTAGTGCCGAAGGAATCGCTCTTGCGTGGAGTAACTATCACCAAGGCCGGTCAGCATGTTGTTCCAGTGCTTGAACGCCTGATCGACGTTCATTACCTGCTTCTTCTCGGACTGGGCAAGAAGGTGATTCTTGATCAGGTCCACGGGTGAGAGTGGCATTCCCCGGTTATTGAGGGATTCGAAGAGCACGAACGCATCGGCGTGGCTAGCCACCTCGATCTTCACGATGACCGCCTTCAGTGCTGCCTCGTGGACTTTCAGTGCCGCTTCTGGCTCGGTGAGTTCCTCGGCTTCGGCCAGCTTCAGAATGGCCGCACGAAAGTAGTGGTAGCACTTCGCGATCCTGCGACTGGGGTAATAGGCCTTCCGTTCACCCTCAACCGAGAGTCCCGCTTCTTCGAGCACCTTGCGGTAGTCGAAGAGGTTCTGACCCTGCCTCTGCGGAGTCACCCGAAGTTCATGGTCAGATTTGCGCACCAGCAGGCGACTGAGGTTGGTGACGTCAGTTCGGATGTCGTCATCGAGCTCGTCTATGTGCTCCCTGAGTACCGAATAGACCGCCGCAAGCAGAAGCGTCAGAGTTGTGAGTCGCTGCTGGCCATCAACCACCTGAAGGATGCTGCCCTCAAGCGCATCCGTGGTCTGATCCAGGGTGATGATCGTGCCCAAGAAGTGTGCCCCATCGGCCTCCACCAGGTCCTCGAAGAGGTCCTCCCACTGGGCCTTGTGCCAGGAATACTCCCGCTGATACGGGGGAACCCGGTACAGCACGTTCCCGTCGTGACTGAAAAGCATGTGTACGGGGTATTGGTTCGCGGACTTGATCACCGGTCACCTCCAGGGTTGGTAGGCATGTGATCCTCTGAACTTGCTTCAACGGAAGACTGGGGCCTGTCGATCTCGATATGGGTGCCTTCATCGTTGTGTGGCAGGAACCGAGGTCGGTTGTACCCGTCGAGGGGCTTGTTCACTTCTTGTTCCTATACGTTGAAGCGGAACTCCACCACGTCGCCATCCGCCATGACGTAGTCCTTGCCCTCTAGGCGCATTTTGCCGGCGGCCTTGGCGGCGGCCTCGGAGCCGGCGGCGATCAGGTCGTCGAAGCTGATCACCTGGGCCTTGATGAAGCCCTTCTGGAAGTCGGTGTGGATCACGCCGGCGGCCTCGGGGGCGGTGGCGCCCTTCTTGATGGTCCAGCCGCGGGCCTCCTTCGGACCGGCGGTCAGGTAGCTCTGCAGGCCGAGGGTGTCGTAGCCGACCCGGGCCAGCACGTCGAGGCCGGGCTCCTCGACGCCCATCTCGGTGAGGAACTCGCGGGCCTCGTCCTCCTCCATCTCGACCAACTCGGACTCGAACTTCGCGTCCAGGAAGATGGCCTCGCTGGGGGCGACGATCTCGCGCATGCGGGCCTTGAGGTCCTCGTCGCCGAGCTCGTCCTGGTCGCAGTTGAAGACGTAGAGGTACGGCTTCGCGGTCAGCAGGTGCAGTTCGTACAGCTCGTCCAGATCCAGGCCTGCGGCGCGCACGCCCGTGCCCGACTCCAGCGCGTCCTTGGCGGCCTTGAAGGCGGCCAGCTTCGGCTGGGTCTCCTTCTTGATCCGGGCCTCCTTCTCGACGCGGGGGAGGGCCTTCTCAACGGTGGCGAGGTCGGCCAGGATCAGTTCGGTGGTGATGGTGTCGATGTCGGAGGCGGGGTCCACCTTGCCGTCGACGTGGGTGACGTCCTCGTCGTCGAAGACGCGGGTCACCTGGCAGATCGCGTCGGCCTCGCGGATGTTGGCCAAGAAGGCGTTGCCCATGCCCTCACCCTGGGAGGCGCCCTTCACGATGCCGGCGATGTCGACGAAGCTCACGGTCGCGGGAACGATCCGCTCGGAGCCGAAGACCTTCGCCAACTCCGGAAGCCGCGGATCAGGCACACCCACGACGCCGACGTTCGGCTCGATCGTCGCGAACGGGTAGTTCGCCGCGAGCACGTCGTTGCGGGTCAGGGCGTTGAACAGGGTCGACTTGCCGGCGTTGGGGAGGCCGACGATTCCGATAGTGAGAGCCACGAGGGAGCAGTTTACCGGGCGCGCGCCGAAAACGACTTGCGCCGGGGCGGGTTCGGTTCGTTGGGTGGCGGTCGCTCCCTTCGCCCTTCGAGACGATGCCCGCAACCCGAGCGTTCACCTCACGACGGTGACCGTGGCGGGCATCCCTCAGGGGCCGGGGGAGAGCACCTCAAGGAGCGTGAGTGGGCGAAGGCTAGAGGGCACGGGTGTCCTGGTCGGGAAGGCCGTCCTTGTTCATGTCGGACGAGCGCGCCTTGCGGGCGTCCCAGCGCAGCAGGATCGCGCCGAGGGCGGCGGCGATCAGCGACGCCGACAGGACGGCGACCTTCGCCCCGGCGACGTGTTGCCCGTCGGGGAAGGACAGCACCGAGACCAGGAGCGCGACGGTGAAGCCGATGCCGGTCAGGAAGCCGACGGGGACAAGATCGCGCAGGCCGATGGCGTCGGGCAGCCGCAGGCGCGTGAAGCGCGTGACCAACCAGGTGGTGCCCAGCACACCGAGGGGCTTGCCGATCACCAGGCCCACCATCACCGCGGCGACGACGCCCTGGCTGAAGACCGCCGCCGCACCGTCGCCACCCACGAGCGTGACGCCCGCGGAGAAGAACGCGAAGACCGGCAGCGCTACACCGGAGGAGAGGGGATGCAACGCGTGGCCGAAACGGCCGGTGCGTGGGCGCGCCTCGCCGTGCCGCGCAACGGCGGGGACCATCAGCCCCAGCAGCACCCCCGCGACCGTGGCGTGTACGCCGGATGAGTGCAGCAACCACCACGCCAGCAGCGCGAGCGGCACCAGGAGATACCAGTACACGCGGCGGAGGCGGACGACGACCCCGAAGGCGGCGATCGCGACGAGAGTGAGGCCCAGGAAGAGGCCGTTGATCGACGCGGTGTAGAAGACCGCGATGACGACGATGGCGATCAGATCGTCGACGACGGCCAGCGTCATCAGGAAGGTGCGCAGGGCGCGCGGCAGCCCGCGGCCGAAGATCGCCAGCACCGCGAGCGCGAACGCGATGTCCGTGGCGGTGGGGATCGCCCAGCCGTGCAGGGCGCCGGGGTCCAGCGCGAGCACGACGGCGGCGTACAGCAGCGCGGGAACGACGACGCCTCCGACCGCGGCGAGCATCGGCACCGCCGCCTCGCGAGGATTGCGCAGGCTGCCGGCGACGAACTCGTGCTTCAACTCCATCCCGACCACGAAGAAGAACAGCGCCAGCAGGCCGTCGGAGGCCCAGGCGGCGAGGGAGAGGTCGAGGTGCAGCGCGTGCGGGCCGAGCGTCGTGAGGGACAGTGCGGCATAGGAGTCGCGCCACGGCGAGTTGGCCCAGAGCATGGCGACGGCCGCAGCGGCGAGCAGGAGGGCGCCGCCGGCCGGTTCGCTGCTCGTGATGCGGCGCAGCAGCGTGGGGCGGGGGGAGGTGAACGTCATCAGGGGTCTCCGTCTCGATCGGACCGCGCGGGGAAGACCAGGCGGCCGTCGACCAGACTTCCCGACGCACCGCGGGCGATACTACGCGAACGGCGACGGTGGGCGTCCGGATGTCGGACATGATGCAGGATAAGTTCGACCAAACGTGTTGGTTAGGCTAACCTTTCCGATGTTCATTTATGCACCAGTTGGTTGTGTAAATCGACGAAGACCGCAAGCTATCAGGAGAAGAGGACCATGTCCCTGCCCCGCCCCTTCGCCCTCACGGCGCTGGCTGCAGCCGCCGCTCTCGCGCTCACCGCGTGCGGCGGCTCGCCCGCTGAGACGACGAACAACGAGTCGCCCACGGCCGCCGCTTCCCCCACGACCACCGCGGCCGAAGAGCCCGCCACCGTCACGATCGAGGACAACAACGGCGAGCACACCATCGCCGTGCCGCCCACCTCCGTGGTCGCCACCGACAACCGCACGTTCCAGACCCTCGACGACTGGGGTATCGAGCTGACCGCCGCCGCTCGTGCGCTGATGCCGGACACCGTGTCCTTCGCCTCCAACGACGCCATCATCGACCTGGGTAACCATGGCGAGCCGGATCTTGAGGCCGTCGTCGCTGTTGAGCCCGATCTGATCGTCAACGGCCAGCGTTTCACGCAGTTCCACGAGGACTTCACCAAGCTGGTCCCGAACGCCCTGGTCCTCCAGCTCGATCCCCGTGAAGGCGAGCCGCTCGATCAGGAGCTGAAGCGCCAGACCACCGTGCTCGGCGAGATCTTCGGCAAGCAGGCCGAGGCCCAGCAGCTGAACGACGACCTGGACGCCGCCATCGCGCGCGCCAAGGCCGCCTACGATCCGGCCAGCACCGTCATGGGTGTCATCACCTCCGGCGGCAACATCGGATACGTCGTGCCCGGAACCGGCCGCACCCTCGGCCCGGTCTTCGACATCCTGGGCCTGACCCCGTCCCTCGAGCTGGAAGGCTCCGACGATCACCAGGGCGACGACATCTCCGTCGAGGCGATCGCCGACTCGAACCCCGACTGGATCCTCGTCATGGACCGCGACGCGGGTATCGCCGCCGACGATCCGGCCTTCCAGCCGGCCGCCGACCTGCTGTCGAACTCCCAGGCTCTGGCCAACGTGACGGCGGTGAAGGAAGGCAACATCGTGATCCTGCCTCCGGACACCTACCTCAACGAAGGCATCCAGACCTACGCCGAGTTCTTCAACCAGTTCGCGGATGCCCTCGAGGCAGCCAAGTAACCAGGCCGTGACCACCGGCCGCTGACGGGGTGGGGACCATCGAGAGATGGTCCCCACCCCAACGGCATGTTCACAGACCTAAGCGATGACACCGACGAGGCACCCATGGCCGTAACCACCGAGACCACACCGCCCTCCGGAGCCGCGCCGCCGGAGCCGCGGCGCCGGAGCAGGCTCTTCGACCCGTGGCTGATCGTCGGCGTCCTCGTCGTCGGCGCGCTGCTCGTCCTCTCGCTGTTCACCGGGGTCTACGACACCTTCGGCGCCGAGGACGGCGCGGAGATGTTCCGGATCACCCGCATCCCGCGCACCATCGCCCTCGTCCTGTCGGGCGCAGTGATGTCCATGGCCGGACTGGTGATGCAGCTGCTGACGCAGAACCGCTTCGTCGAGCCCACCACCACCGGAACCACCGAGTGGGCAGGCCTGGGCCTGCTGACCGTGTTGATCTTCTTCCCGACGGCCGACCTCATGACGAAGATGGTGGTGGCGGTCGTCTTCTCCTTCGTGGGAACGATGGTCTTCTTCATGTTCATCCGCAGGGTGTCGCTGAAGTCATCCCTGATCGTGCCGATCATCGGCATCATGCTCGGCGCCGTCGTGGGGGCGGTGTCCACCTTCCTGGCGCTCCGGTTCAACGCGCTGCAGAACCTGGGGGTGTGGTTCGCGGGCAGCTTCACCTCGGTCATCCGCGGCCAGTACGAGCCGCTGTGGATCGTCCTGATCGTCGTCGTCGCGGTCTTCGTCGTGGCGGACAGGTTCACGGTCGCGGGCCTGGGCGAGGACATCGCCACGAATGTCGGCCTCAACTACCAGCGCATCATGCTGCTGGGCACCGGGCTGATCGCCGTCGCGACGGGCGTGGTCACCGTCGTGGTGGGCAATCTGCCGTTCCTCGGCCTGATCGTGCCGAACATCGTCTCGATGGTGCGCGGCGACGACTTGCGCTCCAACCTGCCCTGGGTGTGCCTGCTCGGTATCGCCATCGTCACGGTCTGCGACCTGATCGGCCGCACCATCATCATGCCGTTCGAGGTGCCGGTGTCCCTGATCCTGGGCGTGGTGGGGGCGGTCGTGTTCATCTTCTTGCTGCTGCGGCAGCGCAGGAGGGCGTGAGGACATGTTCATCGCCGGACCCGAGGCTGCCCCCGCGCGCAACTCGCACTCTCTGCCGACGACGAGAGCCAAGCGTCGCTACTGGATCCTGCTCGCAACACTCTGCGTGCTCTCCGCGCTCTTCGCCTTCGGCCTGCTGGCCTGGGACAACCCCATGCCTGTGGGCAGCGACGGGTTCTGGACCATCGCGAAGATGCGCGCCACCAGCGTCGTGGTCATCCTCATCGTGGCGTTCTGCCAGGCCATCGCGACGGTGAGCTTCCAGACCGCGACCAACAACCGGATCATCACGCCGTCGATCATGGGCTTCGAGTCGCTGTATCGGGCCGTTCAGACGGCTTCCGTGTACTTCCTGGGGGTCGCGGGCATCACCGCGATTCAGGGCGTGTCGCAGTTCCTGCTGCAGGTGGCGCTCATGGTGGGCTTCGCGCTGCTGCTCTACGGCTGGCTGCTGTCCGGGCGCTACGGCAACCTCCAGGTCATGCTGCTCGTCGGCATCATCCTGGGCGCCGGCTTGGGGTCGATCTCCACCTTCATGCAGCGCCTGCTGACGCCGAGCGAGTTCGACGTGCTGGCCGCGCGTCTGTTCGGCAGCGTCTCCCACGCCGACGCCAGCTACCTCCCCTTCGCGATTCCGCTGGCAGCTCTGGCCGGGGGCGCGCTGTGGATCAGCGCGAAGCGGCTGAACCTGCTGAGCCTCGGCCGCGACGCGACCACCAGCCTCGGCATCAACCACCGTCGTCAGACGATGCTGGTGCTGTTCTTCGTCTCGGTCCTGATGGCCGTCTCCACGGCGCTGGTGGGGCCGATGACCTTCCTCGGCTTCCTCGTGGCGACGCTGGCCTACCAGCTCTCCGACACCTACGATCACCGCTACATCTTCCCGATGACGGTGGCCGTCGCCTTCATCGTGCTCACCGGCTCCTATTTCGTGATGAAGCACGTCTTCTACGCCCAGGGCGTCGTGTCGATCATCATCGAGCTGGTCGGCGGCGGCGTCTTCCTCCTCGTTCTCCTCAGAAAGGGCCGACTGTGATCTCGCTCAGCACGGTACGCAAGAACTACGGCGACGAGGTCACCATCGGCCCCGTCGACCTGCAGATCCCGGCCGGCGGAATCACCGCGCTGGTGGGGCCCAACGGGGCGGGCAAGTCGACCCTCCTCACCATGATCGGCCGGCTGCTGAAGATCGACGAGGGGGTCATCGAGGTGGCGGGCTACGACGTCACCACCACCGCGTCGAAGGACCTGGCGAAGATCGTCTCGATCCTGCGCCAGGAGAACCACTTCATCACCCGGCTCACCGTGCGCCAGCTCGTGTCCTTCGGGCGCTTCCCCTATTCGCAGGGCCGGCTGACCCCCGCCGACGAGGAGCACATCAGCAAGGCGATCGACTTCTTCGACCTGCGAGAGCTGGAGGGCCGCTACCTCGATCAGCTCTCCGGCGGCCAGCGCCAGCGCGCCTACGTGGCGATGGTGCTGTGCCAGGACACCGAGTTCGTGCTGCTCGACGAGCCGCTCAACAACCTGGACATGAGGCATTCGGTGCTGATGATGAAACACCTGCACCGCGCCGCGGAGGAGCTGGGGCGCACCATCGTGATCGTGCTGCACGACATCAACTTCGCCGGTCACTACGCCGACTACATCTGCGCGGTCAAGGACGGGGTGATCGCCGAGTTCGGCACGCCGGCGGAGATCATGAGCGACGATGTGCTGACGCGCGTCTTCGACACCCCGGTGCATGTCGTCGACGGCCCGAGAGGCCGGTTCGCGGTCTACTATTGATCGCCGTGGGAAAGCGGGGCGCGCAGACGCTGGTGGTATTTCTCGGGGGTGCGGTGGGCACCCTGATCCGGGCGCTGATCGAGGCGGCGTGGCCGTCCGTCGGCTGGCCGTGGGCGACGTTCACGATCAACCTCACCGGGTCGTTTCTCCTGGGGCTGCTCCTGACCGCGCTGGTGCGCAGCGGCGGCGACGCGGGCTGGCGCAATCTCGTCAGGCTCGGGGCCGGAACGGGGCTGCTGGGGGGCTACACCACCTACTCGACGTTCATCCTGGAGGGAGACCTGCTGGTGTCCTCGGGCCGCGTCGCGATGGCGGTGGCCTACCTCGCCGGGAGCGTGCTGCTGGGCGCGCTGGCCGCGGTCGCCGGGGTTCTTCTCGCCCGCCGCCTGGTGGCGGTGGCGCCGGACGCAGCGCGATGACCTGGGTGCTGATCGCGGTGGCCGGCGGTGTGGGGTCGGTGCTGCGGAGGTGGGTCGGCATCCTGATCGAGAAGGCTCCTCGCCCGCGGATTCCCCTCGCCACGACCGTGATCAACGTCACGGGGTCGTTCCTGCTGGGCCTGCTCACCGCGCTCGCCGCCGACTACGCGGGCCTGGCGGAGTGGAAGCTGGTGCTCGGCGTCGGCCTGCTGGGCGGCTACACGACGTTCTCGACGGCGAGCGTCGAGGTCGCGAACCTCGCGTTGTCACCCACACCCCCCGGGGGTATCCTGTCGGTGCTGCACGGCGCCTCGATGCTGGTGCTGGCAGCGGCGGCCGGGGCGCTCGGGCTCTGGCTGGGGTAGTCCCGTCTCGGACGAGGCGCTCGGACAGGAGAAGCGGCATGAGCGGCCACCATCATCACAGTCACGGGCATCACCATGGGCCATAACCATGGACACAGTCACGGGCACGAACACGGGGGAGCCCCGCAGACCCAGGACCACCGTCGGCGGCTCTTGATCGTCGTCGTCCTCACGGGGACCATCGTCGTGGCGCAGCTCGTGGGCTCGGTCCTGACCGGCAGCCTGGCGCTGCTCACCGACACCGCGCACGCCATCACCGACTTCAGCGGCCTCCTCGTCGCCTTGCTCGCCGCGACGCTGATGCGTCGCCCGGCCGACGCCACCCGCACCTGGGGATTCCGGCGCGTGGAGGTGATCGCCGCCCTGGCCCAGGCGACCCTGCTGCTGGGGGTGGGCGTCTACGCCGCGATCGAGGGCGTCCGCCGGCTCTTCGCGCCTCCGGAGGTGCCTTCTGCCGAGCTGCTGGTCTTCGGCGTGATCGGCCTGGTGGCCAATCTGGTCGGCATCGTCGTGCTGTCCTCCGGGCGGGACGCGAACTTCAACATGCGCGCCGCGTTCCTCGAGGTGGTCAACGACGCGCTGGGCTCCGTCGGGGTGATCGTGGCCGCCGTGGTCATCGCCCTCACCGGCTTCCAGCAGGCCGACGCGCTGGCGGGCCTGTTCATCGTCGCGCTGATCGTGCCGCGCGCGGTCGGCATCATGCGCGACACCACTCGGGTGCTGATGGAGTACGTGCCGGACGGGCTCGACCTGGCCGACGTGCGCCACCACATCGAGGAGGTGCCCCACGTCGTCGCTGTTCACGACCTGCACGCCTCCACCATCGCCACCGGGCTCCCGGTGCTGACGGCGCACGTCGTCGTGACCGACGAGTGCTTCCGCGACGGCCATGTGCTGGAGATCCTCGCGGGCATCAAGGCCTGCGTCGCCGAGCACTTCGAGGTCTCCGTGCCGCACTCCACCTTCCAGTTGGAGTCCGAGACCTTCAGCCGCGAGCAGGGCGCGACCGTCGATCACTCCTGCGACCCGGCGTCCTGAGCGGGTCCTGAGCGTCGCGGGGGCGGGCGCACCGGCGATCTCGTAGGCTTGCCCCATGGCTCGACTCGACGCCTGGCTCTGGGCGGTGCGGATGTACAAGACGCGCTCGATGGCGACCGCCGCCGTGCGCGGCGGTCATGTGCGCGTCGACGATCACCTGGCGAAGGCCTCGCAGATGGTGGTGGCCGGTCAGGTGATCCGGGTGCGTCGGGAGCAGGAGGAGAAGCTGATCGAGGTGGTCGATCCGGGCTTGGTCAAGCGCGTCGGCGCCCCGGTCGCCCAGGCGGCCTACATCGACCGCACGCCGGAGCGCCCCCCGCCGATCGCCGAGATGCAGGGCCGGGTCGCCGTCCGAGATCGCGGCGCCGGACGCCCCACGAAGCGGGAGCGCCGGGCCATCGACAAGTTGCGCGGTCACTGACCGAGCGAACCCGGTCCCCGGTGGGCCCGTTGCTCCCGGTATGCCCGTTGGTAGAGTGGGGACGCGGGAATCGCCCCGCAGGTTTCATCGCGCGGGCTTGGGGACGCACTGATCGGTTCTGCATCCGGCACGCTCGTAGCGAAGCGCCGCACCCATCGGTCCTACTCGGATAAGGAACTCTCGTGACTCAGTCCCCTCCCAACCCGTACCACCAGCCCTACGGCGGCGCCCCGGCCTCCTCGAAGTCCAAGATCGTCGCCGGCGTCCTGGGCATCCTCCTCGGCGGCCTGGGTATCCATAACTTCTACCTCGGTCGCACCACCCGCGGCATCGTCCAGCTGGTGCTCACCGTCCTCAGCTTCGGCATCGGCCACATCTGGGGCTTCATCGAGGGCATCCTGATTCTCATCTCCAAGCCCGGCACCACCTGGCACCAGGACGCCGCGGGCCGCGAGCTCCAGGACTGAACAGCACCCCGCGCGAGACGGGACAACTGGAAGGGCGCCGGTGCTGGAGAACCAGCACCGGCGCCCTTCACGGCTGTTCAGGCCCTATCCAGGGAACCTCCTACGGCTGGGCGAGCGGGCTCCCGTCGCAGGTGAGACCGAAGCCGAACTCCCACGAGTTGCCGGCGGCATCCACGTAGGGGGCCAGGTCGAAGGGCTTGTCCTCGGCGTTGGCCTCCACGGTGTCCATGTCCTTCGGGAAGGTCATGGGCAGGCGGCCGGCGGCCTGGTGCCCACCCGTGATGACCTCCAGTGCTGCCGCATCGGAGACGCCGAAGCCCACCACGATCGCGTCGGCCTTGGCCTCGAACTCGGCGGGGATGGTCGGGTTCTTGGCGTACAGCGAGACGATCAGCGGGATGTCCTTGCCGGAGGCGGTGATGGCAGCATCGGCACGCTCGAAGGCGTCCAGGTCAGCCTCGTTGGCGATCTTCGAGGTCTTGCCGAAGTAGGAACGGTTCTGCTTGGAGCCGTCGGCCAGCGTCAGACCGGCGATCGACTCCTTGCGCACGTTCGGGCCATCGGCGGTGTACGGGCGGTACTGGAGCGACAGCGGGTAGAACTCCTGGGCCTCGGGGGCGACGGTCGAGTCGACCAGGCCGGCGTTGGAGAAGTTGGAGCCGTTGTCGGGGCTCTCCATGCCGACGATCACGAGATCGACATCGGACAGATCCGGGGCGGTGTAGCTGACGACCTTGCCGTCGGCATCCAGTTCGACTGTGTCGGTGACGATGCTGCCGAAGTACTCCCCGGCGGCTTCCTCGTTGATCGACGTGCCCTGCCAGTATTCGGCGGGGCCGAAGGCGCCGTCGAAACCGGTGTTGTTCGTCGACGGGATGTAGACCTTCATCGACTTGTAGTCGGGCTTGACCTCGCAGGTGAGGGTGCCGGCGGCGTTCTTCGTGATCACGACCGAGTCGAGCTGAGCCTGCCAGCCAGCCTCGACGAACTCGGCGTTGCCGATGAACTCCAGCGAGTGCTCGAGATCCTGGTAGGGGTTCTCGTACATGCCCGCGAGGAAGATGTTGCGGAGGCTACGCTCGGCCGACTGCGCGAAGCGGGTGTCCGCGTCCACGTCGAGTTCGCCGGCTTCGAAGGCGGCCTGCCACAGGGCGTGGGCCTCCATGACGGGAACGACATCGTTGAAGCCACCCAGCGCGTCGTGGCCGGTCTGCAGCGTCTTGAAGATGCGCTCGGGGACGGTCAGGTCCTGGACGCCCCACGCCATGCCGAAGGCGGCGTCAGGGTCGGTCGGGCCGCCGCGGAGCACGCCCCAGTCGGTGACGACGACGCCGTCGTAGCCCATGTCCTCGCGCAGGACCTTCATGGTGGCGGTGTTGTAAGCGGTGCCGACGAGTTCGTCGCCGTAGGCCGGCTTGCCCTCGGCATCCGTCAGGATGGAGTAAGCAGTCATGAGACCCGCGGCTTCGAGGCCGGCCTTGAAGGGCATCAGGTGGCTTTCGAGGTCGCCGCTGGTGGCGACGGCGAACTGCCCGGCGGTGGTGTGGGACTCGCGTCCGCCCTCGCCGCGACCGTCGCCCGCGAAGTGCTTGATCATCGTGGCGACGGATCCCTGGCCCCAGCCGAGGGCGTCGCCGTTCTCGTCGTAGGTGTTCTGGAAGCCCTCGACGTAGGCGGCGGCGAACTCCGATGCCATGGCCGGGTCCTCCCCGAAGGTGCCGTTGTTACGGAGCCAGCGGGGCTCGGTGCCCATGTCGATCTGCGGGGAGAGGGCGTTCGACAGGCCCAGGGCGCGGTATTCTGCCGACGCGACCTGGGCGAACTCGAGTTCGCGGGCCGGGTCGAAGGTGGCGGCCATGCCGAGCGAGGACGGCCACTGGGACACGCCACCGGCGGCGCCGGCGTAGCTGTCCTTCGCGTCGGAGCGCGGATCGGAGTTGATCGATACCGGGACGTAGGGGGTCTCCTCCGTCGACAGGGTTTCGACGAAGGCCTGGAGCTCGTTCGCCCAGGACACGGACGCCTCGATGTCCGACGGGCCGGCGTGCAGCACGTTGCGCAGCTTCGAGTCGGAGAGGTAGGTCTTCTGTGCGTCGGTGAGGCCGTCGCCCGGTGCGCGCTCGTGGGAGCTGAACAGCATCAGGCCGGCCGCCTGCTCGATGGACAGCTTCGGGGCCAGATCGGCAGCCCGATCGGCGGCCTCGACGCGCCAGTCCTCCCAGGTGTCCAGCGTGCCGTTGCCGTTCATGTCCTTGAAGGCGTAGGTGACGTCGCCGTCCTTCTCCTCCAGGACGGTGAAGCCGGAGTCCTTCGCGTAGCTGAGGGTGGGGCCGTCGCCGGGGTTGTCGACCACGACGAAGGTGGTCGTGCCGTCGGTCAGCTCGGCGGTGCCGAAGGTGGTGTCGGTGGCCTGTCCTCCGCCGGTCTCACTGGCCGAGGGCGTATCGGTGGGGCTCTCCCCCGGCGTTCCGGAGCAGGCGGTCAAGCCCAGCGAAATGGCACCGGTCAGCGCTACTGCGCGGACGATAGGTGATTTCCTCATTCGCTCTTTCCCTTCATCGGTGTATCGCTGACGATCGGTTGTCGACCGTCTATGAGGTCACGCGGAACCCGGTGCGGGGGAAGCCTGGTGGGGGGTGAGCCCGCGCCGTCGTCGACCCAAAAGGTCGCCCTCGCCCGTGAGACCGTCGCGATTCACAACGTAGGGGTCGCCGCATCGGCCCAGAGAGCGGACTGCATGATGTGTCGGTTTCGCGGCAGGATCGGTACCGACGCCGGCTTTTCTCGTCACAGCGGACCGGCTGGATAACGATTTTATAACAGAAAGCAAGGGTCCAGGACAAGAGGGCTCTCCGGGTCTCGCCGGATGACTCCCGCCCTCGTGCGGGCGAGAGCCGCCCGTCCGGCAGAAGCCGGTGCGCGCGGGACCGGTCGCGACCGCCCACGCCCGGGCAGCGCGCTGTGCGCGCCGTTACGGGCAGCAGATTGTGCGCGACTTTGGACGAGTTATGTTTTCCACTGGTGCTCCGGGCGGAAGCCCTGGTGAACTGCTGAAGATTTCACGCTACGGAACCCGCCGACCATCAATGGAGATGCCATGATCGAAAAACTCACCACACTGGAAAAGGCCGCCCTGCTGAGCGGCAAGAGCGTGTGGGAGTCCCGGGATCTGCCCGGCAAGGGCCTGCGTTCGGTGTTCATGTCGGACGGCCCGCACGGCGTGCGCAAGCAGCTCGGGTCGGCCGACCACCTGGGCCTCCACGGCTCGGTCCCGGCCACCTGCTTCCCCACCGCCGCCACCGTCGCCAACAGCTGGGATGTCGGGCTCGCCGAGAAGGTGGGCACGGCGCTGGGCGTCGAGGCCGCCGCGCTCGAGGTCGACGTGCTGCTCGGCCCCGGCCTCAACATCAAGCGCAGCCCGCTGGGTGGACGCAACTTCGAGTACTTCTCCGAGGACCCCTACCTCAGCGGCAAGCTCGCGGCCGGCTACGTGCGGGGCATCCAGTCGCAGGGCGTCGCCGCGACGCCGAAGCACTTCGCCGTCAACAGCCAGGAGCTCCGGCGCATGGCCTCCGACTCGGTGGTCGACGAGCGCACCCTGCGGGAGATCTATCTGACGGCGTTCGAGATCGTGGTGCGCGAGGCCAGGCCCCGGGCGCTGATGAGCAGCTACAACCTGGTCAACGGCACCTACGCGCACGAGAACCGTCACCTGCTGCAGGAGATCCTGCGCGACGAGTGGGGCTACGACGGCATCGTCATCACCGACTGGGGCGGCGGCAACGACTCGGTCGCCGCCATTCCCGCCGGAGGGGCCATCGAGATGCCGGCACCCGGCCTGGAGCCGGTGCGCCAACTGGTGCAGGCCGTCCAGGACGGCCGCCTCGCGGAGGAAGACCTGGACCGGCGGGCGGCGGAGGTCATCACGCTGGTTCTCGACGCGCGCAGCGAGAAGGGTGCTGCCGCCGACGTCGACGCGCACCACCGGATCGCGCGCGAGGCGGCGGAACGAAGCGCCGTGCTGCTGCGCAACGAGGACGGCATCCTGCCGCTGAAGCCGGGCACCCGGATCGCGCTGATCGGCGATATGGCGGAGACCCCCCGATACCAGGGCGCGGGCTCGTCCATGGTGGAGCCGACGCGGCTCGACACCGCCGTCGAGGCCTTCGGCGACAGCTCGCTGGAGCTGGTCGCCTTCGAGCAGGGCTACCGGCGCGGCAGCGCCCCCGATCCGGACCTGGAGAACCGCGCCGTGACGGCGGCCAGGAACGCCGACGTCGTCGTCGTCTTCATGGGACTCGACGAGGTCAGCGAGTCCGAGGGCCTCGACCGCACCCACATCGACCTGCCGGAGGCCCAGCTGACGCTGCTGCGCGCGGTCGCGAAGGCCAACTCTCAGGTGGTGGTGGTGCTGAGCGCCGGGTCGGTCGTCGACCTGGGCTGGGAGGGCCACTGCAAGGCCCTGCTGCACGCCTACCTCTCGGGGCAGGCCGGGGCGGGCGCCATCGTGCGCCTGCTGACCGGCGAGGTCACCCCGTCCGGCAAGCTCGCCGAGACCTACCCGCTGACGCTGGCCGACACCCCCACCGCCGGGAACTTCCCGGCGGAGAACCTGCACAGCATCTACCGCGAAGGCCCCTTCGTCGGCTACCGCTTCTACGAGGCGGCGGGACGACCCGTCCGCTACCCGTTCGGCCACGGCCTGTCCTACACCCGGTTCGAATACTCCAACCTGAGCGTCGACGACGAGGGCGTGCGGTTCACCATCACCAACACCGGCGAGGCGGCCGGCGCCGAGATCGCGCAGCTCTACGTCGCCCTCCCCGGGACCGGCCTCCTGCGGCCGGACAAGGAACTGAAGGGCTTCGCGAAGGTGGAGCTGGAGCCGGGGGAGTCGCGTGAGGTCGCGATCGCCTTCGACGCCTACACCTGGCGTCACTTCGACGTCGCCACCGGCTCGTGGCGCACCGAGCAGGGCACCTGGGACGTCCTGATCGGGGCCAGTTCGGCCGACATCAGGCTGCGCGGCAGCCTCCGGGTCGACGGTGTCGCGGTCGAGGGCGACCGGAGCGCGCACCTGCGCGCCGCCCTTCTCGCCGGCGCCACCGACGCCCAGTTCGCGGAGCTGCTGGGACGCCGCGTTCCTGCGGAGTCCTCCTCCGGAACGCGCGTGCTCACGATCAACGATCCGCTGCGCGAGATGGCGCACGCCAAGTCCTTCCTCGCGCGTCAGGCGTGCAAGATCATCGCCCGTCTCATCGCCAAGAGCGAGGCGCGCGGCAAGCCCGATCTGAATCTGCAATTCATCTACAACATGCCGTTCCGGGCGATCGGAAAGATGTCCAACGGCGCGGCCGATTCCGAGATGGTCGACGGCATCGTGCAGATCGTGAACGGCTCCTTCTTCGGAGGGGTGTCCAAGGTCGTCGGCGGGTATTTCCGCAACGGCAAGGCCAACAAGAAGACCGCCCAGCAGCTAGCGGCCAAGAACTGAAAGTGGAACACACGTGCTAAACAAGATTCGTGCTTCCTGGGGGAAGTTCTCCGACAAGCATCCGGAGCTTTCGAAGTTCCTGATGTTCTTCATTCTCAGCAACGGCGTGACGGTCCTGCAGATCGTCATCATGCCGGTGTTTCGCTCGATCTTCGGGCGGACCAGCCTGATCGACGCGAACTTCCAGGTCTTTCCGGTGGGCTCGAACGTCGACGGTTCGCAGTACTACATCTTCGACTACGCGGCGGGGGCGCTGGCCGACGGCGGCGGGGGCGGCCTGGCCTATTTCCTCGCGGTGCAGCTGGCGATCCTCATCGCGCAGGTGATCAACTTCTTCGCCCAGCGCAACATCACCTTCAAGTCCAACACCAGCATCTGGGTGGCGGCCGGGTGGTACGCGCTGGCCTACGTCGTGATCACCTTCGTCGCCGCGGCGGCCCAGGGCTTCTACAAGGCGCCGGTCTACAACTTCTTCATGAACACCCTCGACTGGGGCAAGGCCGGGGAGACGACAGCCGATATCATCACGATGGTGATCAACTCCGCGATCTCCTTCTGGGTCTTCTACCCCATCTTCAAACTCATCTTCAAGCAGAAGGAAGAGCCCGAGACCGCTGTGGCCGGGGCGGCCGGCTGATGCGGGCCCGGCTGATGGGGGGCGGGCAGTCCGGATGAAGACGCTGACGCTGGTCATCCCCAGTTTCAACTCCGCCGCCTACCTTCATCGCTGCCTGGACTCGCTGCCGCTCTCCGAGCGCGATGTCGAGGTCATCGTCGTGGACGACGGATCGACCGACGCCACCGCGGACGTGGCCCTGGGCTACGCCGCCCGGTACCCCGGGGTGGTGTCGGTGATCAGCAAGCCCAACGGCGGCCACGGCTCCGCCATCAACACCGGGCTGAGCCGGGCGACGGGGGAGTACCTGCGGGTGGTCGACAGCGACGACTGGCTGAACGCCTCCGCCGCGTCGGCGCTGCTGCGCGAGCTGCGCCGGCAGGCCGCCGGCGCCGACCCGGTTGATCTGCTGGTGACCAACTACGTCTACGAGAAGGACGCGAAGCGACGCAAGCACGTCGTGCGCTACACCCGCTCGCTGCCCGTGAACCGCACCGTCACCTGGGCGGAGATCGGGCAGTTCGGCGCCGGCGCGGGCCTGCTCATGCACTCGCTGACCTACCGCACCGAGGTGCTGCGACGCAGCGGGCTGCGGCTTCCGGAGCACACGTTCTACGTGGACAACCTCTACGCCTTCATCCCGCTGGCGCATGTGCGCACCATGAGGTATCTCAACGTCGACCTCTACCGCTATTACATCGGGCGGGAGGACCAGTCGGTCCAGGAGGCGACGATGATCCGCCGCCTGGACCAGCAACTGCGGGTGAACCGGATCATGATCGCCTCCCTCCCGGAGCGGGACGAGGTGCCGCTTCCCCTCTACCACTACCTGATCCACTACCTCGGCCTGATCTGCGGGGTGTCGTCGGTCCTGCTGCTGAAGACCGGCAACGTCGAGGCGAAGGAGCAGTTGTGGGAGGACCTGCGGCTCGCCGATCCGGTCGCCTACTCACGGCTTCGCGGCACGGCCCTGGGACGCATCCTCCACCTGCCGGGCCGGGCCGGGCGCCGGACCTCTCTGGTCGCCTACAGTGCGGCCCGCACCGTGATCGGGTTCAACTGACGATCCCCGGGACGCGGCCGCGGCGCGCCACGGCAGGAGCACCGTCAGGGAGAACCAGTTGTCGCTCGCGTCCACCGAGGCCTCGCCGCCGTACTTCTCGGCGACCAGCTTGATGCTGCGCAGGCCGAGCCCGTGGACCAGCGGATCGGCTTTGCGGGTGGCCAGGTGGCCGTCGACGTAGCGGAGTTCGCCGTCGAAGTAGTTGTCGAAGCGCAGGATGACGAAGCCGAACTGGCGCGTGATCGACACCCGGATCAGGCGCTTGTCGGGGTCCTCGGTGCGCAGCACCGACTCGATGGCGTTGTCCAGGGCGTTGCCCAGCAGCGTGGCGAGATCCAGCGGCTCGACGAAGCCCAGCTGCGTGCCGTCGACGATGCAGGTGAAGGAGATCTTGTTCTCGGCGCAGGAGTGGGCCTTCGTGGTGAGGAGCGTGTCCGCCACCGGATTGCCGGTGTCGAAGGTGCGCCCGTAGGAGTTGATGGACTCCTCCAGCGTGTCCAGGTGGCCGCTGCGACGCGCCGGGTCGAGCTCGCTGCGGATCGCCTCCACCTGATGCTTCAGGTCGTGGTAGATGCGACGCACCCGCTCTTCGTCGTTCTTCGAGTGGAGGTAGTGGTCCTGCTGGGCGCGCACCAGGGCGTCCATGCTGTGCAGTTCCATGTCGGCGCGCACCTTGGCCAGCTGCTCGTGGACGGCGTAGAGGGCGATGTAGCCGCAGAGGTCCACCAGGGTGCGGATGTAGAAGACCTCGCTGGAGATCCGGCCGCTGAACGGGGTGTCCGGGGCGACGAAGCTGAGGTTGCTGAGGGCGAAGGTGATGGACGCGATGGCCACGGCGGTCAGCAGCGTGCGCGGACCGACGTGGGGGCCGCGCTCCGAGCTGAAATGCCGCCTCTCCAGCAGGTGCGCTGCGCCGAAGCAGAGGCCGTAGACGACCACGAGCAGGGCGGTGGGACCGAACCGCCCGCCGCCGGTGTCAGGGTGGAAGTAGAAGATGTGGATCTGCCATTCGAGGGAGGCCGCGAACTCCGCCAGCACGAAGGCGCGGGCGGTGATGTAGCCCACGTCGAGCCGGGTGATCCGGGTCGTGGCCCACACCAGGACGGCCATGGTGGCCACGGCGGTCAGCATCCCTCCCGACCAGAAGACGAGGGGCAGCTGGGCGGCGAAGAGCTGGCAGCCGACCAGGGCGGCCAGTCCCACGGTGAGCAGAGCGACGGTGCCGCCCACCTTGAACCGTTTGGGGAGCAGCACCACGTACACCACGCATGCCAGCCATTCCGCGAGCCCCGTGGCCAGCCGCGGGATGTCCGGCAGCATCTCGGTCATCGCACCTGACCGCCGAAGTACTGGGTGAGCGCCTCCAGGAAGGGCTTCTTGCGCGACCGGCTGACGGGCAGCTCCAGGCCGCCGGTCAGGGTGGACACCTGGTTGCGGAAGCCGACGACATGGCGCAGATTGACCATCAGGAAGCTGTTGGTGCGCACGAAGCCGTAGTTCTCCAGGCGGCTGGCCATGTCCTTCAGCGTGCCGGTGATCTGGATGCGCTCGCTGAGGGTGTGGATCAGCAGGTGGTGCTTGACGCTCTCGATGTGCGTCACCTCACCCAGATCGACGCGGATCAGCTCGCCGCCGATGTTGAGCAGCACATGCTCGTCGAGATTGCGCTCCAGGCGCTTGATCGCGCGGCCCACCTCCTGGCAGAAGGCGAAGTAGAAGACGGGCTTGACCAGATAGCTCAGCGCGTCCACCTCGTAGCCCTTTACCGCGAACTGCGCCATATTGGTGATGAAGATGACGACGACCGCCGGGTCCTTCTCGCGGATGATCCGGGCCGACGACAGGCCGTCCAGGTTCTTCATGTCGACGTCGAGGAAGAGAATGTCGAACCGTGGACGATAGGAGGCGACCAACTCCGAGCCGTCGGCGAATTCCTCCGTGCTGATCTGCACCCCCTGCTCCCGCGCATACCGGGCCAGGTAGTTCAGGATCAGCTCGCGGCTCTCGCGTTCGTCGTCGACCACGGCCACACGAAACACTGGGGATCCCGTCAATCTTTAAACTCCGATTCCGTGGCGCGGCACGAGGCCCCGGCATGCCGCCTGTGAAATATCTGCTCCGGTTAGTCTAGCCATTGCCAACGTCGTCCGAGGCTATCCTGCGACGAGCCGAGTGGCGCCGGTACTGATAAGTTGAGAGTTTGCTGGAGGAGGGCTTGTGGATCTTTTGATCGTGGGGTCGGGATTGTTCGGCCTGACCATGGCGGAGCGCGCGGCGTGCGACCTGGGGCTGAAGGTCACCGTCGTGGAACTGCGCGACCACGTGGGCGGGAACGCGTGGAGCTCCGTCGATCCCGAGACGGGGATCGAGGAGCACCGCTACGGCGCGCACATCTTCCACACGGCGAATGAGCGGGTGTGGGCCTACGCGAACCGCTTCACCTCCTTCACGCCCTACGAGCATCGCGTCTTCGCGCGGCATCGCGGGGAGGTCTTCCCCCTGCCCATCAACCTCGGCACCATCAACCAGTTCTTCCGCGCGGCCATGGGCCCGGGGGAGGCGCACGCGCTCCTGGAGGCGCAGCGGGATCCCGACGCGGGCCAGACGGCGGAGAACCTGGAGGCGAAGGCGATCTCGCTGATCGGGCGCCCGCTCTACGAGGCCTTCATCCGCGGCTACACGGCCAAGCAGTGGCAGACCGATCCGACGGAGCTGCCGGCGGAGATCATCACCCGGCTTCCCGTGCGGTTCACCTACGACAACCGCTACTTCGCCGATCCTCACCAGGGCATGCCGACGCAGGGCTATCACGGCTGGCTGGAGCGGATGGTCGACCATCCCCGGATCGAGATCCGCACGGGCATCGACTTCTTCGATCCCGGCCAGCCGCTCCACCGCGACGCCGTCGTCGGGCAGGTGCCGGTGGTCTACACGGGGCCGATCGACCGCTACTTCGACTACCGGTTCGGCGCGCTCGGCTGGCGCACCCTCGACTTCGAGCGCGAGGTGCTCCCCGTGGGCGACTACCAGGGCACGTCGGTGATGAACTACTGCGACCTGGACGTCCCCTTCACCCGCATCCTCGAGTTCAAGCACTTCCACCCCGAGCGCACCCACCGCGACGACTGCACGATCATCACCCGCGAGTTCTCCCGCTTCGCGGGGGCGGGGGACGAGCCCTTCTATCCGGTGTCCACCCCCGAGGACCGGCTGCGCCTGGAGCGGTACCGGCAGGCCGCGGCCGAGCAGCCCCGGGTGCTCTTCGGCGGACGGCTGGGCAGCTACCGCTACCTCGACATGCACATGGCCATCGGCTCCGCGCTGAGCCGCTACGACAACGTCGTGCGCGACTGGTTCTGATCCCGGACGACGAGAGACGCGGGGACAGGCAGTGCCCGTCCCCGCGTCTCGGGAGGTCAGCGCGCGATCACTCGGCGGCTGAGGCCCTTGTTCTTCACGACTTGTGCTTCACGACCCTGCGTCCCACCAGGACGGCGCCGACCAGCACGATCAGCCCGAGCGCCGCGCTCACGCCCCACTGGATGTAGCGCCAGGTGGGCGGGGTGAACTCGACCACGGCGCCCGGCACGAGGCCGTTCATCGCGTTGGAGTTCGTCACCGCGAACAGGATGTTGTGGGTGGCCTGGCGCATGTTGCTGATCGCCAGCGCCGAGGTCGTGTCGTCGAAGGACTTCGACGGCGCGAAGGTCAGCGTGAGGTCGGTGCCCGCGTTGATGCTCTGGTTCGGGTTCATGTACGGGTACAGGTTGAAGTCGGAGATCGCGAAGCCTTCGAAGCCCCATTCCCCGCGCAGCACGTTGGTCATCAGCGGAACCGAGCCGCCGGCCCAGGTGGCGCCGATGCGGTTGAACGAGCTCATCACCGCGGTCGAGCCGACCGAGGCCTCGGAGAAGGTGCCCTGGTCGTCGCTGATGAACGGGACGGGCATCTCGACGGTCTTCACCGCCATCTCGAAGGGCTTCAGGTAGATCTCGCGGATCGTCTGCTCCGTGGCCCAGGTGGCGATGCCGTTGTTGACCCGCTCGTCCTCCTGATCGTTGAGCGCGAAGTGCTTCAACGTGGTGTAGAGACCGCTCTGCGCGGCGCCCTGCGAGGCGGAGGTCATCATGATCCCGGAGAGGAAGGGATCCTCCGAGTAGTACTCGAAGTTGCGGCCCGCGAAGGGCGAGCGGTGGATGTTCGCGGCGGGCGCGTACCATCCGGCGACCTGCTTGTGCAGGGCCTCCTCGCCCATCATCGTGCCCATGGCCTCGGCCAGGTCCGGGTTCCAGGTCTGGGCGATCAGGAACTGCGACGGGTAGGCCACGCCGTTGATCGAGGCGTTGATGAACGACGAGAAGCCGGCGGGGCCGTCGAGTTCGACGGTGGCGGGCTTCGCGATCGACAGCATCGCGGCGGTCTGGTAAGCGCCGTTGAGCAGCATGTCCTGCATCTCGGCGACGGTGAGCGCGTTGAGCAGCTCCTCCCAGGCCGGATCGTCGTAGGCCTTGCCCCGCAGATCGATCAGGGTGAGCTCCGTCGAGGCGCCGAGGGTCGGCTTCTCGGCGTCGGAGGCCTCAGCCGCCGCAGCGGCGTCGTAGGGCGTGAAGCCCGCCGCGATGTCGTCGTTGGCGACGAACAGGTCCGGCGTCGGCGCGGTGGGGAAGGTCCCGGCGAAGTCGGCGCGCGACATGTTGCGGACCTTGCCCTCCTCGGGCGTGTCGGTGAACATCGCGGAGACGTCGTCGAACTGGTTGGTCACCTCGCCCGCATCGCTGGAGCGGGTGTTCTCACCCGAGTACACGACGTCCTGGTCGACGGTGTAGATCAGCGGCTCGGTGTCCTCCGCCACGGTGTGCGAGTCGGTGCGCAGCGTCAGCTCGTAGTCCCCGGCCTCGAGGATCCAGGACCGGTTGTCCTCGTAGTCGTAGGACGCCATGTCCTCGACCAGCAGCTCGATCTGCACGGTCTCCGACGCCCCGGGCTCGATGATTCCGGTCTTGGCCCAGCCGCCCAGGACGACGTGCGCCTTCTCGATGCCGCCATCGGTGTAGGGGGCGGTGTAGTAGAGCTCGACGACGTCCTTGCCCGCGACCGAGCCGGTGTTGGTGACCTCGACGTCGACGGTGATCGTGCCGTCGACCTCGCCCAGCTCACTGCCGGCCACGGTCCAGGAGAAGTCGGAGTAGCTCAGGCCGTGGCCGAAGGGATACACCACGGCCTCCTCGTAGTCGATGAATCCCTCGACGTCGGCCGTCTCGTAGTAGCGGTAGCCGACGTAGACGCCCTCCTGGTAGTGCAGGAAGGGGGCATCGGGAGTGATCGTCGCGTTCGAGGTGGCCGTCTCCAGCGCCGACGTCGGGAACGACACCTCGAGGTTCTCGTAGATGAAGCGGCCGAAGTTGACGAAGGTGGGATCGGCGCTGAAGTCGGCGGACCACAGGTTGGTGGTGCGGCCGGACGGGTTGACCTCGCCGTTCAGCACCTGGCCGACGGCGTTGAAGCCGGTGGCGCCGGGGGAGCCGATCAGCAGCACGGCGTCGACGCCCGGGTTGTCCTGGACGTCCTTCAGCTCGAGAGTGGTGGACGCGTTGATCAGGACGACGACCTTGTCGAAGTTCGCCACCGCGAGGTCGATCATGTCGCGCTCGTCCTTGTTGAGCTCGAGCTGATGCTGGCCCTCGGTGTAGTTGTCGTCCCACTTCGACATGTCGCGGGTGAGGTCGCCGCCCTCGCCGGCGGGGCGGCCGATGTAGATCAGCGCCGCGTCGCCGAACTGGGCGAAGGAGGAGGACTGGGCCTCGTAACCGCTCACCGGCATCTCGCCGATGTAGTAAGTGGACTTGTCGGGCTGGTCCATCTCGATGTGGCCGCGGGGATGCTCCGCCGCATGCGCGTCGATGGCGTTGTAGACCGCCTCGTTGATGGTGAACCCGGCGTTCTCCAGGCCGCCGCGCGACGTGACGGCGTCGGTCGTGTCGACCGAGCCCGAGCCGGCGCCACCGAAGATCGGGTCGACCGCCGAGCGGCCCATCATCGTCACCGCCGCGCCGCCTGCCAGCGGCAGGGCGCCGTTCTCGTTCTTGGTGAGAACGATGCCCTCGCCGGCGATCTCCTGGACGAGGGCCTTCGCCGCGGCGTCGACCTCGTCGATGGAGCCGTAGCTGGACTTGTAGTACTGGGAGTCCCAGTCGGCCGCTTCCTCCGGGTTGACGACGCTGTACGTGCCGGTTCCCAACTGCGACGCGACCCAGTTGTATCCGACGTTCAACGCGATGTTCGCGACCAGGACAAGAACGGCGATGACAGCGAGAATGGGCACCCAGAGCAGAAGGAACTTCCGGTTGCTCATCACCTTTTTGCTATCGCCCGTGGACTTGGCGTTCAAGTGAGCTCTCCTCTAGCTAGAGACCGGCGCCGGGCAGTCTCTCCCGCCTTCTTCGGCGGGCGCCCCCGGGCGCGGTCAGGTTGTTCAAGGCTAAGGGCGACACTGGTGGCATCCCGGGGTCGTCGCACAATCCGTCGGCTTGGCCGCATGGATGGTTGCGCGCCGCACCACCGCCGTGGCGGGGCTTCCGATGCGCCTGCGAGTTGTGCCGACAAAGCGACGGATCATGCGCCGCCTCGCTCGCCGCGGGCGACCGGGGGCTTACTCTCTTCGAGAGTTCCCACGCCGGCCGGAGCCCGCAACAGGCGGACACCGGGGTTGGGCACCGGGAAGTATCCAGCGAAGTCGCAATTCCGCGAACTCGCACTATTGAGGAGAACCATGAGGAACAAGTTCATCCGTGTTGGCCTCGGGGCGGTCCTGCTGGCCTCCGCCGCCTTCGGTGTGACGGCGTGCGGGGGCAATGCCGAGACGCCGTCCTCGACGTCCAGCCCCTCCGCACCCGCCGCGACCGGCGACGAGTCGGCCGAGTTCGTCGCCGATCTCCAGGCCGGCGTGCAGCTCATCAACGACAAGCTCGCCGAGGACAGCGCCATGACCCAGATCATGCTGGCGTCCGATGTCGATCAGGCCACCCAGAAGTACGGCATGTGGGTCCTGCCCTACAAGCCGTCCGAGGCCGTGGCGAAGTACATGTCCACCGTCCAGATCGACGGCGGCACGTTCGTGGTCACCGCCACCTCCGCCGAGAGCGGCAAGGAATGGCAGATGGACCAGGACGGCAACCTCACCGAGGTCGCCGGTTGAGCGATCCCTTCGCGACACCAGGGGCTGCATCCGGAAAACGGATGCAGCCCCTGGTGCGTTTGGGCGTGTTGCGGAAGTGGTGGCCGTAGCGAGCGGCGTCCTGGTGCGTCAGATGC
>DAOLFC010000040.1:0-19020 GCA_035326505.1 Arachnia sp.
TCGCCCGATCTGGTGCGCCGCAGCCGAGGAATGATTGATCAGTGGTTCCCTAGGTGCCCACCTCATCGCGTGCGGAAACGAAGTTCCTCGACAGGCACCTTAACGACCGTCGTCCGGAGTGATGGGGTTTCCTCGTGCGGCGGCTCGGTCGAACACCCGTTGGGCCGCGTATAGGGCTTCCTTCGGGTCGAAGTAGCCCATATAGCTGTCGTCGAAGAACTCATCGTGGATGGCCGCAGCCTGCTCGGGTGAGGTGATCCCGAGGTGGCGGAACAAGACTTCGAGATCATCGAGGTCGCGGCGCCTCATCGCACGCAGTTTCATGGCGAGCAAGTGCCGAGGCGATGCGACCGCGATCCGTAACCCTGGCAATGTCACTTCGTGGGCGTCGGTGTCCGGCTCGTTGCTGAAGAACGCGGCGGCTCGGGAGTTGACCCAATCGGGGCTGAGCCCATGGGACTCCGCGACGGCAGCGACGGCCGTCCAGAACTCGCCACCGCCGGATCTGACAGCAGCATCGATATCTCTGGTGATGCGTCTGGTATCGAACTCCAGGGCCATCGCGGCGCCGCCGACGATATAGAGGCTGGCCTCGACTCCGCCGTCGACCAGAATCTCCCCGACTTCCCGGAGCAGGGCGAGGACATCGTCGCGGGTGAAAGCACGGATCTGGTCGTTCATGCTTGGGAGAACTCTCGCTCGTCGAGGAAGATGCCGAGCCGCATGAGTTCCGCCGGGGTGTGGGCCATGTCGTTGTAGGCGTCCGAGGGGCTGTAAGCGAAGGGCCACCATGACGTGGGCAGCGGCGGTTTGTAGGTCCAGGGCGGAGCGCCGGCGCCCATCTGATGCAGGCGATAGCGCAGCGCCCCGGCGAGGAGCGCGTCCCACCTCTCGTCGCCAGTGGTGGACGGTTCGCCGAGCGCCTCATCGAGGAGCCCGGCCTGCCGGGCGGCCGGCAGCGCATTGATGCCATCCATCAGCATCCGGATGGCGTGGATATCGTCCTCTGCCGCGAGCGCCGCACGGACATCCTCGGCGATCTCGGGGACGGTGGCCCACCAGCGCGTCATATCCCTCCTGGCTAGACGACCATTCTATCCGCGGGGACCTGCTGCGACCGGGCGGATGTGTTTCCGTCGGAGGGAGCGTCTAGCCTGGGGGCGAGTCGGGGACGCCTCGTCAGGGCGCCCGCCTCGATCCGACCCGCTCCCACCGTCTCGACTGGAGGCCTGCCGTGAACGCCGCACCACACCCCAACGCCCGCAGACGAGCGGTGGTCCCCGTGGCGGTGATCGGCGTCTCGCTGGTGCTGATCGTGCTCGTGACCCTCCAGCAGTGGGGGTCCTCGACGTCGGCCGCACCCCAGGCGCCGCAGGGGAGCGGCGCCCCCACGGCGGTGGCCACCGCCGCGCCGTCGGGCGCTCAGACCCCGCGGGAAGACCTCACCGTCTATGAACGACGCGACGCCGGCGACCCACTGAGCGCCGGATCGGTCGACGCGCCCGTCGCCTTGGTGGTGTTCTCCGACTACCAGTGCGGCTACTGCGCGAAGTGGAGCGCCGACACCCTGCCCACCCTGCTGGCCTACGCCGAGCGCGGCGACCTGTGGATCGAGTGGCGCGACCTCAACATCTTCGGCGCGCCCTCCGAGCGCGCCTCCCGAGCGTCCTACGCGGCGGGCCTGCAGAGCGCGTTCTGGGAGTTCCACGACCAGCTGTTCCCGGGCGGCGCGACGCGTTCCGAAGCCGAGTTGAGCGATGACGCGCTGGTCGCGCTGGCCGTCGGCCTCGGACTCGACGCCGACCGCTTCGCCTCCGACATGAGCTCGGCGGAGACCGTCGCCGCCGTCGAGGCCAACGCGCAGCTCGGCTACAGCCTCGGTGCCTCCTCGACGCCGTCGTTCCTGCTGGGCGGCACCCCGATTGTGGGCGCCCAGCCGACGGAGGTGTTCGTCGAGGCGATTGATGCCGCGCTGGCCGCCCAGGGCTGAGCCGGATGGACATCGGTCTGCTCACGGCCTTCCTCGGTGGCGCGCTGGCGATCCTCAGCCCCTGCGGCGCGCTGCTGCTGCCCGCGTTCTTCGCCTCCACTGTCGGCGTCGGCCCCCGGCTCTTGGTGCATGGCGGCGTCTTCTATGCCGGGCTGCTGCTGGTCCTGGTGCCGCTGGGGGTGGGGGCCGGCGCCATCGGAGCGCTCTTCCTGACCCAGCGCACCCTCGTCGTCGGGCTCGCCTCCGCGGCCTTGGTGGTGCTCGGGATCCTGCAGATCCTCGGCATCGGATTCGACGCGGCCCGGGTGCTGCCCGGAGGGCGGGCGCTGCAGAGCCAGGCGGCCTCCCGGGCGGGGCTGCTCAAGACCCTGTTGCTGGGCGCCGCCAGCGGCATCGCCGGCTTCTGCGTCGGCCCCATCCTCGGCGCCGTCCTCACCCTCGCCGCCGCCCAGGGCAACCTCGTCGCCGCCGGTCTCCTGCTGGCCGTCTACGGGGCCGGGATGGTGGTGCCGCTGCTGCTCGTCGCTGCGCTATGGGGCAGGATCGGCGAGCGGACGCGACGCGTGCTGCGCGGCCGGACGTTCACCGTCGCCGGCCGGGAGTTCCACACGACGTCGGTGATCACCGGCGTGCTCCTCGTCGCCGTCGGGGTCGTCTTCTGGCACACCAACGGGCTCGTCACCATGCCGGCCCTCCTGCCGGCCTCGCTCTCGGGCCGGTTGCAGGACCGCAGCTCCGCGTTGGCCAACGGCTGGATCGACATCGCTGCCATCCTGCTCGTCGCGGGCATCGTCCTCGCCCTGTGGTGGCGGGCCGGCCGTCGGGATGCCACCGATGCGGGAGAGGTGGAGGAAGAGTCCCGGTGAATCCGCCCTTCACCGTTCGCTATTCCACCGACTTCGGTGGAATAGCGAACGGTGAAGCGGCATCGGTCCGTCCGGCTTGCCTATGATCGGCCATGCGTGCGAAGGAGAGACATGCTGACTGTGGAGCACTACCGGGAGCGGGTCGTCGGACTCGCCGAGCCTCTGCCGGCCGAGGACCAGGCGCTGGGTTCCGGATTCGGGCGGGTGCTCGACGAAGACCTCGTGGCGCGGTGCGCCGTGCCGCCCTTCGACAACTCCGCCATGGACGGTTTCGCCGTGCGCAGCACCGACGTGGCCGGCGGGCGGACCCGGCTGCGCGTCGTCGGCGACATCCCGGCGGGGGCGTCGAGCGCGCCCGTCGTCGGCCCGGGCGAGGCGGCGCGGATCATGACCGGCGCCCCCATGCCCCCGGGGGCCGACGCGGTGGTTCCGGTTGAGGACACCGACCAGCCGCTGGGCGACGCGCCCCTGCCGGAGTTCGTGGTGGTCGGCGAGACATCGGCGGGCAGGCATGTGCGACACCAGGGAGAGGACGTGGCCGTGGGCGAGGTCGTGCTGCGGGCCGGCCGACGCTGGACGCCCGCCGCGGCCGGTGCCGCGGCCTCCATCGGATACGCGACGGTGCGGTTGCGCCGGCGCCCGAAGGTGGCGGTGCTGGCCACCGGGTCGGAGCTGGTTCCGGCCGGCGAGCCGCTGGGCTTCGGCCAGATCCCCGACTCCAACTCGTTCCTGATCTCCGGCCTGGTGGAGAGCTTCGGTGGGGAGGTGGTGCTCGCCCGGGCCGTATCCGACGATGCCGACGACTTCCGGGCTGCCCTTGCGGAGGCCGCCGACGCCGATGTGATCGTCACCTCCGGCGGCGTCTCCGTCGGCGCCTTCGAGGTGGTCCGCCAGGTGGTGGAGGGCGAGATCGAGTTCGTCAAGGTCGCCATGCAGCCCGGCAAACCTCAGGCCTCCGGACGGCTGCGCCGGCCCGACGGGAGCGGGCAGGCGCTGCTCGCGCTGCCGGGGAACCCGGTGAGCGTGTTCGTCTCCACCTGGGTGTACTTGCGCCCGCTGCTCGCCGCCTTCCAGGGCGTGGATGCGCCGTGGCGGAGCACGCGTCTCCCGGCAGCCGAGGGATGGAAGACCCCGCCCGGTCGTCGACAGTACATCCCGGTCGTGATCACCGACGACGGGGTGCGCCGGTCGCATCGCCTGGGTTCGGGGTCGCACCTGGTCGCGTCGCTGCACCTGGCGGAGGCCCTCGCCGTCGTGCCGGAGGACATCGAGGCCGTCGCTCCTGGAGACCTGCTGGACGTCTTCCTGATCTGAGCCTCGTGGTGTTCCTCCTGCGCCGGTGGTGGCGGGCGCATCCGCGTCGACGTGATTGGATGGAGCACATGGAGTTCACCCACCTTGATTCGCGGGGGCAGGCCCGCATGGTCGACGTCACCGCCAAGCAGCCGACCGTGCGCACCGCGGGGGCGGAGGCGTTCGTCTCCTGCTCGGCCGAAGTCGTCGCCGCGCTCCGGGAGGGCACCGTGCCGAAGGGCGACGTTCTGGCCGTTGCCCGGGTGGCCGGCATCGCCGCGGCCAAGAAGGTGCCGGACCTGCTGCCGCTCGCCCATGTGATCGGCGTCCACGGCGTCGTGCTCGACGTGGAGATCGCCGACGGCGGGGTGCGGATCAGCGCCGAGGTCAAGACGGCCGACCGCACAGGCGTCGAGATGGAGGCGCTCACCGCGGTCACCGTCGCGGCGCTGGCGGTCGTCGACATGGTCAAGGGTGTCGATCGCAGCGCCGAGATCGTCTCCGCGCGGGTCACGTCGAAGTCGGGCGGACGCAGCGGCGACTGGGTGCGCCCGTGATCTGACGGAAAACGTCCTCTGGGGGCTTTTCGGAGGGTCTAGAAGCGCGGAATCCGATTCTGGCGGCACTTATCCGTCAGCCGGCAGGGTGCGTCAGTCAGCCGGGTGGGAGGCGGGGCGGCTGAGGTCGTGATCGGCGCCGTCGAGTTGGTCGACGATGTGGGTCAGTACCGGGCCGAGCACGGAGAGGGTGTCCCGGGCGCCGCCGCGGGAGCCGGGGGCGTTGAAGACGAAGGCCCGGGCGCCGCCGCGGTCGACGACGCCGGCGAGCCCGCGCGAGAGCGAGGCCAGCGGCGTCACCGCGAGACCCGCCGCGCGGACCTGCTCCGCGACGCCGGGCACCTCGTAAACCAGAAGGGCGCGCGTCGCCTCGACCGTCACGTCGCGCGGGCCGACCCCCGTGCCTCCGGTTGTCAGCACCACCCGCGCGCCGGCGTCCACGGCATCGGCGATCGCCTGCGCGATGAGGGACGCTTCGTCGGGCAGCACGACGGGGGCGTCGACCTCGAAGCCCAGCGCCGCCAGACCGTCGCGCAGCACGGGGCCGGAGCGATCCTCGTAGACGTCGGTGGCGGCGCGGTCGGAGCAGGTGATGACGGAGGCGCGATACGGCATGGCCTCAGCATAGAGACTCCATGGAGCCGCCCGCCGCGCACAAATCTCGCTATACGGCGAGGCCTTGCTATATACGGGAGGCCTCGGCGTATAGCGAGATTTGTGCATGGCAGACGCGAGGCGAGGCGGACGAGACTTTCGCGGCCCCGGCAGATTATTCCGAATTTGCGTTGCTAAGATCCTCTTCATGACGCACATACGGATATCGACGGCGGCCAAGCTGCTGGGTGTCAGCGACGACACGCTGCGGCGCTGGATCGACAAGGGCCGGATCACGATGACCACCGCCGAGGACGGCAAGCAGGCCGTGGACGGCGCCGAACTCGCCGTGCTCGCGCAGGAACTGGCCGACGGCACCCTCGACCAGCTCGACGAGGGCGCGGGCCGGCGCTCCGCCCGCAACCACTTCACCGGCCTGGTCACCAAGGTGATCTCCGACACGGTGATGAGCCAGGTGGAACTGCAGTGCGGGCGGTACCGGGTCGTCTCTCTGATCTCCACGGAGGCCGTCCAGGAACTAGGACTGAAGCCCGGGGTGATCGCCACCGCGGTCATCAAAGCAACCAACGTCACCATCGAAGGACCCCACCTATGAAGCTGAGAAGCCTCGCCGTCGCCCTGAGCGCCACCTTCCTGCTCGCCGCGTGCGGCGGCACCCCTGCCGAGAACCCGGGCACGCAGGAGCCCAGTGCGCCCACGTCGTCGGCCACCGAGACCACCCCCGCCGAGACCACCCCCGCCGAGGCGTCGACCGCCGACGCCATCGTGTTCGCCGCCGCGTCGCTGAACGCGGTGTTCCCGGAGATCGCGGAGGCGAAGTACTCCTTCGACGGTTCCTCCGGCCTGGTCGACCAGATGCTGGGCGGCGCCCCCGCCGACGTGTTCGCCTCCGCCGATCAGAAGAACATGGACAAGGCCGTCGACGCCGGGCTCATCGACGGCGACCCCGCCCTGTTCGCCACCAACTACCTGGTGCTGGTCACCCCGGCCGATAACCCGGCGGGCATCACCGGCTTCGACGCCTCCCTCGACGGCACCAAGCTGGTGATCTGCGCCGCCGACGTGCCCTGCGGCGCCGCGACCCTCAAAGCCGCCGAGGCCAACGGCCTGACCCTGACCCCCGTCTCCGAGGAGGCCAAGGTCACCGACGTGCTGGGCAAGGTCACCTCGGGGGAGGCTGATGCGGGCCTGGTCTACGCCACCGACGCCACGGGGGCGGGGGACGCCGTGACCGTCTTCGACGTGCCCGGTGCCAAGGAGGATCCCAACACCTACTGGATCGCCGCGGTGAAGGACGCCCCCAACGCCGAGGCCGCCGCCGCGTTCATCGACGCGATCATGTCGGAGGAGGGCCAGTCCGCGCTCGCCGGGTTCGGCTTCGGCCCGGCTCAGTGATCGACCGGTGACCCCCTTCCCCCGCTGGGCCTGGGCTCCGTTCGGGGTGGGCCTCGCCCTCCTCGCGGCGCCGCTCATCGGGATGCTGGCCCGGGTCTCCTGGGCCGAGCTACCGGAGTTGCTGATGTCGGAGCGCGCCCTGGATGCGCTCCGGCTCAGCCTCTTCACCTGCGTGGTCTCCACGTCGATCGTGCTCGTGGTGGGCGTGCCCACCGCGCTGGTGCTAGCCCGCACCGGGGGCTGGTGGACGGAGGTGGCGCGTACCTTGGTGACCGTGCCGATGGTGCTGCCGCCGGTGGTCGCGGGCCTCGCGCTGCTGGTCACCTTCGGCCGGCGGGGGCTCGTCGGCCAGTATCTTTCCGCCGTGGGTATCGAGATCGGCTTCACCACCGCCGCGGTGATCCTGGCGCAGTCGTTCGTCTCACTGCCCTTCCTGATCATCTCCGTTGAGGGCGCACTGCGTACTTCTAGCGGCCGGCTGGAGCAGGTCGCCGCGAACCTGGGCGCCTCGCCCAGCCGGGTGTTCTGGCGGGTCACCCTGCCGGTGATCCGGCCCGCCCTGGCCTCCGGCACCGCGCTGGCCTTCGCCCGCTCGCTCGGCGAGTTCGGCGCGACGCTGACCTTCGCCGGTTCGCTGCAAGGCACGACGCGCACCCTGCCGCTGGAGATCTATCTGCTGCGCGAGTCCGATTCCGAGATCGCCCTGGCGCTGGCGCTGGTGCTGGTGGTCGTCGCGGTCGGGATCGTCTTCCTTGCCACTCGTCTGAGAGCTTGGGGAGAGCATGACTGACTTCCTGACCATCGACGCGCGGGTCGAGACGCGCGACGTCGAACTCCGGCTCGGCGTGCGCGAGGGCGAGACGGTGGCCGTCGTCGGGCCGAACGGCTCAGGCAAGTCGACGCTGTTGCACCTGATTGCCGGCTCGCTGCGCCCGTCATCCGGGACCATCGCCCTGCGCGGCGCCGAGTTGAGCGGGCCCACCAGGCATCTGCCGCCGCACCGGAGACGGTTCTCCTTCGTGGAGCAGCGCTCGTTGCTGTTCCCGCATCTGAGCGTACTGGACAACGTCGCTTTCGGGCCGCGTTCCCGGGGGGTGGCCAAGCCGGAGGCTCGGCGCCGGGCGCTCGCCGAGCTGGAGGCCACCGCGTGCGGTGACCTGGCGCAACGCAGCCCCGGCCGGCTCTCCGGCGGGCAGGCGCAGCGCGTCTCGCTGGCGCGGGCGCTGGCCATCGACCCCGAGATCCTGCTGCTCGACGAGCCCTTCGCCGCCCTCGACGTCTCCGTCACGCCGGGCCTGCGGCGGCTGCTGCGGGAGCGGCTGGCCGAGCAGACCACCCTCCTCGTCACCCACGACTTCCTCGACGTGGTCACGCTCGCCGACCGGCTGGTCGTCGTCGAGAACGGCCGGGTCGTGGCCACCGGCGCCGTGGCCGAGGTGTGCGGGGCGCCGCCCACCCGCTTCCTGGCCGACTTCGTGGGGGTGAATCTGCTGACCGGCATCGCCGCGGGAGGCGCGGTGCTGAGGATCGGCGACCAGGTCCTCACCGGCGCTGAAGGCGCGCTCGTGGAGGGCCGGCCGGCGCGCGCGACCGTCGCCCCCAACGCCGTCGGCGTCTTCCTCGCTCCGCCGGAGGGCAGCCCGCGCAACGTGCTGCGGGGGACGGTGGAGCTGATCGAGTCGCGCGGCAGCGTCGTGGGGGTGAGCGTCGATGTCGCCGGCCAGCGCCTGCGCGCCGACCTCACCGCCGGCGCGGTGGCGGAGCTGTCGCTGGTCCCGGGCCTGCCCGTCTACGCGGTGGTGAAGGCCACCCAGGTGCAGCTCCACCAGTGATGAGGGGCACCCGCCCGGCGCGGTGGTCAGTTTCTGTTGGTCTATCCACAGAAACTGACCACCGCTTCGGGCAGGCGCTCACTCGACGGCGTACACCTCGATCTCGGGGTTGGCGCGCACCTCGTCGGTGAGGCGCTGCAGCTCGGCGACGAGCGCGGGGGTGGTCAGCTCGGCGGAGAGGAAGCGCGTCATCGCCTGGCCGAAGGGCTCCTCGAGGCCGTAGTGGGAGACGAATCGCCAGGAGAAGACGTATTCCCCGGCATCGGCCAGCAGACGCGTCTGGGCGCCCAGCGACGTGGCCCCGGCGTCCGTGGGCACGGTGTTCTTGACGACGGTGGGCACCAGATTGGTCATCGCGAAGTGCGCCGCCGCGTCGGGGGAGAGCATCGTGCGCAGGAACTCCTTGCCGCCGGGGACGTTGCCGGCGGCCTTCGGGATGAAGAAGGGCTCGGCGGCGGTCGCGTGGACGGCGGCGGGCGGCATCGTGGGCGAGGAGGTGAGCGTCGGGACGGGACCGCAGGTCATCCGGAAGCCCTCGGCGGTGTGCGCCAGCATCTCGTGCTCGATCCACGCGCCCGACGGGTACAGCAGCGACCGCCCCTCCAGCGACCAGGTGGCCTGCGTGGCCAGCAGCCCGGCGTCCGGATCGGCCGGTTGGACGAGGCCCTGGCGGACGCATTTCTCCAGGGCGGCGAAGGTCTGCACCACAGCGGGCTGCGACCAGGCACCCTCCGCCAGCGAGTCCAGCGCGATCCGCACCTCGTCGCCGCCCTCCTTGATCGCCGAGGCGATCACCAGTTCGAGGTAGGCTGTGGCGGCCTCCGGTGACCAGGCGAAGAGGTAGCGGCCCTCGGCCTTCGCGAGGGTGCCGAGCTCGAGGATGCCGTCCCAGGTGGTGGGCAGGCCCCAGCCGCGCGACTCGAACAACGAGGCCGAGTACCAGAACGCGTACACCGTGAGCACGTAGTTGATGGCCACGAGGGTGCCGTCGAAGGTGCCCGGGGCGAGCGCGGCGCCGTGCAGGGTGTCGCGGATGACGGTTCCCTCCAGGTTCTCCGCCTGGATCAGGTCGTCGAGGGCTTCGAGCTGGTCGAGGATCGTGCTGACGGGCAGCGCTCCGGGGCCGGCGTTGTGGACGACGTCGGGTGGGCTTTCGGACAGGTCGAGCACGTCCATCCGGTCCAGTGCGGTCACGCCGACGGTCACCCCGGGGAGCCGGTCCTGCATCGCTCGGGCGACGTAGCCGGCGAAGTCGGTGCCGTAGCCGCCGTCGAACACCGCCACCTCCACCCGCGACGAGGCCGCCATCCCGAACGGCGTGTCCAGGCTGGGCGAAGGGCTGGGGTCTTGCGCCGGAGCGCTGGGGGGAGGGGTGGGTGCGGGCGTGGGGGTGCCGCACGCGGTGAGGGTCGCCGTCGCGGCGAGCGAGCCCAGCAACCCGCGCCTGGTGAACACTGCCGCCATGCCTGTCTCCCTCCCGAGCGTGCCGGGCGCCGCTCGCCGGCCCGGGTGATCGCGAGCCTACCGGCCCATTCTGTGCCCCCGCTGTGGACTCGACGTGTCCTCCGTTTGGATGACACGCGGCGGGGCCGCGCCGTGGCCTCTCCGGCGGCGCGACGCCCGCGACGCGTGCGGAGCCCCTAGTCCCGGGCCGGTTTGCCCGAACGGCGGCCCCGATGGAGGGCCGCAGACGGGGTGTCCGGGGTGGCGACCCGGGCCGCGGCGCCTCGCCGCCGCCGTGTTACCGTCCGGGTGACGTCAGTCGGGGGAGACGGCGTCGATGTCGGGGTCAGTTGGGGGGTGACTGGAGGGCTCGGCCCGCATGGCCGGGTCCCCAGTCGCGGCCGCCGGCATCTCCACGACGGGCACGTCGAACCAGCCGTCGCCCATCGCCTCGACGGCGGCCTGCGTCGTGTTGCTGACGGCGCGCCCCACCGACGCGTACTTCTCATAGGCCCGCTTCAGATAGGTCTTCACCGTCGACTGGCTGATCTCGGGCTGGAACTGCCGCCCGATCGCCTTCACCGGAACGCCTTGGGCGGCCAGCCGGAGGCAGGTCAGCTCCTGGGGCGTCAGCGCCGGAACCGACGCGCTGGCGCTGAGCACGGTCTGGGCCAGCGCGCTCGACGGCGCCCAGCCGGTGCGCACCACCGAGACGATGGCCTGCACCAGGTGCTCGATGGGCTCGGTCTTCAGTACGAGACCCCGCGCCCCGGCGCCCATCGCCAGATACAGCGGAACCGGTCGGTGGTCGGCGGTGAACACGATGCTCGGAATGCCCAGCTCGCTCAGCTCCTGGATGACGAGGTGCCCCGTGACCTTCCCGTCCATGATCAGGTCGACGACGGCGACATCGGGCCGAGCGAGCCGCACCTTCTCCAGGAACTCGGCCGCCGTCGTACACGACTGCACGACCTCGATGGGCCGCGGGCTCAAGCCGCTGATCCCGTGTACCGAGCGCAGGATGAACGGGTGATCGTCCAGCACGGCGACGCGGATCACGGTCATCCTTTCATCATACGGAGCCCGCCGCAGCCGACCCCGCAGCCGACCCGGGGACAGCCGACCCGGGGGCAGGCACCCGCGCTTGGGTGAAGTCCTCGGCGACGGTCATCAGCCAGCGCGCGATGCCGGCGCGTTGCCCGTCGCTCAGGCCGGGATTGGTCACGGTGATCGTGAGCGCGCCGCGCCATTGGGTGATCGTCAGCTGCTGCCCTCCGGCGGGAGCGGGCAGGCAGCGCAGGAGGGCGACGAGCTCGTCGCGGGTCTCCAGCGTCACCTGGTCGGTGTCCAGCCGGCACGTCCAGCCCCGGCGACGCAGCGCGTCGAGTTCCTCGGCGACGGCGGCGCTCTCCGGCCAGAGCCGGAGGTCGTCGCGCACCCGGGCCTCCAGAAGGGCTGCGGTGGTGCGCGTGGCCGGGTCCTCCGGGTCGAGCCGCCCGGAGGCGATGGCGTCGAGGAAGGGAGTCGTGAGGGTGCCGGCGTGGTCGAGCCAGGCGCGCCACACCGTCTCCCGCTCGGCCGCGGCCTTGATGCGCGCCTGGATGGTCTCCTCCAGCCGTCGCGTCTGATGCGCGTATTCGGAGACGCTGGTGGCGCCGAGGCTGAGGATCAGGGTGATCATGGTGTAGCTGACGATCGCCAGGGCCGCGCCGTAGTGGGTGGTGAACGCTGCGCGTGGCCCGATCAGCAGCATCCCGCCCAGCAGGCTGCCGACGCTGAACACGGCCGCCATCGCCAGGGCGCACCATTTGAACGGCTGGCTCGGCAGCACCAGCACGATGATGCTGCACGAGAGCGAGATCGCCCAGAGGTCCCAGCCGTTGGTGACGGTGGGATCGATCCAGGCGTAGTTGGCGAGGGTCGCCGCCGTCGCCAGCGCCGTCAAGCCCCAGCCCAGCCGGTAGCCGATTCCGGTGCGACGGAGTCGCCACGCGGTGAGCGCGAAGACCGCGGCGAGCGCCAGCCAGATGCCCAAGGCGGCGGGCAGGGTCAGTCCCTGGTGGTAGGCCACGGCGTTCAGCAGGCTGGCCGCCATGAGCGGCAGGGGGACCAGGGAGCCCCCGGCCCTGCCGCGCGCGCTCAAGGGCTCGGGAGGGGCCGGAAGCGGAGCCGGCCAGGTCAGGACGACGGTCGTGCCGCCCTCGGCGTTGGGCCGGACCTCGGCCAGCCCGCCGATGCTCGTCATCCGCTCCACGACGGAGCTCTGCCAGCCGTGCCGTCGCGCGGCCGAGGCGGGGTCGAAGCCCGGCCCGGAGTCGGCGATCTCCACGCGGACGACGCTCGCGCCGTCGCTGATGCGGAGGTCGGCCTCCGGCCTGGTGCCGTGCTTGATGACGTTGCGCACCGTCTCGCGGGCTGCGCTGGCGATGGCGACCGCCGCCAGCCACGGCAGCGGTCGGCCCTCGCCGTGCCAGGTGATGGCGCACGGCTCCTCGGCCAGCACTTGGCGCAGATACCGGCCGATGGGTTCGGTGCGGGCGACCCGCTCCTCCTGCGGCACCTGAGCGAGCCTGGTCATCGTCGACGCGCAGAGCGCGCGGGCCTCGTCGGCGGACATCGCCGCCCACGGCGCGGCGATCAGTTGCAGGCAGTGCAGCAGCGAGTCGTGCATCTCGCGCCGCAGCCGGGCGAGGGACTCGGCGTGCGCCCGCACCGACTCGTCGGTCTTCGCGCTCTGCCGTCGAATGTCCTGGCTGGCCAGGTGCTCGTCGACGATGACGGCCACCACTCGCATCGCCAGCGCCAGGATCATCGGCGTGACCAGGACGAACGCCCAGGACAGCAGCTGATCGAGCCAGTCGACTGAATGATGCAGCGCGGCGAAGAGCGAACAGACGACGGTGATCAGGATCAGGATCAGCAGCTCATGCCCGGGCTGCCGGAAGAGAACCAGGTAGACCAGCAGGCTGACCAGCCACGCGTCGATGCGCCAGACGAGGGGGCCGTCGGAGCCGTACTGCGCGACGACGTTGAGCACCAGGCCCGACGAGGCCAGGATCATGATCGGCCACGGCAGGTTGCGCGGCCGGATGCACTCCACGACCAGCAGCACCTGCGAGGCGATGATCAGCGCCATCCCCAGGTACATGAGCCCCGGCAGGTCAGGGTTGGTGAGTTCGCTGTGGTGCCGCAGCAGGCCGGCCGTGGTGAACACGGCCAGGCCCAGCTCCACCGGGCGCTGGAACGGGGGCTGGCCCGGGCGCGGACGAACCAGCCGCGACGGCGCCCCCCTCGCGGTCCGGCCGGCGGAGCCCATCCCTCCCCGCTATCGCCGCACGGACAGTGTTTCTCTACCGCCCGGTGCCCGCGTAGACGGTGGCGTGCTCCTCGGTGTCGAGGCCGAAGGCGCTGTGCGACGCCCGCACCGCGCGGTCGACGTCCTCGGCGGCCACCACGACGGAGATCCGGATCTCGGAGGTGGAGATCATCTGCAGGTTCACGCCCGCGCCCGCGAGCGCGTCGAAGAACCGTGCCGACACGCCCGGATGCGAGCGCATGCCGACGCCCACCGCGGAGACCTTGCCGATCTGATCGTCGTAGAGCAGCTCCTGGTAGTCGATCCGCTTCTTGATCGCCTCCAGCGCCGTGATCGCCTTCTGGCCGTCGGCCATCGGCAGGGTGAAGGAGATGTCGGTGCGCGCGTCGGACAGCTTGGAGATGTTCTGCACGATCATGTCGATGTTGATGTCGGCCTCCGCGATGGCCTTGAAGATGGCCGCCGCCTCGCCCACCCGATCCGGCACGCCGGCGACGGTGACCTTGGCTTCGCCGCGATCGTGCGCGATTCCCGTGATGATGGCTTGCTCCATGTGCGGTTCCTTCCGGACCTGATCCTGGTTCTTCACCCAGGTGCCTTGCTTGTCTGTGAACGAAGAGCGGACGTGGACGGGCACGTTCTCGCGGCGCGCGTACTCGACGCAGCGCAGATGCAGGATCTTCGCGCCGGAGGCGGCGAGCTCCATCATGTCCTCGTAGCCGATCTCCGGGACGCGCTGCGCGCTGGGCACGATGCGCGGATCGGCGGTGTAGACGCCGTCGACGTCGGAGTAGATCTCGCAGTAGTCGGCCTTGAGGGAGGCGGCGAGCGCCACGGCGGTGGTGTCGGAGGCGCCGCGACCCAGCGTCGTGATGTCCTTCGTCGACTGCGACACGCCCTGGAAGCCGGCGACGATCGCCACGTTGCCCTGTTCCAGGCAGGCGACGATGCGGCCGGGCGTGATGTCGATGATGCGGGCGTTGCCGTGGGTGGGGGTGGTGAGGACGCCGGCCTGGGAGCCGGTGTAGCTCATCGCCTCGACGCCGATGTCCGACAGGGCCATGGCCAGCAGCGCCGCCGACTGCCGCTCCCCCGTGGTGAGCAGCATGTCCAGCTCGCGCGACTTGGGCGACGGCGACACCTGAAGCGCCAGATCCATCAGCTCGTCGGTGGTGTCGCCCATCGCGGAGATCACCACGATCACCTCGTTGCCCTCGGCGCGTGTGCGGGCGATCCGGCGAGCGACGCGCTTGATCGATTCGGCGTCGGCCACCGACGACCCGCCGAACTTCTGGACGATGCGACCCATGAATTTCCTCCTCTTGCCGGGTCAAGGATAGAGGGTGGGGGCGACAGTGTTCATTTCCTCTCACGTCCTCTCGTAGCGGATCGGGGCTGCTTCTCCGGCCGAAGTCCCGTTTCAGAGAGGCGGGGCCGGGTAAAGTTCGGGCTATGAGCAGCGTTCGATGGGGAATCTTCGGAACCGGCGCCATCGCCCAGGCGGTCGCATCGGACTTCCCGTTCGTCGCCGACGCGGAACTCGCCGCCGTCGCGTCGCGCACGCCGGAGCGGGCCAAGAGCTTCGCCGGGCGTCACGACATTGCCCGCGCGCACGGCAGCTACCGGGCCCTGCTGGACGACGCAAGCGTCGACGCCGTCTACATCGCGACGCCGCACTCCCACCACCACGACCTCGCGCTGGCCGCGATCGACGCGGGCAAGGCCGTCGTCGTGGAGAAGTCGTTCACCGCCACCCATGCCGGCGCGCAGCGGGTCGTCGAGGCGGCGCGCGCGAAGGGCGTCTTCGCGATGGAGGCGATGTGGACCCGGTTCCTGCCGGCCGTCTCCGCCGCCCGAGAGGTGGTGGCCTGGGGCCGGATCGGCGAGGTGCTCGCCGTGCAGGGAGACCTGTTCGCGCACCGCGAGTTCGACCCTGCGGACCGGCTCTTCGCGCCCGAGCTGGCCGGCGGCGCCCTCCTCGATGTGGGCGTCTACGTGGTGAGCTTCGCGCAGGCCTTCCTCGGCGACGCGCGGGAGGTGCGCTGCGAGGCACGGCTCTTCCCCAACGGGGTCGATGCGGCGGCGAGCATCACGCTGCGGCATTCGGCCGACGGGTTGTCGTCGCTGGCCTGCGGGCTCGACGGCCCCGGGCCCGGACGGATGATCATCGTCGGATCGAAGGGGTGGATCGAGGTGGATCCCCGGTTCCACCATCCCTCCACGATCACCGTGAACCGGCAAGGCGTCCTGCCGCGCATCATCGAGGCGGCGCCGACCGGACGGGGGTACTGCCACGAGTTCGCCGAGGCGACGCTGCGCATCCTCGCAGGGGAGACGGAATCGCCGGCCATGCCGCTCGACGACACGCTCGAGGTGATGCGCATCCTCGACGAGTGCCTGCGGCAGGCGGGCGTCAGCCAGGCGGAGGCCGACATGTCGGCCGATCTGTGACGGTCGTCGAGTATAATTTCGTCCCGAATTTATTGCGAAAATAAACTCGCCTTCGGGACCGGTGCCGACTCATCGACCGGGCTGATCGGCTGCGCGTCGAGGCGATCCGAGGCATTAGGCTGTCGGTCATGCCAGAGTTTGCACGACAGCTAAGCATCCCGGTGGCGGACGAGAATCCGAACACCGACACGCACAACTTCGGTCCTGCGTCCACCCCGACGCACCCGTTGGCCACGGCCCCCGTCACGGCGCCGGTACACACGGTGGACGGCTTCGTGAAGGAGTTCCTGCACGAGCTCAACACCAACCAGGGCGTCACGCTCTCGCTCTCCACCCTCAACGACCAGTACCTCGCGCTCGCCAGCACCGTGCGCAACTACCTGATGGCGCGCTGGCTCGAGACGAACCGCAAGACCCGCGAGGCCGAGGTCAAGGCCGTCGGCTACCTTTCGGCCGAGTACCTGCTCGGGCGCCAGCTCGGCAACGCGCTGCTCGCCAGCGACCTCAACGAGATCGCCGCCAAGGGCCTCGAGCTCTGCGGCATCGACCTCGCGACCCTGCGCTCCCAGGAGGTCGAGCCCGGCCTCGGCAACGGCGGCCTCGGCCGCCTCGCCGCCTGTTTCATCGACTCGCTGGCCACCATGAACGTGCCGTGCATCGGCTACGGCATCCGCTACGAGTACGGCATCTTCCGCCAGACCTTCGTCGACGGCCGCCAGGTCGAGCAGCCCGACACGTGGCTCCAGCTGGGCGCCCCCTGGGAGTTCCCGCACCCCGAGGCCTCCGTCCAGGTCAACTTCGGCGGTCACACCGAACGCCACGTCGGCGAGGACGGCCGCGAGCGCACCCGCTGGGTGCCGGGCTGGAACGTGCTGGGCGTGCCCTACAACTACATGGTCCCCGGCTACCTGAACGGCCGGGTCAACACGCTGCGCCTGTGGTCGGCCACCGCCACCAAGGCGTTCGACCTGCAGATCTTCAACTCCGGCGACTACGCCCAGGCGGTGCGCGCCCAGACCTTCGCGGAGAACATCTCCAAGGTGCTCTACCCCGAGGACTCGACGCCCCAGGGCAAGGAGTTGCGCCTCCAGCAGCAGTACTTCTTCGTCGCCTGCTCGCTGCGCGACTTCATCAACAACGAGCTCGAAAAGGGCTTCGACCTGCGCAACCTGCACGAGCGGATCATCTTCCAGCTCAACGACACCCACCCGGTGATCGCCGTCCCGGAGCTGATGCGCATCCTGATCGACGAGAACGACTTCGAGTGGGAGGAGGCGTGGGAGGTCACCAAGCGATGCTTCGCCTACACCTGCCACACGCTGCTGCCGGAGGCGCTCGAGGTGTGGTCGACCAGCCTGCTCGGCCGCCTGCTGCCGCGCCACCTGGAGATCATCTTCGCGATCAACGAGCAGCTGCTCGCCGAGGTGCGCGCCGCGTACCCGGGCGACGAGCTGCGCGCCCGTCGCATGTCGATGATCGCCGAGCATCCGGAGCAGGGCGTCCGTATGGCCTACCTGGCCACGTATGCCGGCACCAAGGTCAACGGCGTCGCGGCGCTCCACTCGCAGCTGCTGCGCGACAAGGTGCTGCCCGACTTCTCGGAGCTCTACCCCGACAAGTTCACCAACGTCACCAACGGCGTCACCCCGCGCCGCTTCGTGCGGATGGCCAACCCCAAGCTGTCCGAGCTGATCAGCGACACCATCGGCAGCGGCTGGGTGACCGACCTGGAGCGCCTCAAGGAGCTCGAGCCCTACGCCGACGACCCCGACTTCCGTGCCGAGTTCCGTGAGATCAAGGCCTGGAACAAGCACCGCCTCACCGCGCTGCTGGGCGTCCGCGACGGCATCGAGCTGCCCGACGGGCACCTCCTCGACGTGATGGTCAAGCGCCTGCACGAGTACAAGCGCCAGTCGCTGAAGCTGCTGCACATCGTCTCGCTGTACGAGCAGGTGCTCTCGGGCAAGATCGCTGCGGCGGATCTGACCCCGCGCACCGTGGTGTTCGGCGCCAAGGCCGCCCCCGGCTACAAGATGGCCAAGGACACCATCCACCTGATCAACAAGGTGGCCGCGAAGGTGAACGCCGACCCGATCCTCGAGGGACGCCTGAAGGTCGCCTTCCCGGCGAACTACAACGTCACCCTGGCCGAGAAGCTGATCCCCGCCGCCGACCTGTCCGAGCAGATCTCGCTGGCCGGCATGGAGGCCTCGGGCACCGGCAACATGAAGTTCGCCCTCAACGGTGCGCTCACCGTCGGCACGGACGACGGCGCCAACGTCGAGATCCGCCAGCTCGTCGGCGACAAGCACTTCTTCCTGTTCGGCATGGACGAGCCGGCCGTGGCCGAGCTGGGCGCCCAGGGCTACAACCCGGGCTCCTACTACGAGTCCAACCCGCAGCTGAGGGGCGCGATCGACCTGATCCTGTCGGGTCACTTCTCCGAGGGCGACCCCCACCTGTTCGACTCGGTGGCCTACAACTGGCTGCACCAGGACCGCTTCATGGCCCTGGCCGACTTCCAGTCCTACGTCGACGCGCAGGCCAAGGTGGAGGAGAAGTACGCCGACGAGGAGGCCTGGACCCGCTCCGCGGTCCTGAACGTCGCGCGGACCGGCTTCTTCAGCTCGGATCGCTCCATGCGCGACTACCTGAAGCGCATCTGGAACACCCGTCCGATGATCTGATCGCCCGCAACCCTGGGCAGGCACCGCTGGTCGGAGCCTCGCAGGGAGCCCTCGACTCAGGCTGAAAGTAAGGGGTTCCACCGTCCACGGTGGAACCCCTTACTTTTTGGTGTGCGTCGGTGGGTGCGCGAGGCGGAGACGCGCGCTCAGCCCGTGCCCCCCGGACTCCCGATGGGCGCGCTGGCCGAATAGACCTAGGTCCTGAATAGACCTAGGTCCCTTTGGTCACCAGAGTGGGAATGGTGTTGCGTCGTAACCTGCGAGCAGTACGATGACCGCGTTCGGTCTCATTGGGGGGGCCGATGAAAGGTGAATCATGTCTGCATTGCACACGCACAGACCTTCTCTTCTGCGACGGATCGCCGGGCTGCTGGTGGCGGCCCTCGTCGCCTCGCTCATTCCGCTCGGTATCGCGACCAATGCTTTCGCGGCCGACGGCGGGAACACCATCGAAACGGCCACGCCGTACGCGTTCGGCACGACGATCAACGACTCGATCACCGCCAACGACAGCGTTGATTTCTATCGGTTCACGCTCGCGGAGTCGGGCAGAGTGGATCTTGCGTTGAATGCTG
>DAOLFC010000040.1:19120-26873 GCA_035326505.1 Arachnia sp.
ATATTGGAGCGGTCAATGTGCTGTGGTACGACGCGGCGGGTAATAAGATCAGCTCCAACACTCCTCGTTGGAATGACACCACGAAGAAACTGACGTATGCCGAGACGAAGGTTCTCAACTCGGGCACGTATTCCGTCGCGATTCAGCAGAACTGGAGTTACGCGGGGCCATATGAGCTCACGTTGACAGGCCCCTCGGGCGGTCCGACCATCCAGTCCTTCACCGCGACCCCGACTCCGACGGTTTCCGGGTCGGCCAAGGTCGGCAGCGCGCTGACCGCCAACGCCGGCGAATGGAAGCCCGCTCCGGTGACGCTGGCCTACCAGTGGCTGCGCGACGGGAGCGCGATCTCCGGGGCGACGGCGTCGAGCTACACCCTGACCGCCGGCGACGCCGGCAAGAAGATCACGGTGACGGTGACCGGCTCGAAGTCCGGGTACACCTCGGTGTCGAAGACCAGCGCCGCCGTGGCGGTGCCGGCGCCGGCTCAGCCGTCGCAACCGGCTCAGCCGTCGCAACCGTCGAAGACGCCCGGCGCCCCCACCGTCTACTCGGCCGGGACCAAGCTGGTCAACGTCACCACCTACACCTGGGGCACGTTCGACACCACCAAGGCGATTACCGCTTGGACCGAAGTGCTGGTGAACGGCAAGTGGAATGTGTCCCAGAAGAGGCAGACCGACGGTTCGGGCAACTACGCGATCCCGCTCACCTACGGCGCCAACACGCGCGGCACGTACACCTTCCGGGTGCGGGGTCAGTATCCGGATGGCACCGTCGTCGCCTCGAAGAACTTCGAGTTGCGCCGTCTGGGTAACCCCACCGTCGCTTCGGCGGGGAGCAAGAAGGTCAACCTGACCACCTATACGTGGGGCACGTTCGACACCCCCGGAGCCATCACGTCCTGGACGGAGGCGAAGGTGAACGGCAAGTGGGTTCGTTCGCAGACGAGGCAGACGGACAAGGCCGGCAACTTCGTGATCCCGCTCACCTACGGGGCCAGCACACCCGGCTCCTACACCTTCCGGGTGCGCGGCCAGTACCCGGATGGCGCCATCGCGACGACGAAGGAGTTCACCCTGAAGCGCACCGCGTCCTAGCGGTAGCTCAGAATCAGCAAGCAGATGTCACTTTGTGTGGGACTACCAACACAAAGTGACATCTGCTTTTGCGAGCCCGGACTTCCGCGCCGTGAATCCGGGCACGCGGGAACGGTGGATAGGATCCTTGCGTGAGTCGTGTCGTTCGCGTGATCGGCGTCGCCTGTGCGGGCGCGGCCATCGGCTACGCCTTCGTCCGCTACCGCAGGTGGCATCTCTCCTGGGGCGCCACGCCCGACGAGGCGACAGGGGCGATGCCCGGCGACGAACTGGTGTCCAAGGCGGCCTTCGTGGCGACGCGCGCCATCAGCATCGACGCACCCCCGGATCAGGTGTGGCCGTGGTTGGTCCAGGTGGGTGTCGGGCGCGCGGGCTTCTACTCCTACGACTGGCTCGACAACGCGGGAAGACCCAGCGCGACCACGATCCTGCCGCCGTACCAATCGCCAGCCGTGGGCGATCTCGCCGCGCCGATGACGTCCCGCGCGAGCGAGCAGACGTCGTTCCGGGTTGCGGAGGCGACGCCGCCCTCCCGCCTGATCTGGCACAAGCCCGACTCGACCTGGTCGTGGCTTCTGACGCCTCAGGGCGACGGTGGCACCAGGCTGGTGACCCGCCTCACCGCCCGCTACCGCCTCGACCCCCTGCTCCCCGTGACTGTGCCGCTGATGGAGATCGGCGACTTCCCGATGATGCGCCGCATGCTCTATGGGATCAAGGCCCGTGCAGAGCAAGCAGTGGTCACTTCGTGTTGGTAGTCCAACACGAAGTGACCACTGCTTTGGCGAGATAGCCGGCCGGCGAGGCGACGGTGTGGTCAGGCCTTGCGGAGGGTGAGCCTGATGCCCAGTTCCGGCTCCTCGTTGGTGGCGTCGGCCACCTCGCCCTGCGCCAGGTCCACGGCCAGCACCTCGTCGGCGATCTCGGCCGCGTGGGCGGCGATCGCGTCGGCCAGCTCGCCGTCGGCCTGGAGTCGCACGACGATCCGGTCGGTCACCTCCAGGCCGGCCTTCTTGCGGGCGTCCTGGATGAACCGGATGGCCTCGCGCGCGAGGCCCGAGCGGATCAGCTCGGGCGTCAGCTCCAGGTCGAGCGCGACGGTCTCGCCCTGCTCGTTGATCACCGACCAGCCCTCGCGCGGGCGCTCGCTCAGCACCACGTCGTCGGCCGTGACCTCGATGGTCTCGCCCTCGAACTCGAACGACGAGGTCCCGCGCTCGCGCAGGTCGGCCGCCAACCGGGCCGCGTCGAGTTCCGAGATGGCCTTGGCGACCAGCGGCGTGCGCTTGGCGAAGCGCTTGCCCAGCGAGCGGAAGTTGCCCTTGGCGAAGTAGTCGACGAGGTCGCCGGCGGAGGCGAAGGAGTCCACGTTTTCGACGTTCAGCTCGGCCTTGATCTCGGCCTGTAGCTCGGGGGACAGGCGCTCCATCATGGCGCTCGGCACCAGGATCCGGCTGAGCGCCTGGCGGATTTTCACCTTCGACTCGGCACGGGCCGCGCGGCCGAGCTCGACGGCGCGTCGGGTGAGGCCCATGGCCTGCTCCAGACCCGCGTCGATGAGCGACTCGTCGGCCACCGGCCAATCGGCCAGATGCACCGACGCCGGCCCGTCGGGATCAGCGGCATGGAACAGGTCCTGCCACACGCGCTCGGTGACGAACGGCATGATCGGCGCCAGCAGGCGGGTCACGGCGTCGAGGGTCTCGTGCAGCGTCCAGAGCGCCCCGGCTTCGCCGGCCCAGAAGCGGCGACGCGACCGGCGCACGTACCAGTTCGACAGATCGTCGACGAAGCCCGCCAGCAGGGCGCCGGCGCGTTGGGTGTCGAAGTCGGTGAGCGCGGCGGTGATGTCGCGGATCAGGCCGTTCGTCGCGGAGGCCAGCCAGCGGTCGAGCACATGACGCTTGGCGACGGCCGGGGCCTCGCCGACGGGCGACCACCCGGCGGCGCGCGCATACAGCGACTGGAACGCGACGGTGTTCCAGTAGGTCAGCAGCACCTTGCGCACCGTCTCGCCGATCGCCTGGTGGCCCACGCGACGCGCCATCCACGGCGACCCGGAGCACGCCATGAACCAGCGCACCGCGTCGGCGCCGTGCTGGTCCATCAGCGGGATGGGCTCCAGGATGTTGCCCAGGTGCTTGCTCATCTTGCGCCCGTCGTCGGCCAGGATGTGGCCCAGGCACAGGACGTTGCGATAGCTCGACTCGTCGAAGACCAGCGTGCCGACGGCCATCAGCGAGTAGAACCAGCCGCGGGTCTGGTCGATGGCCTCGCAGATGAAGTCGGCCGGGTAGCTGCGCTCGAACTGCTCGGCGGAACCGGGCGCGTGCGGGAAGCCCCACTGCGCGAACGGCATGGCGCCGGAGTCGAACCACGCGTCGATCACCTCGGGCACGCGGTGGTAGGTGCGCCCGTCGCGCTCGATTACGACGTCGTCGATGAACGGGCGGTGGGGGTCGAGGTCGCTGAGGTCGCGGCCGGTGAGCTCGCCCAGCTCGGCCAACGAGCCGATGCAGATCAGGTCGTCGGGATCGTCGTCGTTGCGCCAGATCGGCAGCGGGGTGCCCCAGTAGCGCGACCGCGACAGCGCCCAGTCGATGTTGTTGTTCAGCCAGTCGCCGTAGCGGCCGTGCTTGATCGACGCGGGGTACCAGTTGGTGGCCTCGTTCTGCGCGATCAGCTCGTCCTTGCGCTGCGTGGTGCGGATGTACCACGAAGGCATGGCGTAGTAGATCAGCACAGTGTGGCAGCGCCAGCAGTGCGGGTAGGAGTGCTCGTACTGGAGCACGCGGAACATCAGGCCGCGGTGTGTAAGGTCCTTCACCAGGTCGGCGTCGGCGTCCTTGAAGAACTGCCCGCCGACGAGGCCGACCGACTCCTCGAAGGTGCCGTCGGGGCGCACCGGGTTGACGAACGGCAGACCGTAGCGACGGCACACCGCCATGTCGTCCTCGCCGAAGGCCGGGGCCTGGTGGACCAGACCGGTGCCGTCCTCGGTGGTGACGTAGTCGGCCAGCACCACGACGTGCGCCGGCGACGGGAACTCCACCAGCTCGAACGGGCGCTGGTAGCTCCACGATTCCATCTCGCTGCCCTGGAAGGTGTCCGTCAGCGTCCATTCCTCGCCCAGCACCTTCTCCGCCAGCGGCTCGGCGACGATCACCGGGCGCTGTTCGGGGTGGGTGGCCAGGCGGTAGGTCACCTCGGGATGTGCGGCGACGGCGGTGTTGGAGACCAGCGTCCAGGGCGTCGTCGTCCACACCAGCAGGTCGGCGGTGCCGGCGTGCGGGCCGGACGTGAGGGGGAAGCGCACGTACACCGACGGGTCGGTGACGTCCTCATAGCCCTGCGCCAACTCGTGATCCGACAGCGTGGTGCCGCAGCGCGGGCAGTACGGCGCGACGCGGTAGTCCTCCTCCAGCAGGCCCCTGTCGAAGATCTGCTTCAGGCCCCACCACACCGACTCGACGTACGGCGTCGACATCGTGACGTAGGCCTCGTCCAGGTTCACCCAGTAGCCCATGCGCTCGGTGAGCTCGGTGAACGCGTCGACGTGGCGCAGCACGGAGTCGCGGCACTTCGCGTTGAACGGCTCGATCCCGTAGGCCTCGATGTCGTTCTTGCCGGAGAAGCCCAGCTCGCGCTCGACAGCGATCTCGACGGGCAGGCCGTGGCAGTCCCAGCCGGCCTTCCGGTCGACGCGGTAGCCCTGCATGGTGCGGAAGCGCGGAAAGATGTCCTTGAACACCCGGGCCTCGATGTGGTGGGTGCCGGGCATGCCGTTGGCCGTCGGCGGGCCCTCGTAGAAGGTCCACGGCCGGCCGTCGGCGGTCTTGGCCAGCGACGCCTCGAACGTGCCGCGCTCCTGCCAGAGCTTCAGCACGTCGTGTTCCATCGCGGGGAAGTCCACCTGAGCGGGGACCGCTCGGTATTGGGGGACAGAACTGGGCTGGGTGGTCATCGGTTCCTCTTCGTCGTCGTCGGCGAAGGGACGAGCCGAGGCCCGCGGTACCACCCTCCTTGAGCGCCGTGGGCGCTCCACTTCCTTCTCTGCTCCGCGGCCGGTTCTAGTGAGCCCTGAGGGGCCGTTCTTCCGGCAGCTCCGAGGTGATGGCCTCATCAATGCCTTGCGACGCCCGGCCATTATGCGTCAGGATGCGGGGCTTGGCCAAGTTCCTGTCTGGGGTCTTCTGCCGCGGAGACGGATAAGTGCGGCTAGCGTCGATTCGCAGGGCTGAAATCGGCAGAATCGCATTGTGACCGCACTTATCCGTCAGGGGAGTGGGGAACGGAGGGCGCCGCGGGCACGAAGGGATGGCGGTGGCGGCCTGCCGACCTCCGTCCCGCTCGTCCGGCGGTTCGTGGATGCTTGGGGGGTTTTCTTTACGTCCGCCACGCCATCCCTCCGTCCCCGCTTCATTCTGTCCGTGCGTGGCTCCCTGCTGCGGTGCGAACAGAGAAGGCGACGGGCGGCCAAGGTCGCCGAACTGTAAGCGAAGTGCAAATTGCTGTAAAATTTACAGTTCGCGCGCCGGCTTTCCTCTGGTCGCGGACATCGTTGGTGAAGGCCCATGGCTTGGGGGCAGGATGGGGCGCATGGCTATCTTCGATGTCCCGCTGGACGAACTGCGTCGTCGTCGCTCCATCAAGTGGAGTCGGTTCGAGCCCGACGTGCTGCCGATGTTCGTCGCGGAGATGGATGCGCGGCTGGCGGAGCCGATCGCGGATGCGCTGACCCGCTCGATCGCGCTGTCCGACAGCGGCTACCCGGAACAGCCCGACTACCAGAACGCCTTCATCGCCTACGCGGCCGATACCTGGAACTGGCAGATCGATGCCGGCGACCTCAAGCTGGCCGGCGACGTGATGCAGGGCATGCGCGACGCCCTGGCCGCCGTCACCGAGCCCGGCGACCACGTCGTGATCAATCCCCCCATCTATCCGCCGTTCCGGGGGATCTGCAAGGCCACCGGCCGACAGACGTTGGAGGTGCCCCTGACCGACGCTGGTCGGCTCGACCTCGACGGCCTGGCCGAGGCCTTCAGCGGCGCCCGCGGCGTCACGCCCACGGCCTACCTGCTCTGCTCGCCGCACAACCCCAACGGCACCGTGCATACCCTGGCCGAGCTCGAAGAGGTGGCCCGGCTGGCCGCCGAGCACGACGTCGTGGTGATCTCCGACGAGATCCACGCCCCGCTCACGCCGTCGCTGCATACGCCGTATCTGCAGGTGCCCGGCGCGGACAACGCGTTCGTCGTGACGTCGGCGTCGAAGTCGTGGAACCTGGCGGCCTACAAGGCCGGGCTGATCGTCGCCGGGCCGGGCGCGCGGGCGACCTTGCGCGGCCTGCACCCGATGGTCAGCGAGAACGCCAGCTACGCCGGGATCATCGCTCACACCGCGGCGCTCAATGACGCCCGCGATTGGCCGCTGCGCGTCGCGGAGGAGGTCGCGCGGCACAAGCGGCTGTTGGCCGACGAGCTGGCCGCGCAGTTGGGCCTCACTTACGAGCCGTCGGGGGGCACCTACCTGGCCTGGGTGGACTGCGCGCCGCTCGGCCTGGAGTTCCCCGCCAAGCAGTTCCACGAGAGGGGCCGGGTGCGGTTCAACCTCGGCACCGACTTCGCCCGCGACGCAAGACAGTGGGTGCGCATCAACCTGGCCGCCTCGCCCGAGGTGATCCGCGAAGGTGTGGCCCGAATGGCGCGTTCGCTCGGCTAGCAACCGCGTCGACGGCCCCTTCTCGCCGTGATCCGCCAGCCGTTTGCGGGATCCGCCTGCGTTTGTGCAAGACGCCAGCCGTATACGGCTGGCGTCTTGCAGGAGGGCTGGCGTCTGGCACAAGCGCTGGCGTCGGGCAGGACGGCTGGCGTCTTGCAGGAGGGCTGGCGTCGCGCACAAACGCTGGCGTCCGGCACAAGGGCAGGCGGGGAAGGGGAGGTCAGACCTCGGTGCGGTGGAAGTTCAGGTAGGACCGCGACGGGGTGGGGCCGCGCTGACCCTGGTAGCGCGAGCCGTACTTCTTCGATCCGTAGGGATTCTCCGGCGGTGAGGTGAGGCGGAAGAAGCACAACTGGCCGATCTTCATCCCCGGCCAGAGCTTCACGGGCAGCGTCGCCATGTTGGACAGCTCCAGAGTGACGTGGCCGGAGAAGCCGGGGTCGATGAAGCCCGCCGTCGAGTGGGTGAGGATGCCCAGGCGGCCCAGCGACGACTTGCCCTCCAGCCGGGCCGCGACGCTCGTCCCCAGCGTGACCAGCTCCAGCGTCGAGGCCAGCACGAACTCCCCGGGATGCAGGACGAACGCCTCGCCCGACGGGGGCTCGACGAGGCGGGTCAGCTCGGGCTGTTCCTGGGAGGGGTCGATCGTGGCGTAACGGTGGTTCTCGAAGACCCGGAAGAATTTGTCGATGCGCACGTCCACGCTGGCCGGCTGGACCATCGCCTCGTCCCACGGATCGAGTTGGATGCCTCCGGTGGCAACCTCGGCCAGGATGTCGCGATCGCTGAGCAGCATGCCAGCAGCCTACTGGCAACGGCTCTGCCGCGACGAGAGCTGTCGGACCCAGGGGATAGGGTCCGACAGGAAATTTGGGCGAGTGTGTCGGTTTCTGGGCGGGATGGATGACAAGGCGGAGGTTCGCCCTCGT
>DAOLFC010000041.1:0-26629 GCA_035326505.1 Arachnia sp.
ACGAAGTCAGGCGCCCGATCCAGGAAGCGACACGCAGCAATAATTTCTGGACGGGTCCTAACACGCGCGAAGCGCCGTGAACGCGTCGGGCGGGAGCGGACCCCACCCGTAGCACCACGGAACCAACGCACACGACCACTAATCCTCGGACATGTCCGCGGCGACGACCCCCCGGCGCATGGCGTCCACCACGGCTCGGCAGGTGCGACGCAGGTCGCCCGGCCCGACCGCCTGGGCCAGCTGGCCGGCGAGGTCGATCACCTGGCGGGTGGCCCGGACGAAGTCTCCGGCGGAGGTGCCGCTGGTGCGCAGCACCTTCGCCAGCTCCTGGCCGGAGGCCCAGCGCCAGGCCGACTCGGCGAAGCCGATATCCGGCTCGCGGGCTCGGTCGATCGATTGACGGCGCTCCAGGTGCCCCAGCTCCCGCCAGAGGCCCCGCAGCGCGGATTGGGCGCGCTCGCTGGCGCCGTCCGGCATCCGCGGCTGGCGCTGGCCCTTCCCGGGGCGCGACTCGTAGACCATGGTGGACAGCACCGCGGCCAGCTGCGGGGCGTCCAGGCCCGCGAACACGTCGCGCCGCACGCACTCCGCGGCCACCAGGTCGAGCTCGTTGTAGATCCGGCACAGCATCCGGCCCGCGTCGGTGAGCGCGTCGCCGTCCAGGTAGCCCAGCTCGGACAGCACCGCGGTCACCCGGTCGAACTGCTCGGCCAGCGACGCCTTGCCTCCGGTGGCGGCCTGCTCCGCCCGGGCGATCTCGCGCTCCAAGCGCAGCATCGTGGCCGCCTGCACCGCATGGGTCTCGCGATCCGGGCAGCGGTGGCACGGATGGGCGCGCAGCTCCGCCCGGAGCAGCGCGACCTGCGCCAGTTCGTATTCGTCGGCCGGATCGTCGCGGCGCCCGCGCTTCGAGGTGAGCGCCTCCAGCCGGGAGACCTCGTCGCGCAGCCGCGCGTAGTCCATGATGTCGCCCTGCTCGCAGACCAGCTCCTCCCGGGCGCGCTCCCACTCCGCCCGCAGCCGGCGGTCGCGCCGGGAGGTCTGCACCACCGTCTTGTCCGTGAGGTACTGCGAGAACGACTCGCTGAGCAGCGCCCGCGCCCGCTCCCTCCCCAGCGTGCCCATCAGGTTGACCGTCATGTTGTAGGTGGGCGCGAAGCTGGAGCGCAGCGGATAGGTGCGCCGGGAGGCCAGCCCCGCCACGGCCCGCGGGTCCATGCCCGGCTGCCACAGCACCACCGCGTGGCCCTCGACGTCGATCCCGCGGCGCCCCGCGCGGCCGGTGAGCTGAGTGAACTCGCCGGGCGTGATGTCGACGTGGCTCTCGCCGTTGTACTTGGTGAGCTTCTCCAGCACGACGGTGCGGGCGGGCATGTTGATGCCCAGCGCCAGGGTCTCCGTCGCGAAGACCAGCTTCAGGGCCCCGCTCTGGAAACCCTCCTCCACGATCGCCTTGAACGCGGGCACCTGTCCGGCGTGGTGGGCGGCCACCCCGCTGGTGAGCGCCTCGCGGAAGTCCTCGTAACCGAGCGCCTCCAGATCCGAGGGGTTCAGCCCGGAGGCGTGCCGATCGGCGATCTCCCCGAGCAGGCGAGCCTCCGCCGACGAGGTGAGCACCACCCCGGACCCCCTCACCTGACCGACCGCCGCGTCGCAGCCGACCCGGGAGAAGATGAAGTAGATGGCGGGGAGATACCGCGCCCGGTCCAGGACGACGGCCACCTCAGCCCGGCTGGTGGGCTTGCCCGCGAACCGAGGGTGCGTCGCCCCGCCGTAGGACCCGGAGCCCCGGCCGTGGTGCGGTTTGCCCCGGCCGTTGCGGCCGCGCGGCCGCCGGGAGTCGTCGCGGACCCGGCCCGCCTCGTTCTTGGCGACGCGCAGCAGCTCGGGATTGACCTTGGCCCGTGCCGTGCCGGGAAGCTCGCGCGCGGTGGGCGCGATGTCGTCGAAGAGATCGTGGAACCGCCGGCCCACCAGCACATGCTGGAACAGCGGCACCGGGCGCCGTTCGGACACGACGGTGTCCAGGTCCCCGCGCACGGTGCGCAACCAGTCGCCGAAGTCCTCGACGTTGCTCACGGTGGCCGACAACGCGACCAGTTGCACCGACGGCGACACCCCCAGGATCACCTCCTCCCAGACCGCGCCCCGGAACTTGTCCGCCAGGTAATGCACCTCGTCGAGCACGACGTATCCCAGGTTGTGCAGCGTCGTGGACTCGGCGTAGATCATGTTGCGCAGCACCTCGGTGGTCATCACCACGATCTGCGCCTCGGCGTTGACCGACAGGTCGCCGGTGAGCAGGCCCACCCGATCGGGCCCGTAGCGCTCCACCAGGTCGTGATATTTCTGGTTGGACAGCGCCTTGATGGGCGTGGTGTAGAAGCACTTGCGCAGGCTCTCCACCGCGAGATGCACGGCGAACTCCCCGACGACCGTCTTGCCCGCGCCGGTGGGGGCCGCGACCAGGACCCCCTTGCCCGCCGCCAGCGCCTCACAGCCCCGGATCTGGTAGTCGTCGAGGGCGAAGGGGTACTGCTCGGCGAAGCCGGCGACGACGGGATGGATGGGCTCGCTCACGAGCCAAGGCTACCCGTGGCGGCGGGTGAAGACCTTCAGCGCGGCCGGGGCGCAGGTGACCGTGGCGGGCACGCCGCCCAGTTCCTCACCGTCGCCCATCAGGAACAGGCCCTCGCCGTCGAGGTGTACCGATTCGGCCCGCAGCACCTCGACGGCCGGGTCCTTGAGGAAGCCTCCGGTGTAGATGGTGGGCAGCAGCCGCAGCAGCTTTCCCCGGCTGGCCTTATGCACGATGGTCAGGTCGAGCAGCCCGTCGGTGGGATCCGCGGCCGGGGAGATCTTCATCCCGCCGCCGAAGACGCCGGTGTTGCACACCCCTACCAGCATGGCCTCCAGCTCCCGCGGCGTGCCGTCGATGGTCAGCCGGTAGGTGAGGGGCGAGAAGTGAGCCAACTCGCGCAGCGCGATCACGCCGTAGCTGAGGGCGCCGAACCGCAGCCGGATGTCGTTGGTCGCCCTGTTGACCCGCGCGTCGTAGCCGCTGGAGACCACCGCCCCGACGTATCGCCGCCCGGCGGCGGAGTCCAGCCGGTTGAGATCGATCGTGCGCACGTGTCCGTCGACGATGGCCTGGACGGCATCGGGCACCGAGCGCGGGACCCCGATCGCGCGGGCGAAGTCGTTGCCCGTGCCCGCGGGAATCAGCCCCAGCGTGGCGTCGGTCTGAGCGCAGGCGTTCAGGCCGAGGTGGGCCATGCCGTCGCCGCCCATCACGATGACGCAATCGCCCGGCCGCGCGGTCAGCGCCGCCGACCGGGTGAGGCGCCGGGCCTCGTCGAACGAGGACGACGTGACGATGTGCAGCTCCGCCGTGTGGAGACCCTCGCGCAGGTGCCGAACCACTTGAGGAAGCAACCTGCCCGCGCGCCCGCCGCCGGAGGTCTCGTTGACCACGACCGTAGCCAGGCGGGGGCGGGCTAGTTCCTTGCTCACTTCCCGTCGTCGAGATCGATGGCGAACTCGGCGGCGGTCTCCGCTGTGATGCCCTTGCGCTTGTCGAGGAGGCGGCACACCACCTCGGCGATCAGGAACAGCCCGATGATGGGCACCGCGAGCGCCGCCAGCGTGAAGGGGTCGGTGGTGGGGGTGGCCATCGCGGCGAACACCACGGCGCCGAAGACCACGAAGCGGCGCGCCCTCCCCAGCTGATAGCCCCGGATGAGGCCGACGACGTTCAGGCCCACCAGCACCACCGGCAGCACGAAGCTCAGCCCGAACACCAGGATCAGCTTGATCTGCATGCCCAGGAACTGGCTCATCTCCAGCATGTTGATGATGTCCATGTGCTCCGGCGTGAAGCTCAGCAGCATGGCGATGCCCCGGGGCCACACGATGAAGGCCAGCGCGCAACCGAGGAGGAACAGCGGGATCGCACTGCCGAGGAAGGCGAGCGCGTACTTGCGCTCCTTCTTCACCAGGCCGGGAGCGACGAAGGCCCAGATCTGGTAGAGCCACACCGGGCTGGACACGATGACGCCCGTCACCAGGCACGCGATCACGGCCAGGGTGAAGGGCGCCAGGACGCCCAGGTTCATCATCTGCAGTTGGGCGTCGGGGTTGGCCTTCAGGACCGCTTCCTTGGCGATGGTCCACGGACTGACCATGAAGTCGATCAACTGCGCGTAGAAGAAGATGCAGCCGAGCGAGGCGATCAGGACCGCTAAGGCCGAGATCGTCACCCGGTAGCGCAGCTCGCGCAGGTGATCGTACAGCGACATCCGCCCGTCTTCGGTCGCCTTCGGCGGCCGCAACCAGCCGAACCGCCGGCGCTCGGCCTTCGGCTCAGCGGTGACGGCGGACATGCTCAGCGCTGCTCAGGGCGGTCGGTCGGCTCAGTGGGAGCGGTCGGGCTGGGCGCCGCATAGCCCTGATCGGGAGCGGCCGGGGGCGGGGTCTGCGCCGGAGTCCCCGGCTGCTCGACCTGGGCCGGCTGATCGGTCTTGACCTCTTCCTTGAACTCGCGGATCGAGCGGCCGACGCCCTTACCCAGGCCTGCCAGGCGGGATCCGCCGAACAAGAGCAGGGCCACCACGAGGATGACCACCAATTCCCATCCACCAGGAAACATTCGTTCTTTCCTCATTCCTCGACCGCGAGGCCGATCACGGGCGCGCGTGCGCGCACCCACGAATCCTATGCGCGCTTTCCCGGGATTTCGAGTTGAGACGCCAACTCGCCCACTGGGGCCAGCCGTCCCCGGGTCACGCCGATCTCGTGGCGCAGCGCGGCCGCCTTGTGCCGCAGGCCCGACGCGTAGACGGCGAGCGCGATCGCCCCGGCCAGGCCGAGCCCGGCGAGAATCCAGATCGCAATCACAACCGACACCCTACCCGAGGGAGCCCTGCCCGACAGAGTAGGGGTTCAACGCCTCGCGGGCCTCGGCGCGGGCGGCCGCGACGAGAGCCTCGTCGGAGCAGGCGCGCACGCCGCCCCCGAGGCGGAGCAGCAGCGAGATCGCCCACGAGCGCGACGCCACGGGCAGCGCGACCTCCATGCCCGCCTCCGTGCGCTGCACCGAGCGGCTCGGATAGTACTCCGCCACCCATTCGGCCTCCGGCGCCAGTGTCAGGGTGATCGTCGTGGGCGCGTCGTCGAACCATCCGGCCGGCTCGGCCTCGCGCGGCTCGAAGGACTCGCCGCTCGTGTACACATCGGCGATCCGGTCCAGGCGGAAGCTGCGCCAGGCGCCCCGGGACCTGCTCCACGCATCGAGATAGCCGAACCCGGCCTCGTTGTGCAGCCTGGCCGGCTCGACGTCGGCCTCCCGCAGCGCGGACTCCCCCGCCCGACGGTAGACGAGGCGCACCACCGTGCGGTCCTCGATCGCCGCGATCAGCGCCGCGCGCACCGGGGCGCGTCCCGAATCGACGTCGATCAGCACGGCCTGACTCGCCTCCCCGACGGTGCCGCGGAGCTTCGCCAGCGCGCTCGCCGCGGGCGCCTGGTCGCCGGCCAGGTCCGCGACCAGGCCGAGCGCCGCCATCAGGCTCGCGGCCTCGGCAGGGCGCAGTCGCAGCGGCCGGCTCAGCACGTCGGCGTTCTCGAAGTGGTAGATGACGCCCTCCTCGCGGGCCGCGTCGATATCCACCTCGAAGAGATCGTCCGGGTAGCCGCCGGGCAGCCCGCAGAACTGGAGCACCGTCAGGTCGGACAGCACGATCCGCGGGCTGACCCCGAAGGCCTCGGCCACCTCGGCGACGGTCACGCCTTGCCGGCCGCGCAGGTAGGGCACCAGCCGCAGCATCCGGGCGAGCTGTTCCTGGGAGGTCATCGCGGGCCTCCTTCGACGACGGCGGTCAGGCGCGCGATCACCTGGCCGCGGAGTTCGGCGGGAGCCAGCGCGATGGCCGCCGGCCCGGCCGCGCAGAGGTCCTGGGCCAGCGCCTCCAGCGAGGGGCTGGAGATCTCGAAGGCCTGGTACCCGGCGGGCAGGTCGCCGTCCCAGGCGACGGGGCGCGCCGCGCGCCGCAGGTCCGACGGGCATTCCGGCCCGAGCGCCACCACGCCGGTCTCCTCCCCCCGGGCGTGTGCGGTGAGCTGGTCCGCGTCAGCGGGCACCTCGAACGCGTCGGGCTTTCCCGCCCTCGCCACCTCGGATTGGAGGCGGGACAGCTTGAAGTGGCGAACCCCTCGGGCGCCGAGGTCGTGACCGAGGAGATACCACCGCCCCCGGCGCTGATACAGCCGCCACGGCTGCACCGTGCGCGCCTTGTCCCCGTAGCGGAAGCGCACCTGCCGCCGCTCGGTGACCGCGCCGAGGAGTTCCTGGAAGCCTGGGTCGTCGCCGGCGATCCGCGGCTGCAGCATCGGCATCAGGGCCAGGTCGGGCTCCGCGCCGCCCGCGCGCAGCGCCTCGAAGGCGTGCACGGTGCTCTCCGCCGCGACGTGGTCCTGCCAGACCCGGCCCGCGACCGCCAGCACCGCGCGCTCCTCGGGCGTGAAGGCGATGGGGGGCAGTTCGAAGTCCGCGCGGTCGATGCGATACCCCTCCTCGTCGGCGAAGAGCGGATCGTTGCTCCCAGTCTGGATGCGAATGCCGAGGCCGCGCAGTTCGTCCTTGTCGCGCTCGAACTGTCTCTCGAAGGCCGGCCCCGACGACTGGTTGTACCCGGCGATGGTGCGCCTGATCTCGTCCCGCGTGACAAAGCGCCGCGTCGAGAGCAGCATGATGAGCAGGTTCATCAACCGCTCCGACTTCGCTGCGCTCATCGTGCCCGCGTTCCTTAACAATCGTCGTCCGCCCGCTGGGGGCCAGCGTAGCGAATCCCTCCTGGCATCATGGCGGAGTGGCTTCTCCCCCGCACGTCGACCGCTACGCCCCCAGCCCCACGTCCGACCTGCATCTGGGCAATCTTCGCACCGCGCTGGCCGGCTGGCTCGCGGCGCGCCGGGCCGGCGGCCGATGGCTGATGCGGATCGAGGATCTCGACGTGGCCAGAGTGCGGGCCTTCGCCGGAGGCGCGGAGCGTCAGCTCGCCGACCTGGCCGCGCTCGGACTGGACTTCGACGGCGACCCCGTCTTCCAGAGCGAGCGGCAGGCGGCCTATCGCGAGGCCATCCGGGCGCTCGGCGAGCGCACCTACGAGTGCTACTGCACGCGCCGCGAGATCGCCGAGGCGGCCTCCGCGCCCCACGACGACGGCTACCGGCCCTATCCCGGAACCTGCCGAGACCTGAGTTCCGCGGAGCGGGAGCGACGCCGGCGGAGCCGGCCGGCCGCCCTTCGCGTCCGGGCCGATGGCGCGGTCTTCCGCGTGCGGGACGCCTTCGCCGGGGAGGTGGAGGGCACGGTGGACGATTTCGTCCTGGTGCGCGGCGACGGCCAGGTGGCCTACAACCTCGCCGTGGTGGTCGACGACCTGGCGATGGGGATCACCCACGTCACCCGCGGCGTCGATCTCCTCTCCAGCGCGCCGCGGCAGGCCTGGCTGGCGGCGCAGTTGGGCGGCCGCCCGCCCGGCTACGCGCATGCGGGCCTGGTGACCAACCGGAACGGGGTGCGTCTGGCCAAACGCGACGGCGCCGTCACGCTCGCCGAGCTACGGGCACAGGGCCGGAAGAACGACGACGTGCTGGCGATGCTCTGCGCGTCGCTCGGCCTCGGCCCCTGCCGCAGCCTGCCCGAGGCTCTCGCCGCGACAGCAGGCCCCTATCCCCCCGCCATGCCGTGCGGCTGGGAGATAGAGACCTGCTGAAACAAAGAACGACGTAAGGCGTCAGGGGTTCTGCACGTCGAGGATGTCGACGACGTAGACCAGCGTCTGCCCGGCCTCCAGGCCCGGCGACGGGGTGGGCCGGCCGTCGGGATAGGCCAGGGCCGGCGGGACGACGAGCAGCACCCGCGAGCCGGCGGTCTGCCCGGGAAGGCCTTGCACCCATCCCTCGATGAGCCCAGCCAGCGCCCCGGATTGCGGCTGCTCCCAGGCGTCGTCGAGGAGACGGGCTCCGTCGTAGACCCAGCTGCGGAAGCGCACTTGCAGCGTGCTCTCCGCGGTGACGGCCTCACCGGGGCCCTGAATCAGCGTGGCGACCTTCAGTTCGGCGGGCGCGGGCGCGGCCGGCGGGCTGATCTGCGGGCCGTCCTCGGTCATGGTGACCGACGGCAGGCCTTCCACCGGGGCGACCGGCTCGCCCGTGGCGTCGGAGAAGTTCGCCGACAGGATGTCGACGACGAAGATCAGGGAGTCGCCGGCCTCGATCCCCGCGCCGGGGTTGCCCTGCTCATAGCCGTCCTCGGAGGTGATGCCGATCAGCACCCGGGAACCGACGGCCTTGCCGGTGAGGGCCTGGGTGAAGCCGGGAACGAACTTGTTCAGCGGGTAGGTGAGCGGGGTCTCCGCGTCGAAGTTGCCGTCGAACTGCTCGCCGGTGCGCCCGTTGTATCCGACGTAGCGGATGGTCACCACGGAGTCTTCCGCCAGCAGCTGCGAGCCCCCCTCGCGCAGCACCTCGGACTGGGTCGACGCGATCCGCCAGGGGGCATCGACGCTGACCTCCGGCATGTCCGTATCAGAGACGGTGATGGCGCTCAGGTCGGGCGAGGGATCGATCGTGACCGTGGGGCTGGGCGACGCGGAGGCCGTGGGCGAGGCGGACTCGCCGGGTTGTTCCGCCGACGGGGAGCAGGACGACAGCAGGGTCAGCGCGGTAACGACGGCGCCGATCGTGAGGGCGCGCAGGCGCGTCAAGGATGAGACCACCGGGGCAGTTTACCCGCTCGTCTTCCGCGGTCACATTCCGACGAGGTCGAGCAGCGCGCCCAGTTCCTCGCGCGTGAGCTCCCGACTCTCCCCCAGCGGAAGATTGCGCAGTCGCACGGGTCCGATCGCGATGCGCGAGAGCCTGTCGACCGGGTGGCCGACGGTGTCCATCATGCGCCGGACGATGCGGTTGCGCCCCGAGTGGATGGTGATCTCCAGCAGGGTGCGATCCTGCCCGCGCGCCTTCAACTGGACCTTGTCGGCCTTGATCGGGCCGTCGTCGAGCGTGACGCCCTTCTCCAGTCGCCGCAGCGACTTGTTGTCCATCACCCCGGCCGCCTCCACCAGGTAGGTCTTGGGCACCTCGTAGGAGGGGTGCGCCATCCGATGGGCGAACTCGCCGTCGTTGGTGAGGATGATCAGGCCCTCCGTGGGCGTGTCCAGCCGGCCGACGTGGAACAGGCGCTCCTTGCCCCGGGGCAGGTAGTCGGCCAGGCTCGCGCGGCCCTCCGGGTCGTCCATGGACGCCACCACGCCGCGCGGCTTGTTCAGCACCAGATAGCGGTGGTTGCGCGCCGGGGGGATCCGGGCGCCGTCGACGCGGATGTGATCGGTCTCCGGGTTGACCCGGCGCCCCTGCTCGACGACCACCTCCCCGTTGACCTCGACGCGGCCCTCCTCGATCAGGATCTCGCTCGCTCGACGCGATGCCACCCCCGCGGCGGCCAGCACCTTCTGCAGGCGGATGCCTTCCTCGCTCATTGTTGTCCCTCCGGCTCGGCGGGCTGGGCCAACTGGCCCAGCTCAGCCTCCAAGGCTACGGCGTCGGGCAGCAGCGGGGCCAGATCGGGCAGTTCGGAGATCGAGTTCAGTCCCATCTTCTGCAGGAACAGCGAGGTGGTGGCGAAGGTGGTGGCGCCCGTGACGGGATCCGGGCCGGCCTCCTGGACGAGTCCTCGCACCACCAGGGTCTTCACCACGCCGTCGACGTTCACCCCGCGGATGCCCGCGATCCTTCCCCGGGAGATGGGCTGCAGGTAGGCGATCACGGAGAGCGTCTCCAGCGCGGCCTGGCTGAGCTTCGTTCGCTGTTCGTCGACCAGCCACCGCTCGATCAGCGCGGCCTGGGCCGGATCGGTGGCGAACCGCCACCCGCCCGCCACGGGCAGCAGCCGGATACCCCTCTCCTGATCGGCGTAGAAGGCCGCGATGCCGCGCAGCTCGTCGTCGACGACGTCTACGGGGGCCTCCAGGATCGCGGCGAGCTCCGTGGACGGCACCGGATCGGTGGCCATCAGGAGGATCGCCTCCAGCGCGCGCGCCATGCTCATCTCGTCTCCCTCATCGGTCTCATCAGTCGTCGGCGTCCGGGGCGGGGGCGTCCGGGGCGGGGCCGTACTCGTCGACCACCTCGACGGTCTCCTCGTCGCGCCCCGTCCACCGGATCGTCAGCTCCCCCAGCGGCGTGAGCTGTTCCAGCACCACCTGCCGGGCGCGGAACAGCTCGAGGATGCCGAGGAAGCGCACCACCACCGTCAACCGGTCGCATCCGTGCGTGAGCGCGCGGAAGGTCAGCGCGCCCTCGCGCCGGAGCCGGCCGGCGATCAGGGACACCTGTTCCTGCAGGCTGACCTGCGCGGTGTGGAGATGGGCCACCTCGACGGTGGGCTCGGGGGCCGGGGTCAGCGCGGCGGCGGCCATCCGGGCCAGTTCCGCGGGCGTGACCTGCAGCTCCACCTCGGGCAGCACGCCGCGGAACTGCGGCTCCAGGACACCCGGGCGGAAGTGCCAGGCGCCGGCGGCGGCCAGGGTGCCGGCGAACCACACCGAGGCGGCCTTGAAGGCCCGGTATTGCAGCAGGCGGGCGAACAGCAGGTCCCGCGCTTCGAGGGCCGCGACGTCGTCGGGGTCGCTGACCTCGCCGCCGGGCAGGAGGCGCGCGCTCTTGAGGTCGAGCAGCGTGGAAGCGACGACGAGGAAGGAACTCGTCTGCTCCAGTCCCCACCCGGCACCGGCCGCACGGATGTGGGCGATGAACTCGTCGGTGACCTGGGACAGCGCCACCTCGGTCACGTCGAGCTCGCGGCGCGAGATCAGCTGCAGCAGCAGGTCGAAGGGGCCCTCGAAGTTGGTCAGGTGGACGTCGAAGCCCGCGACCGACCGGCCGGTCTGCGTCACGTCAGCTCGTTGACCAGGTCCCCGTCGGCGCCCCGCTCCGCGAAGTCGCGCAGCGCCAGGGCGACGGCCGTGCGCACCAGGCGGCCGCGGTCGACGCGCACCCCGTGCCTGCGCAGCTGCAGCTTGGCCTCCTCGAGGGCCAGCAGTTCGTCGTCGGAGAAGTAGACGGTGATCTTCTGGGTGTGCTTGACCCGGCCGGTGGCGGCCAGCTGCGGCTCCTCCGGTGGCACGTCGGGCGCGGGCTTGGTGGGCCGGAACAGCTCTGACGCGCCGGGCAAGGCGGCGCGCCGTCCGCCCGTCGGCTTGCTCACTGGCTTTGACACCGCAACAGCACCTCCAGGGCCAGCTGGCGATAGGCCGCGGCGCCGGGCGAGTTCGTGGCATAGGTGGTGATCGGCTCGCCCGCGACGGTGGTCTCGGGGAACTTGATGGTGCGCCGGATGACGGTGTGGAACACCTCGTCGCCGAAGACCTCCACCACGCGCTCCAGCACCTCGCGGGTGTGGATGGTGCGGGAGTCGTACATCGTGCCGAGGATGCCCAGCACCTCCAGCTCCGGGTTGAGCCGGTCCTGGACCTTGGCGATCGTGTCCGTGAGCAGCGCGATGCCGCGCAGCGCGAAGAACTCGCACTCCAGCGGCATCACGACGTAGTCGCTGGCGGTGAGCGCGTTGATGGTGAGCAGGCCCAAGCTGGGCGCGCAGTCGATCAGGATGTAGTCGTAGCTGCCCCGCAACCGGGCGAGCACCCGGTTGAGGCTCTGCTCGCGCGCCACCTCGCTGACCAGCTGCACCTCCGCGGCCGACAGGTCGATGTTGCTGGGCAGGATGTCGAGTCCCGGCACGACGGTGGGCTGGATCACCTGCTCCGCCGTGTACTCGCGCGACAGCAGCAGGTTGTAGATGCTCTTGTCCAGGGTGTGCGGGTTGATGCCGAGGCCCACCGACAACGAGCCCTGCGGGTCGAAGTCGACCAGCAGCACCTTGCGCCCGGTCTCGACCAGCGCGGCCCCCAGGTTGATCGTGGTGGTGGTCTTGCCGACCCCGCCCTTCTGGTTGCACATCGAGACGATGATCGCCCGGCGGTTGTCGGCGTCCGGCGGCGGGGGTTCCGGGAACTCCGGCAGTGGCCTGCCCGTCGGCCCGAGCAACGAGGCCTCCTCCGCGTCGAACAGCCCCTGATCGGCCATCTCTTCTCCCTCACGTCGTTTTGTCGACATCCTAGTGGACCGAGAGACTCCCCCGGGACGCGAAGCCCCCAAGGCCTCCGGAAAGGGGCTCCCCGCGCAGCCCCAGAGCAGCACGCGCTCCGGACCTCCGTCCGCCCCGCTCGCCTGCACGGCTTGCGGGGCGGAGAAGCACTCACTGTCGTCGAGCACGCCGCGGCGCGAGGGACGAAGCGAGGCAGCCCGAATGGCGCAGCCCCGAGTCCTGTGAGGGGACTCGCGGATCAGCCCTTCACGCCGGAGGAGGCGATCGAGGAGATGAACGCGCGCTGGAAGGCGAGGAAGACGAGCACGACCGGGATGGTGATCATCGTCGTGTAGGCCATGATCTGCCCCCAGGGCGTGCCCTCGGCCGTGCCGCTGGCGAAGAAGTACCTCATGCCGACCTGGACCGGCCGCATCTTCTCCTCCTGGATCACCAGCAGCGGCCACAGGTAGGAGTTCCACTGCGGCAGGAAGGTGAGGATGGCGGAGGTGGCGAAGGCAGGACCGGCGAGCGGCGCGATCACCGAGCGGTAGATCCGGAACCAGCTGGCACCGTCCACCCGGGCGGCTTCGTCGATCTCCTTGGGGATCGACCGGAAGTACTGGGCGAACAGGAAGATGGAGAAGGCGTTCGCGATGAAGGGGATGATCAGCACCTCGTAGGTGTTGCTCCAGCCCGTCTCCAGCGCGAATCCGTCGCTGTACAAGGCGAGCCTCGGCAGCCTCGAGACCCAGTAGACCATCGGGATGGCGAAGGTCTCGAACGGCACGATCAAGGTCGCGATGACGGCGCCGAGGATCACGCCGCGCCCGGGGAAGTTGAGGCGGGCCAGGGCGAATCCGGCCATCGAGTTGATGAACAGTCCCAGCACGACGATGGCGATGGTCACCACGAGGGAGTTGAAGAAGAACTGCGCCACCGGAACCCGGTCGAACACTCCCGTGTAGTTGTCCATCGACAGGTCGCCGACGGGGAAGAACGCCCTCCAGGTGGTCAGGTCCTGCAGGATCTGGGTCCGCGGCTTGAAGCTCGAGGAGATCATGAACAGCAGCGGCAGGACGAAGGTCAGCGCGAGCAGGACGAGCGGCACGTAGGTCCACTTCTTGCCGGTGTTCGAGTCCTTCTGCTTGGCGGGCTTTTCCCTTTTCGGCGCGGTGACGGCAGCGGGTGCGGTCATGCTCAGTCCTCCTTGGTGAGTTTGCGCTGGATGAGCGTGATCGTCAGCACGATCAGGAAGAAGATCAGGGACAGCGCCGACGCGTAGCCCACGTCGCCTCGCCCCGAGCCCATCTGGATGATGTGGTAGACGAGCGTCGTGGTCGCGTTCGCCGGGCCACCGCTGGTCATCACGTCGATCTGGGTGAACAGCGAGAAGGCCGCGATGGTGATCGTGATCAGGATGAACACGAAGGTGGGCTTGAGCCCGGGCAGCGTGACGTTCTTGAACTGCTCCCAGTTGCTGGCGCCGTCGATCGAGGCCGCCTCGTAGAGGTCGAGGTTGATCGTCTGGAGCCCGGAGAGCCACAGGATCATGTGGAACCCGACGCCCTGCCAGATCGACATGACGATCACGGCCGGCATCGCCGTCGCCGGATCGTTGAGCCAATCGACGTTGAAGCCGAAGATGGCGTTGATCAGGCCGTCCTTCTGGTACATGAAGCGCCACAGCATCGCGACGACGACCATCGAGGTGACCACGGGCATGAAGAACATGACGCGGAAGGCGGTGATGGCGCGAAGCTTCTGGTTGATCAGGATCGCCAGGAGCAACCCCAGCCCGCCCTGAACGGGCACCACGACGAGCACGAAGATCGCGATGTTGCGCAGCGCGTCCCAGAAGGTGGGATCGTTGAGCAGGGCCCGGGCGAAGTTGTCCAGCCCCACGAACTGCGAGGCAGCCGCCGAGCCCAGCCGGGCGTTGGTGAATCCCAGGGTGAACGACATCACCACAGGAATCACGAAGAACAGGATCAGGAGGACCACGGCCGGCGCGATGAACGCGTAGCCGGCCCGCCTCTCTTGGCGAGCCGCCTTGTTCATACGGCCCGCGACATTGGATGCCGACATCTTTTCTCCTTCGTTGGAGCGCAGTGAGCGGGGGCGCCGACGTCTGCCGACACCCCCGCCTCACGCTCAGCCGTTGTTGTAACCGGCCGACTTGATGTCAGCGTCGATCTCGCTGACCATCTGGTCGAGGGTGGTCTGCGGATCGGTGCCGTTGATGAGGTCCGAGATGTTCTTCTCGAACACCTGGCTGATGACCGGATACGCCGGGGTGGCCGGGCGCTCCAGGCCGTACTTCTCGCTGATCTGGTACGCCACCTCGAGGGGCTTGCCTTCGCCGAAGAAGCCCTTGGTCGTGGCCTCGGCCGCCGAGGCCGTGGCGGGGATCAGCGACGTCGCGTCGGAGAACTGGGCGATGTACTTGTCGTCCATGGAGAACTTCAGGTAGGCCAGGCCGCCGGCGAGCTGCTCCTCGCTGCAGGTCTTCGACAGCCCGTACTGCCACGATCCGACGCCGGCCTTGGAGCCCGCCCCGAAGTCGGGCAGCGGCACCACGAGCAGGTCGTCGGGATAGGCGCCGATGTTGTCGGAGTAGCCCCAGATGCCGTTCCACTGCATCGCCGCCTTGCCGTCGAGGAACTCGGTGCGGTCCTGCGCGTTCGACTTGGGCGCGTATCCCTCTGCGAACTGGCGCTGGAACCACGCGGCGAACTCCAGCCCCTCGGCGCCGTTCAGGGCGCCCGCGGCGGTCTCGAAACCGTTGCGGTCGATCAGGTCGCCGCCGAAGCTCTGCAGGATCGGCGAGTAGGCGTAGGACCACCACTCCCCCGTCCAGCTCGGCCCGTAGTCGATCACATACTCGTACTCCCCGGAGGCCTTGATCTTGTCCTGGAGCTCATCGAACTCCGCCTTGGTCCAGGGCTCGTCGACGGTGGGGATGCGCGCCCCGGCCGCCTCGACGGCCGATTTGCGGACGAACAGGACGGTGTTCACGTCCCAGTACCCGATCGAGTAGATCTCGTCGTTGTACCGGCCGATGGTGGACGGAAGGAAGCCTTCGACGTCGGCGTCCGTGAGGCCGGAGGGCACGAGCCAGCCGTTCCAGGCCCAGTTCGGCATGATCGGTCCGTCGACGTCCAGGATGCAGGGCAGCTGGTTCGCCGCGGCGGCGCCCTGCACGGAGTCGTTGTAGGCGTCCTGGGGGAAGTCCTGGCGCTGCACCTCGTAGTCGGACTGGGAGGCGTTGAAGTCCTCGACGATCTGGCTGATGACGTTCATCTCCAGTTCGTTGCCGGCGGAATGGGTCCAGAGGTTGAGGACGGTCTTGCCGTCCGCGGTCTGGGTGTTGCCCCCACCCTGGCTGCTACACGCGGTGAGAGCGAGGGGGACGGCGGCGGCGAACGCAGCCACCTTGCGGAATGAAGAACGCGGCATATCGGTTTCCCTTTCTCCGGCCTGGGCCGGCTTCTCGATGGCACAACCGCGTGCCGAATCGATTTAGCAAAAGGGTAAGGCATGCCCTCCGTCAACGCAACAGTGTTGCAGAATCGTTATTTCAGGGGGCGAGGGCGAGCCCGGGCGGGGCGACGGAGTTCCTCTCCACCAGGGGACACGACAGCCGCACGATCCCCCGGGGAACCTCGTCCGGATGGTCCTCCAGCAGCGCCAGCAGCGTCGAGGTGGCCCGGTACCCCAGCTCCCGGTGCGGGAGGTCGATGGTCGTGAGCCCGGGCCTCAACTCGTCGGCCACCAGGATCTGGTTGTCGAACCCGACCACGGACAACTGCTCGGGAATGCCGATCCCCAGCAGGCGCGCCGCGTGGTACACCCCCACCGCCATGCGGTCGTTGAAGGCCATGATCGCCGTGGGCGGATCGGGCAACTGGAGCAGCCTGAGCGCGGCGCGCTCGCCGAAGGCCGAGTCGCCCAGCTCGCTGTCGTGATCGTGATAGGCCACCAGGAGGGCGTCGTAGCATCGGGCGGCCCGCGTCACCTCCGCATGAGCCTCGGCGCGCAACACGGCGGCGGGGAAACGGGAACGACCGTGCAGCAGGGCGATCCGCCGGTGCCCGGCGGAGACGAGGAGCCTGACCAGATCCTCCGCTCCCGCGTACTCGTCGGGCACGAAGGACACCAGGCCGTCGGTGAGTTCGAGGTTCATCCCGACGACCGGCACGCTGCGCAGCGCCCTCGGCAGGGGCCGTGCTTCATGCGCCGTCGACGCCAAGAGGAAGCCGGCGACGCGTTGCGCGAGCAAGGCCTCGAGCAGCTCTTCCTCGTGGGCGGCATCGCCCTCGGTGTTCGAGATCAGCAGCAGGTGCTGCCGCTCCCACGCCGCCTCTTGGGCACCCCGCACCAGGCCCGGGGCATAGGGCGTGGTGACGACGGAGTCGGTGACCATCCCGATCAGCTGGGTCTGCTTGCGCCGGAGGCTGCGGGCGTTCAGGTCGGGATGGTATCCCAGCTCCCTCGCCGCGGCGCGCACCGCTTCGGCGGTGGTCGACGAGATCCGCGCGGGAACGTCGTTCAGAACGACGGAGACCGTCGACGGCGATACCCCTGCCCGCGCGGCCACGTCCTTGATCCGGACCCTGCGTGTCGTGTTCATCGCCCCAACCTATCCCCCCTGCCCCGTCCGCCTGCCCTGTCCCCCTGCGCCTCAGAGAGGCCGTGGGACCCGGGTCTGCGGCGGGCCCGTGGATGAGCGGAGGCGTAGACCTCGCGGAGCTGGTCGATCGTGACCAGGGTGTAGATCTGCGTCGTCGCCACCGAGGCGTGCCCCAGCAGCTCCTGCACGACGCGCAGGTCGGCGCCGCCCTCCAGGAGATGCGTGGCGAAGCAGTGGCGCAAGGTGTGCGGGGACACCTCGGCGGGGATGCCGGCGTCGGCGGCGGCCTGGCGCAGCACCCCCCAGGCGGACTGACGGCTGAGCCGTCGCCCGCGCTGGTTCAGCAGCAGCGCCGCCTCGCCGCGGCCGGCGGCGGCCAGGGCGGGCCGGGCGCGCACCAGATAGGCCTCCAGGGCGTCCCGCGCGAACGATCCGACGGGCACGACGCGCTCCTTTCCCCCCTTGCCGTGGAGGAGGAGGCCCGCGTCCGCTCCGGCGAGGAGGGCGGCGACGTCGTCGCGATCGAGCACGCAGATCTCCGAGATCCGGGCGCCCGTCGAGTAGAGCAGTTCCAGCAGGGCGGCGTCGCGCAACCCGATGGCCGAGTCGCGGTCGGGCGCCGCGAGCAGCCGCTCCACCTCCGACACGCTCAGGGCCTTGGGCAGCAGCCTGGGCTGCTTCGGCACCAGGATCTCCGCCGCGGGGTTGCCCGGGGTGAGCTGCTCGTCGTAGGCGAACTGATGCAGCGAACGCACGCTCACCACGCGCCGGGCGGTGCTGGAGGGCGCCGACGAGGCGAACAGCTCGCGGACGTACTCGGAGATCTCGACGGGGCTCACCTCGGCGAGGTCGCCGATCCCCCTCCCCTCCAGGAAGCGGAGATAGCCCGCGAGGTCGCGCCGGTAGGCGGCGACGGTGTTGGCCGCGAGCCCTCGCTCCACGCGGATGTGATCGAGGTAGCGCCGCAGCACCTCGTCGGGGGCTACTGCCGGATGGGCCACGGGGCGTCGTCCGGTCGGAGGGCGTCGATCCGCCCGGACAGCCGGGCCGCCTCCAACGCCATCAGCCCCGCCACCAGCGACGGGTTCTGGCAGCCCCCGGAGAAGACCAGTTCGACGAGGTCGGCCCGGGCAACGAACTCCCAGGTCATCTCGGCCTCCTCTCCCTCCGGCTCGAAGCCCTCCGGGCGCGGGGCCGGGGACAGGCCGCGGGCCAGGAAGATGCGCAGGGTCTCCTCGCAGGCCCCGGGCGTCGTCGCGATGTCCACGAGAACGTCCCAGCGGTCGGCCCTCAGCTCCACCTCCTCCGCGAGCTCGCGTTCGGCGGCGGCCCGGTAGGCCTCGCCGCCGATGTCGAGCAGCCCGGCGGGGATCTCCACCAGCTCCATCCCGACGGGGTGCCGGTACTGCCGCACCACCGCGATCCGGTCGGTCTCCTCATCCCAGGGCACGATCGCCACCGCGCCGGGGTGGGTGACGTACTGGCGTCGCATCTCGCCGCCCGAGGGCGTGGCCACGACGTCCTCGACGAAGTCGGCGATGGCGCCCCGGGCCAGCACCTCGTGGCTGGTCACCGGCCAGCGCATCCGGCGGTCGCCTCGGGTCATCGGTTCTCCTCCCGCCGCTGCTGCTCGCGTCGCTGCAGCGCGGCACCGACCAGCCCCGCGAAGAGCGGGTGGGCCTTCGTCGGGCGCGACTTCAGCTCCGGATGGGCCTGGGTCGCCACGTAGAACGGGTGCCGGTCGCGCGACAGCTCGACGAACTCCACCAGCGCGCCGTCGGGCGAGGTGCCGGAGATCACCAGCCCCGCGTCCTCCAGCTGCCCGCGGTAGGCGTTGTTCACCTCGTAGCGGTGGCGGTGCCGCTCGGTCACGCGCGGGGTGCCGTAGAGCTCGTGGACCAGGGAGCCCTCGAGGAGCTCCGCCGGGTAGGAGCCCAGCCGCATCGAGCCGCCCAGGTCGCCCTCGCCCGCGACGATGTCGACCTGTTCCGCCATCGTCGCGATCACCGGATGGGCGCTGGTGGGATCGAACTCGCTGGAGGCCGCGTCGGCGATGCCGGCGAGGTTGCGGGCGGCCTCGATCACCAGGCACTGCAGGCCGAGGCACAGCCCCAACGTGGGGATGCCGTGCTCGCGCGCATACTGCAGCGCGCCCAGCTTGCCCTCCACGCCGCGGATGCCGAACCCGCCGGGCACGCACACGGCGTCGACGTCGGCCAGCGCCTTCGCCGCGCCCTGCGGCGTATCGCAGTCGTCCGAGCGCACCCACACGATGTTCACCCGGGCGTGATGGGCGAAGCCGCCGGCACGCAGCGCCTCGCTCACGGAGAGGTAGGCGTCGGGAAGGTCGATGTACTTGCCGACCAGGGCCACCGTCAGCTGGGCCTTCGGGTACTGCACGCGCTGCAGCAGGTCGTTCCAAGTCGTCCAGTCGACGTCGCGGAAGCTCAGGTTGAGCCGGCGCACCACATAGGCGTCCAAGCCCTCGGCGTGCAGCACCTTGGGGATCGCGTAGATCGACGGGGCGTCGGCGCAGGAGACCACCGCCTCGACGTCGACGTCGCACATCATCGCGATCTTGCGCTTCAGGGAGTTGCTCACCTCGCGGGAGGAGCGGCAGACGATGGCGTCGGGCTGGATGCCCACCTGCCGCAGGGCGGCCACCGAGTGCTGGGTGGGCTTGGTCTTCATCTCCCCCGACGGGCCGATGTAGGGCACGAGGGAGACGTGGAGGAAGAACACGTTCTCGCGGCCGATGACGTGGCGCACTTGGCGCGCGGCCTCCAGGAAGGGCAGGGACTCGATGTCGCCGACGGTGCCGCCGATCTCGTGGATCACGACGTCGACGTCGTCGGTGGCCATCTCCAGCATCCGGTCGCGGATCTCGTTGGTGATGTGCGGGATGACCTGGACGGTGTCGCCGAGGAAGTCGCCGCGGCGCTCCTTGGCGATGACGGTCGAGTACACCTGGCCGGTGGTGACGTTCGCCCGGCCGGCCAGGAACACGTCGAGGAAGCGCTCGTAGTGGCCGATGTCGAGATCGGTCTCCGTGCCATCCTCGGTGATGAACACCTCGCCGTGCTGGAAGGGGTTCATGGTGCCGGGGTCGACGTTGAGATAGGGATCCAGCTTCTGCATGGTGACGCGCAGGCCTCGCGCGACGAGCAGGTTTCCCAGACTGGAGGCGGTGAGCCCCTTGCCGAGCGAGGAGACGACGCCCCCCGTGACGAAAATGTGTTTGGCGCGCGACGTATGTTCCACGGACTGCCAGATTAGCGCATGGGCGTTTCAGGCCTGTTACAGCTCATTCCTGTGACGGTCAATCCCGTGACGGCCGACCCGGTGAGGGCCGCACCCCGCCGGGCCTGCCGGCGGCGGCCTCGGCCAGCAGCTCGGCGGCGTGGTTCAGGCCCGCGTCGGTGTCCGAGCTGCCGCCCATCATGCGCGCCAACTCCGCCCGGCGCTGGTCGTCGTCGAGTTCGTGGACGCCCGACCGGGTGACCTGACCATCACTGGCCTTCGCGACGACGAAGTGCCGGTCCGCGAAGGCGGCCACCTGCGCCAGGTGAGTGACGACGATCACCTGGGAGCGTCGCGCCAGGCGGCTCAGCCTCCGCCCGATCTCGACGCCGACGGCGCCGCCCACGCCCGCGTCCACCTCGTCGAAGACGAAGGTGTGGCCGCCGGCGTCCTCCGCGAGCACCACCTCCAGGGCCAGGCGCACCCGCGACAGCTCGCCGCCGGACGCCACCTTGCCCAGCGGCGCCGGCTCCGAACCCGGGTTGGCGGAGAACAGCAGCTCGATCCGGTCGGCGCCGTGCGGGCCCAGCGGGGCGGCCGTCACCTCGAAGCGCAGCCGGGCGTGCGGCATCGCGAGGGCCTTCAGCTCGCCGGCGACGAGGTCCGCGAGCCGGGTGGCCGCGGCGCGGCGGGTGGCCGAGATGGCGGCCGCGTCGGCGGTCAGCTGCGCATCGAGGCCCTCGATCTGCGCGCGCAGCCCGCCGATGCGCTCGTCGCTGCCCTCCAGCTCGATCAGCCGCCGACGGGCGGTCTGCGCCCAGCCCAGCACCTCGTCGACGGTGGGGCCGTACTTGCGGGTGAGCGCCGCCAGCTCCGCGCGTCGCTGTCCGACGGCCTCGAGCCGGAGCGGGTCGGACACCAGGTCGGCGGCGTAGGAGGCGACCTCGGCCGCGAGATCGTCGGCCAGCGCCTGGAGATCCAGCACGCGGGCGACCAGGGGCTCTGCCGTGGCGTCGTGCCCGGCCAGCTGCCCCAGCGCCTTGCGGGCCTGTCCCACCAGGGACACCGCCCCCGGCGCGTCGAGGTCGTCCTCGGAGCCGCTCAGAGCCGCGCCCGCGAGGCTCGCCAGGCGCCGAAGCTCGTCGAGATCCATCAGCCGGAGCTGTTCGGCGGCCAGCCTGTCGTCCTCGCCGGCCTCCGGCGCGGACGCGTCGATCTCGCCGAGGCCGTAGCGCAGCATATCGATCTCCCTGGCGCGGGCGTCGGCCTCGGCCTCCAGCCGGGCCAACTCCTCCGCGGCCGCCTTGCGCTGCCGGAAGGCCTCCCGGTAGCGGGCCAGCTCCGGGGGTTGGGCGTGCCGGTCGAGCAGCTCGCGCTGCCGCTCGGGCGAGGACAACCGGAGTTGCTCGGACTGGCCGTGGATGGTGGCCATCTCGCTCAGCAGGTTCGCCATGGCGGAGACGGGGAGCGCGGCGCCGCCCACCACGGCGCGGGATCGGCCTTGCGCGCTGACCTGGCGCAATGTCGTCAGCTCGGGCCCGTCGGTGTCACCGCCCAGCTCGCGGACGGCCTCCGCGACGGCCTCGGGCACCTCCCAGCGGCCCTGCACCGTGGCCCGGTCGGCCCCGCGACGCACCACGCCGGCGTCCGCCCGAGCCCCCAGCAGATGCCCCAAGCCGGAGACGATCATGGTCTTGCCTGCGCCGGTCTCGCCGGTGAGGGCGTTCAGGCCGGGACCCAGATCGAGCACCGCCTCGTCGACGACACCGAAGGCCCTCAGCCGGAGTTCGCTCAGCATGGCCTCACCCCTCGCTTCGGCTGCGCCACCCGTTGACCGGCAGGCCGAACTTCTTCACCAGTCGGGTCGTGAACGGCTGCTCCGACAGCCGCGCGATCCGCAGCCGGCTCTCGTGCGCGTCGACCGCCACCCGGTCTCCGGGCAGCAGCTCGACGCTGCGACGGCCGTCGCACCAGAGGATGCCGTGCTGCGAATCCTCGGGAAGATCGAGGGTCACCTCGGAGCCGGGGCTGAGCACCATGGGCCGGTTGAACAGCGCGTGGGCGGACAAGGGCACCACCAGCATCGCCTGCACGTCGGGCCAGATCACGGGGCCGCCCGCCGAGAAGCCGTAGGCGGTTGATCCCGTCGGCGTCGAGACCAGGACGCCGTCGCAGTTCCACCGCGACAGCGGCCGGTCGTCGATGGCGACCAGCACGTTGAGCATCCGCTCCCGGGCCAGCTTCTCCATCGACACCTCGTTGACGGCCCACGACGCCCAGGCCAGCTCGTCGCCGCGCCGGAGCTCGACGCGCAGCACGAAGCGCTCCTCGACGCGGTAGCCGGACGCCTCGACGGCCTCGCTCAGGCTGTCGATGTCGGAAGGCTCCAGCTCGGCGAGGAAGCCGACGTGGCCCAGGTTGACCCCGAGCATCGGCACGCCCCGCGGCAGGGCCCATTCGGCGCCGCGCAGGATGGTGCCGTCGCCGCCGAAGACGACGGCGAGTTCGGCCGGCCGGTCGGACAGCGGCTCGATCCTCGCGCCGGGCACCAGCGCCGACAGCCGATCCAGGTCTTCCGGGAACACCTGGAAGGTGAACCCCTTCAGGGCGCCCACGAACCGCGCGGCGCCGGCCAGGGCGTCCGGGCGGAGGGGATGCACCAGAACGGCAACGCTTCGATCCACGGCCCTACCCTACCGAGGACGTGTTGCGGAAGTGGAAGTGGTCTGCTCCGCGAAGCCCTGGCCGGCGGGGTGCGCGACCAGTCTCACGAAGAACTCCACGTTGCCCCCTGCTCCCGGCAGGACGCTGCGCCCGCGCCAGTCGCAGGCCAGGCCCAGGTCCGCGGCCTCCGCGATCACCCCCGTCACCGCCTCCTCGCGAAGACTCTCCTCCCGCACCACGCCGCCGGCGCCCAGCCGCTCGCGGCCCACCTCGAACTGGGGCTTGACCAGCAGCAACGCCGTGCCGCCCGGCGCGAGCACCGCGGCCAGCGGCGCCAGCAGGAGACGCAACGAGATGAACGAGACGTCCCCGACGATCAGGTCGACCGGCAGGCCACCCAGGTCCGCGACGGTGAGGTGACGCAGGTTCAGGCCTTCCCGGACCACGACGCGCGGGTCGTCGCGCAGCGTCGCCGCGAGCTGGCCGTGGCCGACGTCGACCGCATAGACCACGGCGGCGCCGCGAGCGAGACAGACCTGCGTGAAGCCCCCCGTGGAGGCGCCGGCGTCAAGCACCCGGCCGGCCACCACCGTCCCGGAATCGGCGAGGGCCGCCAACAGCTTGTGCGCGGCCCTCGACACCCATTCGTCGACGTCGGCCTCCAGCGCCGCATCGGACCCGACCTCGTGCGCGGCACGGGTCACCGTCATCCCGTCGACCCGCACCCGTTCCTGCGCGATCAGCCGGGCCGCCCGGGTGCGCGACCGGACCAGGCCCCGCTCCACGAGCGCCCGGTCCAATCTCATCGCTGCGGAGCCTCCGGCGCGCCCGCGAGCACCTCGCCCAGCGCGCGCTGGGCCTCGTCCAGGCGCCGGTACTGCTCGTCGAGGGGAGCGCCGTCGAGGTCGCTGAGGCCGTCGAGGACGGCGGCCAGCCGCCCCTCGACCTCCACCGGATCGAGCGGGGTCATCAGCGCACCAGGGTCAGCTGCGCCAGCACGCCGTCGGCCGCCGCCCCCTCCGACCAGGTGAGCTGCAAGGCCGCCCACAGCACGTCGAGCTGGCCCTCCAGGTCGTCGGGGATCGACGGGGCATGCACCACCCCGTCGACGATGTCCACCGCGTGTCCCCCGACGCTCGCGCATCCGGGCATCACGCTGGCCACGCGCGGCGGCTCCAACAGCGCGGCCATGCTCGCTCCGATGTAGGTGGGACGGTACGGCGGCTCCGCCGCGGCCAGGTCGGCCTTGCCGTGCGCTCCCGTGAACACGAACAGGGAGTCCATGCCGACGGTATGGGCGCCGAGGATGTCGGTGTCCAGGCGGTCGCCGACGAACAGCGGATGGTCGGCCTCCAGCCGCGCCACCGTCTCGTCGAGCAGCGGCCGGAACGGCTTTCCCGCCATCTTGGGCGTCACGGTGACGCACAGTTGCACCACGCCCACCTGCGCCCCGCAGCCGGGGACGAGGCCGGCCGGGGACGGCCGGGTGAAGTCGGGATTGGTCGCGTACCACGCCGCACCCTCCTGGATCGCCAGGGCGGCGTCGTCGAGTTGCCGCCATTCGATCCCCGGGTGGTAGCCCTGCACGACGGCGACCGGCCGGTCCTCCCGGCTCCGGACGACGACGAAACCGGCGTCCTCCAGTTGCTCCACCAACGCCTCCGTGCCGACGGCCAGCAGCCTCGCGCCTTCGGGCAGATCCTGCCGCAGCATCCGCACCGTCGCCTGCGTCGAGTTCACCACGTCGCGGTCGGAGGCCTCGATCCCCAGCTCTCGCAAGTGCTCCGCGACCGCCCCCGGGGTGCGGGCCGCGTTGTTCGTGACGAACCCGAGCCTGACCCCCCTCGTCCGGAGCTGCGCCATGGCCTCCGGCACGCCGTCGATGGCGTAGGGGCCGAGGTACACCACGCCGTCCAGGTCGAACAGCGCGGCGTCATAGGCATCGACGAGCGCAACCATTCAGTCCTCCTCCAGCAGCTCTGCCACTTCGGCCTCGATGTCGTCGTTGTCGAAATCCTCGTGGTCGACGTCCTCGTCGTCGAAGTCCTCGTGGTCCAGGTCGTCGTCCCCTTCGAGGAGCCCCGTCTCCGGCGCCTCCTCGTCGGTCTCTGACTCATCCTCGTCCGACTCGTCCTCGGCGTCATCGTGTTCGTCGCCGGTGAGGTCGGTCTCCGGCGCCTCCTCGGGCAGCACGTCGCCGTCCTCATCCACCTCGAACTCGTCTTCCTCGTCTTCGTCCTCGTCGAAGTCGGGCAGGACGATGCCGTCCAGGGCGGCGAGCCGGTCGGCCACATCGAGCATCGCCCCGGGGTCGAGTTCGCCGGCCCGCTCGAACCAGGTCCGCGCCCCGGCCTGGTCGCCGTCGCGCTCAAGGAGATCCGCATAGGCATAGCGCAGGCGCGCCTGCGACAACGGCGGTCCGACCTTGCGCGAGATGGCCGCCTGCAGCAGCCGCTTCGCCTCGGCGCGCTGCCCCAGATCGTCGCGGATCCCCGCCTCGACCAGCAGGCACTCGATGCGCAGCTCCAACTTGGCGCTGCGGGGATCGATCTCATTGAGGATCTCCAGCGCGTCCCGGGGGCGTCCCAGTGCGCGTTCGCAGTCGGCCAGGACGGGAATCAGTTCGTCGCCGCCGGACATCCGGCGGATGGCGCGGTACTCCCGCAAGGCCACAGCGTACTCGCCCGCCGCGTATGCGGTCTCGGCGGTCGCCTCCCGCGTCACCGGGAGACGCGGGGCCCGACGACGCGCCGCCTCCGCGTGCCGGTAGGCGAGAGCTGGGTCGACGTCGATCAACTGGCCCGCGGCCCAGATGTGCGCGCCGATCTCCACGGCCCGTTCCTTGGACACGCCCTTCAGCTCGGCGCGCACGCCGGCCGGAAGCTCGTAGTCCTTGAAGCCCTCCGGCATCGGCGGCTCGTCGGCCGCCGGCGTGAAGTACCGGTGCTCTTCACGATCGCGCTCCTCCTGGGGCCGGTCGTCGCGCGGCCTCTCCCGGTCACCATAGGATCTGCGGTCGCCGTCGCGCGGGGGCCTGCGGTCGCCGTCGCGCGGGGGCCTGCGGTCGCCGTCGCCGTAAGGTCGTCCTGCGCGGTCGCCGTAGGGTCGACGGTCGCGATCGCCCTGACCGGACCGCCCGCCTTCGCCGCGGGGGCCGCGGTCGCGGTCTCCGTAAGAGGGGCGATCGCCGTCACGGCGCGGGCGGCTGTCACGATCGGCGTACGGGCGCGCCTCACCGTCGCGACGAGGGCCATGCCCCCGATCGCCGGAAGGCCTGCGATCCCGGTCCCTATATGCCGAAGGGCGCCGATCCCGATCGCCATACGACCTGCGGTCATCCCGGTCCCGGTCTCCCGAAGGACGCCGATCCCGGTCGCCCGAGGGGCGATGGTCGCGGTCCCCGTACGACCTGCGGTCGCCTCGGTCCCGATCGCCCGAGGGGCGACGGTCGCGGTCCCCGTACGACCTGCGGTCGCCTCGATCCCGATCGCCCGAAGGACGCCGGTCCCGATCGCCGGACGGGCGACGGTCCCGGTCACTGTATGACCTGCGGTCGTCCCTGTCCCGATCGCCGGAGGGCCTGCCCTCCCGGTCTCCCGACGGACGACGGTCTCTGTCGCCGTATGGCCTGCGGTCATTCCTGTCGCGGTCGCCCGACGGACGACGGTCGCGGTCCCCGTACGACCTGCGGTCGCCTCGATCGCGGTCTCCGGAGGGGCGCCGGTCGCCGTCGCGGCGCGGGCCGCGGTCGTCCCCATCGCGCCGTGGCCGGTCATCGCTGTCCCTATAGCGGCTGCGGTCGCCGGAGGGACGACTGTCCCAGTCCTGCGAGGGTCGCTTGCGGGGGCGGTCGCTGTAGGGCTTGCGGTCGCCTCGGTCCCGGTCTCCCGAAGGACGCCGGTCCCGATCGCCGGAAGGACGCCGGTCCCGATCGCCGGAAGGAC
>DAOLFC010000042.1:0-26492 GCA_035326505.1 Arachnia sp.
CATCGGCGGCGACGACACCAACACCACCGCCGCCGACCTGGCCGCCTACCTGGCCGAGCACGACTACGGCCTCACCGTCGTCGGCCTGCCCAAGACCATCGACAATGACGTCATCCCGATCCGTCAGTCGCTGGGCGCCTGGACCGCCGCCGAGCAGGGTTCGATCTTCGCGCAGAACATCGTGGCCGAGCACAACTCCGGCTCCCGGATGCTGATCGTGCATGAGGTCATGGGCCGCAACTGCGGCTGGCTCACCGCCGCCACCGCGCAGAAGTACCGCGAGTGGCTGGACACCCAGGAATGGCTGCCCGAGATCGGCCTCAGCAAGACGGCCTGGGACGTGCATGGCGTCTACGTGCCGGAGGGCGTCATCGACCTCGTGGCCGAGGCCGAGCGCCTCAACGCCGTGATGGACGAGGTGGGCAACGTCACCATCTTCCTGTCCGAGGGCGCGGGCCTGGATGCGATCATCGCCGAGATGGAGGCCGCGGGCGAAGAGGTGCCGCGGGATCCGTTCGGTCACGTGAAGCTCGACAAGATCAACCCCGGCGCCTGGTTCGCCTCGAAGTTCGCCGAGAAGCTGAGCGCCGAGAAGGTCATGATCCAGAAGTCCGGCTACTTCTCGCGCTCCGCCGCGGCCAACGACGCCGACCTGGCCCTGATCAAGCAATGCACCGACCTGGCGGTGAACTCGGCCCTGCGCGGCGAGCCCGGCGTGGTCGGCCACGACGAGGAGAACGGCGACGTGCTCACCGCCATCGCCTTCGACCGGATCAAGGGCGGCAAGCCGTTCGACATCACCCAGCAGTGGTACGTCGACATGCTGACCGACATCGGCCAGGCCATCCCGGCCCCCGCCGAGGTCCACCACTGAGCTGACCACGAGGAGGAAGCCCCCGCCACTCCGACGAGTGGCGGGGGCTTCCTCTTATTCCGCTTGATCGGCTCCTTGAGCCTTACTCCCCTCCTTGAGGTGCGGAGCTCAGTGGAGACGCTTCTATGTTTGTCAAGCGTGGCTTTCGAGGTGCTTGAAGAGTTCGCGGGCGATGTAGCGTTTCAGGCAGCGGCGGGTGTGAGGGGTGTCGTGGCCCTGGGCTGCGCGTCGGGCGGTATAGGCCCGGGTCTGGTCATGACACCGCATCCGGGTGTTCGCGATCGACTGCAAGGCCCGGTTGAGTTGTCGGTCACCCGTACGATTCAACCGGTGGTGGTGACGGTTCTCAGACGAGACCTCCAACGGGCTCACCCCCGCGAGTTTCGCGAACCCAGCCTCGCTGTGGACCCGGCCCGGATGGGACCACGCGCCCAGCCCCCTGAATGGCGACCAAGAGCACGAGGCCAAGGCGGTCCGAGAGATCGTCGACGAGTGCAAAACCGCGCTCCGGGCACGAGGCTTCGCACGGCAGAGGCGTCATTGGTTGAGGCTGGACGGTCGATTCCCGGCGTGATCGCTGTGGCGCGCAACCGCCAGGGCCAGTGGTTCACCTACGCCCCCGAGCCAGAGGCTAGGGAGCCGCGAGTCTTTCTGTCCTTCACCCGGATTTACAGAGGTGGCCGGCTGGGCGAGGCGAAGCGCTGGCAGACGGTCCCCGTCCGGTCCCGCAGCCTGCTGCAGGTCGCCTGGAGTGCGGAGGAGTGGGAACGGTGGAACTTCGCCGCGCACCGCGCACACTACCTGTCCAAGCCGGAGCGCGATGCCATCATCGGCGAGATCGTCGCAGCCGCCCCGAAGCCAATGCTCGTCACCGAACGGTTTGATCGCGCGGACCCCACCACCCGCTACTTCACGGTGTGGTCGTGGCATGGCAGCGAGCCGCGCGAAGATTACTGCATGGTCATGGACTGGAGCCGCAAGAACAACTTGCTGGAGACCCAGAGTTATGAATGCAAGGGCGGCGCCCTGGCCGGAAGTCGTCGCACCAACGGCACCTTCACTCACTACACGTCCCACTTGGGATTGTTCGGCAACCACGGAGCACCGTTCGACGAGAGTTCGGAATGGGCCGACGCAAACTCGCGTCACAAGCTGGCCTGGTTCGACGAAGACCGCTGCCGAAGCTTCCACAGCTTCCTGGACAGCTCGAAGGCACTCGCAAAGGTCCAGCGTGACATCCGCGACGCGAAGGACCGGGAGCTCTACCGACTCATGAACGGGCCTGTGAAGCTCGCGCTCGTGGAATACCGTGAGCTCAAGCTCCGCGCGGCATTCGTCGAGGAGTATGGCCCCGGCGCTGACGACCTGTGGCCGAACTATCTCGCCGCACGGAAGCCGGAGCCATACCGGGTCGACAAGATCCGCACCGTGCTCTCGCAGCTGCTGGATGACGGCGACCTGCCAGAGACTCTCGACCTCGAACCCATCATCGGCATACCGGTTTCCGTGGATCTTCGGACGGTCCGATAGGGGGCCTCTCGCCGTGAGAAGATTCGGCGGCGGCGTGCTGCTCCCCATGAAGGACCATGCGCTGACGCAGAGGCAGATCGCCGCCAGAGGTAGGACTTGGCGACCTCCGTGGACAAGACCGGCGTTGCAGCTGCTGGGCTACGGTCCTGTGCGTGCTTGAGGCCGTTCTTCTCGGCGCCTCGATCAATGTTCGTCTCACTCGTTATTCGACAAATACTCTTCGAAGAGCGCATCCACGGAACCCCCACAAAGCTGGCCGGTCGTCGTGTAGGGCATTATCACGTTTTGCAGGGAGATGCCTACGACAGTGTCGTCGCGGACTTCGAAAAAGAACGCGAGGGAACCGTCGTGGCCCGCACCATCTGCAAGGTAGTAGATGTCGGCATCGGTTTCTCCATACTGCCTCCCGTAGGGATCGGGATCCAACTCTGGATGTGTCTTCCTCAGTTCCCCAAGCGACATGCCTATCCGGACGCCTGAGTCGGTGCTTGCTTGTTCGTCGCGGAGGATGAACACCCTGACTTCTGTATCGACTGTTCCGTCGTCGGTCCAAATCTCGACGGTCCCGTATTCGGGGTGGCGCATTATTGGCCCAGCGCATTGCCCAGGATTCTCGAACAGATTCTGCATCTCCTGCGGCACCGGTTCAGACCAACGCAAGGGGCCGAAACCTTTAAAGGTCAACCGCCACGGGTCTTGTTCGGGGGTTTTGATCGGCGTGGCTGTGATCACGAAATTTACGGAGGCACCCCCAAATATCTGATCGCCGATGCCCCGGACTTGAGTGACCAGCTGGCCGCTCAGCGAGCCAACGATCGACAGCAAGACAGACAGTGGTCCTAAGCCGTCGAACCCTGCATCTTCGAACGCGCCGATGATGCACTGTGCCAGAGCCACATAGGCGGCAGCAACCTCTCCACCGCTGCTTGCAGTCAGGTAGTCGACCGAACCGGCAAGACATTCGCCGATAAGGACCAGCTTCTCCCCCGGCAGCGTGACCCCGTGCATGGTCAGGAGCATGTCTACGCCCGCGATCACGATCGGCACCAGGCCCATTCCAGGGTCTACTTCGGCGCGAACCGCGGCACCCCGCGCGTCGACGCCTGCGGCATCGAAGGTGAGTGTGGCTCTCCCTCCCGGTTGCAACACCCCTGCGTAGCGGTTCTGGAATAGCCCCTTGAACATCGTGGCGACCACAATGCCGCTCGTGCTGAGCGGAAGGTCGAATTTCCCCGCAGTTGCCGTGGGTGCGGCAACTTTCCATGTGTCGCCGGAGTTCGGGGCGAGTGCGAGGCGAACATCGCTGTCCGTTGCTTCCAGACATCCGTAGATTCTCGTGTTGTCGCTGGTCAGCCTGTACGTGCCCCGGTTGTTCGTTGCCGAGTCTTCGCAGTTGGTTGGCTTGTCGAAGGACTGTTGCAGGAATTGGGATACTCCCTTGCCGAACTCCTTGAACACCTCACCTGCTCGCACGAACCAAATCCAGGACAGGTGTTCCAGTTCTGCGGTGACCGTTGTTCCCTCAACGGATACGGGGATGCCTTGCCAGGGTTTGTTTTCGCCGGGGTTGGTGATGAACGCAACCATGTCAGGGTCGGTGCCCTCGGGGACTTGCCACTCCAACTTGATTGGTCGTGCGGGTTGCTTCCCACCGTCGTTGATCTTGACGTCGAGAAGAGCAGATCCGGACAGCCCCAGAGCGAGGAGCTCGTCCGGGACAGCTACAGCCGTCGCGGTCACGCGGTCGCCCACTTCAGCCACTTCGGCGGAACCGGAAATTCTCAGATCTCCCACCTCGAGCAGGAAGCCGTCCTCAGCCACGAAGGCCGATGCACCGTCGGACGTCTCTGTGGGCGTATCCGAAGGAGGTCTGGTCGTCGCGACCGGGGTTTCGGGGCTTTCCGGCGTGGTGGTGCATGCGGACAGTAACGGCCCGAGTAGCGTGATCGCGCAAACAAGTGCTGCGAGCTTCCGTAGTACGTGCGCCATTTCAGACCTTTCCCCATAAGTTGCTCGGGACCACCCCGCGCCCACCGGGGCCGGACGTCACCTGGCGGATCGCCGTGGTGGGCGCGGTATGCGCCGGAACAGCGCCCATTGAATGCCCTGGGGCGCTCCCATCGCCCCCTTCGATGCTAGTGGAGTAGCTTGCGCTGCGGGCCTTCGAAGTCAGCGTGTTGCAAGAGACAGGCACAGGGATCAGCCGTCCGCGTCGGGAACGCATCTCGCCTTTCACTTCCTCCCCCACCCGAAGGAGGCAGCGCTCTCGCCCGTCCCGTAGGCACCTCCGCTGGCCTCATCAGTCGAGCCTGGCGACAGAGGAGGGCGTTGCAAGTGTCGCTAAGCCGTCGTCGGCGGAGAACGTCGCCAATGGCGAAGAGCGGACTCGCCTGCGTGCCGGTGCCGGACCTGCGCGGATGGCCGAGTCACGCAACCTCGTGATCAGCCCGCACCAGCTTGCCGATGCCGCGAACATCGCCGCCCCACAGCAAGCAATCTTCAGCTTCTGTTGCGAATGACAGATCGGGTTGAGTAAACCGCTTAGGCAGGTTATTACCACGCTCACGGGCGAGGCAGCAACACGAGGTCACGGTTGAAGGTCTACACGGCGCTCTCGCCGTTCACCTAGACCGAAGTACATCCGCAGATATCAGGCGATCCTGTCCTGCTCGAGCCGCTCAAGGATCCACGAGCGAACCAGGGTAGATGGGGGCAGGTGCTGAGCATCAGCGGCCCGCTGCACCCTGGCCTGCTCTTCCTCACTGAGACCAATCGAGTACACCTTGGTCCGATTCGGGCGGCTCGGTCGGGCGCCTTCCGGGTAGGGCTCGCGCCGCGTCTGCTCGGACTCGTCACGGAGGTGGGCGACCAAGTCCTGGTCAATCGTCTTCGCCATCGCTGGTCCCTTCTCGATAGAGCCTCCGCTTCGCTCCGCACCTCGACGAGCGCCATGTCGGGGAGGAGCGTCGTCCGAAGGGGCCTCAGCGGTCGAGGAGGCGGCGGACCCAGGAGACGACGGTGATGACGAGCGCGCCGAGACCCAAGCCGGTGGCGGCGCCCAGGGTGTAGCCGACGCCGGTGCCGACCTTCACCGCCTTGGCCGCCACATCCTGGCGCACGGAGACGTTGGGGTCGGGCTCGGGGACGAAGGCCGCGTCGCGGATGCTGCCGAGCGGCACGGTGGCCGCGACCCGATCCGGCAGCACGGGCTCGTCGTCGAGGTCCTCGTCGAAGGCGAACTCGCGCAACGTGCCCTGCAGGCGATCCTCGCGCTGCTTGGCCCGGAACTGCGGCCAGGTGCGGTCGGTGCCGATCCAGGCGGCGATCACCAGGATGATGCTGGCCAGCACGTTCAGCAACAGCATCAGCACGATGATCGGGCCGAACACCGACGCCGTCCGCTGCCCGGACATCAGGCTGCTCAGGATTCCCGCCAGTTGCTGCATCACGGTCAGGGCGAACCCGCCGGCGACGATGCCGATCAGCCGGGCGCGCCTCGAGGCGGGCTGGTTGGGCAGCACCAGGAACAGGAAGGCGAACAGGATCAAGCTGACGATGAAGGTCAGCACGATGCTGATGATCCACAACCACACCGAGATGCCCCACACGTCGTCCCAGCCGAACAGCTTGATCAGCTGGTTGGACAACGACGAGCCGGCCTGCGCCACGCTGATGCCGGCGATGACGCATAGCCAGAGGCCGATGAAGATGACGAGGTTCACCAGCAGTTCGACGACGAAGTGCTTCCGTTCGGCGGCATCGGACATGCGGTCGCACCACATGACGCGGACGGCGCGCTTCAGGTTGCCCACCCAGTTGGATCCCGAGTAGGCGGCGGTCAGCAACGCGATGAAGCTGAGGCTGCGCCAGTTCATCAGCCACTGCTCCAGCAGCCGGCCCAACTGGTCACCCAGGTTCTCGCTGCCCTGCTCCTGCGCCACGGTGATATCCCCGAGCACCTCCGTGATCTGCCCCTGGATCGACTGCAGCAGGTCCGGGCGCAACACGGTCAGCACCATCCCCAGGCCCGCGACGGAGAGCATCAGGATCGGCACCATGGACAGCACCGAGAAATAGGTGATGGCCCCCGCGAACGCCGGGCCGAGGCGCTTGCCGTAGCGATCGGCGGCCGCGAGCAGGTGCGCCACCAGGTCGGTATCGCTGATCTTCTCCCAGGCCGTCTGCAGCGCCTTCACACGCTCTCCTAGACGGCGCGAGCGCGGCGCCGGGCCGCGAGCTCATCGCCGGGAACCTCGATCAGCGCGTCGCCGGTGTCGCCGCGTTCGGTGGGCAGCTGACTGAGGGTGCCCTCGATTTCGCGCCACACGGAGCCGACGGAGATCATGAACATCCCTTGGCCGCCCTTGGTGAGGTCGAACAGCTCGTTGGCCGAGGTGCATTCGTAGACGCTGAAGCCGTCGCTGGCCAAGGTGACCTCGGTGAGGTCCTCGATGCCGCGCGCCCGCAGGTGATCGATGGCGACGCGGATCTGCTGCAGCGAGATGCCGACGTCGAGGAAGCGCTTCACGACGCGCAACAGCAGGATGTCGCGGAACGAGTAGAGCCGCTGCGTGCCGGACCCGACCGCATTGCGGACCTCCGGCACGACGAGGCCGGTGCGCGCCCAGTAGTCGAGCTGGCGGTAGGTGATGCCCGCCACCCGGTGCGCGACGGGGCCGCGAAAACCGAGGTCGCTGGGCAGGGGGGCGAAGTCGCCGTCGAACAGCGTGTCCTGCAAGGGGGATGCCCCACCTGATTTGCTGGAGCCGGTTTCAGCCACGGTTCCTCACTTCGCTGCGCTTCGTCGATACTCATGGCACGGAAGATGCCGCCCACTCGCTTCACCGTAATCTTACGACCCCGGATCGCTCAGCGACACGCCGAAGGACGTCGCGACTGAGGCTATTCGCTCTCGAAGTCCTCCGCCGAGACCGAATCGAGGAAGGCGCGGAACTGCTCCACCTCGTCGGAGGGCATCTCGTCGAGTTCGACGCCGATCCGGTCCATGAGCGGCGCCGAACACTGGATCGGCCAGCCGAGCCGCAGGGCCAGGGCCACGCCGTCGCTGGGCCGGCAGTCGACCACCGTCTCGTCGACGCGCAACTCCGCGGAGTAGACGCCGTCGCGCATGTCGGTGATGACGATCTGCCCGCTCGTGCCCTCGGCGAGCAGCGAGATCACCGACGCGAGGAGGTCATGTGTCATGGGTCTGGTGATTTCGGCGTGCTGGTCGAGGGCGAGGGCGATGGCGGCCGCCTCCACCGAGCCGATCCAGATGGGCAGGCAGCGCGTGCCGGAGACCTCCTGGAGCAGGAGAACGGGGGAATCCTCCGGGGCGGCCAGCCGGATGCCCAGCACATCAAGCGCGATCATGGATCCCACGGTACCAACGTGCGTTCGCTATCTGGCCGTGCAGATAGGCGTTGTGGGCTTCGCTGAGCGCTTGCAGCATGTCCTGGACGCTCTCGCGCGACGGCCCGCGGCCTGAGGGATAGCCCTCGAAGACCTGATCGAGCAGCGCGCCGTGTGCCAGCGCGCTCTGCTGCACCATCCGCAGCTGGCGGGGGTCGATGCCTCGGGCGACCAGCCGGGCGGCGGCCTGGGCGATCGCCATGGCCTCCGGCCCATAGCGTCCGCCGCCTCGGCGTCCGCTGATCAGCTTCATCCGCTCGAGGTGGACCAGACTGGGCTCGGGCAATCCCGACTCCTCCAGCAGCTCACGCCGGGTCCAGCGCCTGGTGTTGTTGACGGCGCCGCGCGCCCTCTCGCGCGCCGGGGGCGTCGCCTTGGCCGCGGACGGCGCGATCGCGGTGCGCGGGTTCTGTCCCCGGTCCAGCGCCTCCAGCTCGGCCCTGATCACCTCCAGCGGCAGGTACCGGTCGCGCTGGGCGCGCAGGGCGTAGCGCAGCCTGTTGATGTCGGAGTCGCGGAACACCCGGTAGCCGGAGGACGGGTCGCGAGCGGGGGTGATCAACCCGACCCGCTCGTAGTACCTCACCTTCGAGACGGTGATGTCCGGGAACTCTCCGCGGAGCATCTCCAGGACCGACCCGATGGTGCGCCCGGCACCGCCCATCAGGCCAGCCTATTCACCCAGGGAGATGGTGGCGCGGTACTTCCCGATCTGGATCTCGTCGCCGTTGCGCAGCTGGGCTCTCCCGTCCAGCAGGGTGCGATTGACGTAGGTGCCGTTGAGGCTGCCGAGGTCTTCCAGATACAGGCGTCCCGCCGCGCGGACGAACTTGGCATGATGCCGCGAGACGGTGATGTCGTCGAGGAAGATGTCCGATTCAGGATGCCGGCCGACCGTGGTGACGTCCGCGTCGATCAGGAAGCGGTGCGACTCGCCGGGCCCCCTCTTGACGATCAGCAGCGCATGGCCGGGAGCGAGGGCGGCGACCGCCTCCTGCTCCTGGGGGGACAGGGTGCCGGGGCGTTCCTCGACCACCGGGATCATCGTGGTGGTGTCGCCCGTCGTGTCGCTGAGGGACCTTCCGCACACGCTGCAGAATCGGGCGTCGTCGGGACTGTGCGTTCCACACTGGGGGCACTTCATCAAGCAACCCTTTCTGACCGGTGTTCATGATCTTCGTCTCGCAAGACTACCGGACCCCTCTCCATGATGTGCGGCTCCGACCAGGGGATTTTGGCGGCGCGCTACTGCCCCGTCACCGGTGTGGCGAACTCGAACGACGCGGGCGGCACGACGCTGAGGATCTCCAGCCGGTCGCTCTGCGCGATGAACACCTCGCCGCCCACCCGTTCGCTCTCCACCTGGCTGACCAGGCCGCCACGGAACCGGGCCCCCGCCTCGAGCGTGCCGCGTTCGCCGATGACGGTCAGCAGGTAGGGCGGCCGCAGCTCGATGTCGTCGACGATGATCCGTCCGTTCGGCGCGTCGGCGAACCAGCTGGTCACCACCAGCCTCACCTGACCGTTGATCTCGATCACCTCGGCGCCCGCATCGCGCAGCTCCTCGATGGCGTTCAGCAGCAGGTCGGCGCTCACCTTGGATTGCGGGTCGTGAATCTCGATGGTGATCCCTGGCCCGACGGCCGGGACGGTTCCCGAAAGGATCTGGAACTGCGCGAGCCGGCGCTGCGCCTCCTCCTGGGCCGCCTGGGCGCGGTCGGCGCCGCTGAGCAGCTGGGAGCGAGTGGCCTCCAGCTCGCGGATCTCGTTCTCCAGGCGACGCGTCTCGGCGTGCTGGTTGTCGAGCAGCTGAATGAGGTCGCTCTGGCGCATCGTCGCGAACTCCGGCTGGTGCGCCTGGGAGCGCAGCGTCGTCACGACCAGCAGCGCCGTCAGGAACATCACGACCCCCACCACGAGCTGCCCCTTGTTCGGGCGCAGGAACGCGCGCAGGGCTTGCCGCCTGGTGGGTTTGGCGTGCGCCGGGAGATCCTCGGGCTCAGGCATGGAGCAGGGCCCGCCTGATCGCCGCGGCGTTGGTGAAGATCCGGATCCCGAGCACCACCACGACACCGGTGGAGAGCTGGCTTCCGACGCCGATCTGGTCGCCGATGAAGACGATACCGCCGGCGATGACGACGTTGGACAGGAAGCTCACCAGGAACACCCGGTCGGAGAAGACGCCCTCGAGATAGGCGCGCCCGGCGCCGAGGATGGCGTCGATGGCGGCGACGATCGCGATCGGCAGGTATGGCGCGAGGGCGGGCGGCAAGGTGGGTTGCAGGATCAGCCCCACCGCCACGCCGGCCACCAAGCCGAGTATCGCGAACATCTCCTACCCCTCCCCGACCGTTGCGTGCCTGAGCGTCATGCCCGGATCGGCGACCAGCGTCAGGTCTTCCTCCGGCTGCTCGATCGTCATCGACAAACCATAGTTCCGGGTCAAATACTGCCACCAGGAGGCCGCCGACGTGCGGGCGAAGCGCGCTTGGAGCGTGCGCGGGTTGCCGATCGCCTCCACCAGGTAGGGCGGGCTCAGCGACACGTAGTCGACGGTGATCGCCGATCCGGCGGTGCGGATCGCCGTGAGGGTGGTGAGGCGGCGCCCGTTGATCGCGATCGCCTCCGCGCCCGCTTGCCGCAGCCCGTTGACCAGGATGCTGAGGTCGGAGTCGAGCACCCGGCCCTCCGCCGCTCCGCCCTGCGCGTCGTCGACGGTGATGGCGACGCCGGGGCCGCGCACCGGGCTGCCTCCGCTGATCAGCTCGAGCGCCGCCACCTGGTCGCGCAGCGCCGGGTCGTCGAGCGCCTCCTCCGCGAGGTCGCGGTTGGTGTCGGTCAGGTGCTCCGTCTCGGCCTGGAGATCGCTCTGCCGCTCGCGCTCCGCCTCGATCCGCTCGACGAGCTCCGCCCGGGCCGCCGCGCGCTGGTCGGTGCCTCCGGTGGTCTGCACCACCGCGAAGGTGAACAGCGCACCCAGCAGGAGCAGGGTGATCGCGAGCGTGAGGGGCGATGCGCTGCGACGCGTGCCGGCCGTGCGGTATTCGGGCTCCAGGGCCCCTTCCTGCAGGTCGGTCAGCAGGCTCATGCTCGCGTCAGGGCGTCTCTGCATCTTCTTTCCGACGGAAGAGACGAACGGTGGCGGCGACGTACATCGCCCCGGCCGCCCAGTAGAGGGCCGCGCCCACCGCGGCGAGAATCCAGCCCAGCCAGTGCGCCCAGGAGATGCCGAACGAGCTGGGCGCGCCCAGCAGGATCATGGGCAGGGAGATCAGCAGCAGCATCGTCGCGGACTTGCCGATCCAGTTCACGGGCAGGGCGACCATGCCGTGCTTCCTCAGCGCCGGCACCAGCGCCGCCAGCATGAGGTCGCGAGCGAGCAGCACGACGAAGAACCACCAGGGGACGATCCCTCGCACCAGCAGCGCGACGACAGCCGCCAGGATGTAGAGCCGGTCCGCGACCGGGTCGAGCTTGGCCCCCAGCTCCGTGCGCTGCTTGAGCCGGCGGGCGAGGTAGCCGTCGAACCAGTCGGTGAGCCCGAAGACCGCCAGCATGACGATGGCCGCCATGTCGTGACCGACGATGATCAGCCAGCAGAACACGGGCACGCCGAGCAGCCGGATGAAGCTCAGGACGTTGGGGACGGTGAACACCCGATCCGTGTCGAACTGCTGCGTCGGTATCAGGGCGTCCACAGGGGCGATCCTATGCCATCGCCTCAAACGCGACCCGGGAATAGATCTCCACGATCTTGGGGCCGATGTGCTCCCAGGAGTACCGGCCGGCGGCGCGACGCGCGGCGGCCGGGTCCGCCGGTCGGGCCAGCGCGGAGCCCAGGGCTGCGGCGGCGGCGGCGTGGTCGCCGGGCGCGAACCAGTAGGCGACCGGGTCCCCGCCCACCACGTCGCGGAAGGCGGGCAGGTCCGAGACGACCAGGGTGCAGCCCGCCGCCAGGGCCTCGATCAGCACGAGACCGAAGGACTCCCCTCCCCGGTTGGGGGCGACGACGACAGCGACTCCGCGCAGCGTCCGCGCCAGTTCCTCGTCGCTGAGTACGCCGAGGTCGCGCACCCCGTCGCCGACCGGTCCACCGGGCCCGATGGCGAGGAACTCGGCCGGTGCGCCGCCGCGGGTGAGGCGTTCGAAGAGCGGATATCCCTTGCGAGGATCGTCGCGGCGTCCCAGGAAGGCCACCTTCGGGATGTCGGCGCGTTCCACCGGCAGCGCGGACGGCAGCGGGATCGCGTTGGGGAGGACCACAGGTTCGAGTCCTGTCGCCTCCCAGGCGGTGCGGCGCGCCGCCTCGGAGACGGCGATGGCGGCCCGCGGCCCCAGCCGTCGGGCGCGCCCACGAAGCACCCCGCGCACCGGGAGCGGGACGGAGAAGGCCGCGTGATGGGTGACGACGAGCCGGCGGGCGGCGCGCGCCGCGGCGTAGGCGGCGCCCGGCGTGAGCGGCTCGTGGACGTGTACCACGTCGAAGCCCTCCACGGAGCGGGCCGCCGCCGCGCGCTGGTCGGCCGAGACGGCCAGCTGGGCGACGGAGCCGTTGAAGCGGAAGTCGCGGGTGGGGCCGAGCAGGAGCGCGCGCACCCCGACGGGGGCCGTCGTCCCCGGGGCGATCACCGTCGCCTCGTGCCCTTCGGCGGACAGCCAGCGCGCCAGGCCCAGCACATGCGTCGCGACCCCGCCCGGGCGATCCAGGTTGTAGGGGCACACCAGCGCGATCCTCATCGGACGCGCGATCCTCATCGGACGAAGGGCTGCAGCACCAGCCAGTTCGACGGATCGGCGCGCACGGCGTCGACGAACCCTTCCGCCACCTGCGCCATCATCTCCTGAGCTCCGTCGTGCGGGATCGGTTCGGAGACGCGCAGCCGCACCCGGCCGCCCTCGAAATGGGTGGTGGTGGTCCGGAGGTCCGCGCCGGTGCGCAACGCCAGGAGCGCGGGGCCGGGCGGCACGGTGATCCGGTGGCCGGCCCAGTCCACGGCGACGCCGCGCCGGCCCAGGTCGCGATCCGAGAGCAGGCAGACGGCCTTGCGCGCGCGCACCGCGGCGCTCAGCTCGTCCATCAGCCCGGGCTGATCGACGGGGAAGATCTCCATCCCCATGCCTGCGCGGGCATCGCGGAACAGCTCGAACAGCCCGTCCGGAAGCCGCTCCGCGACGGAGACGGCCCGGATGCCGACCCGGGCGCACCAGGCGCCGGCGAGGTCCCAGCTGCCCATGTGCGGGAGGGCAAGGACCAGGCCCGGACCGGCCAGCGAGGTGCGCAGGCGCTGAAGATCCTCGTCGGAGATGAGGGTGCGGCGCAGCACCTCGGCGTCGCTCCAGCGCGCCAGCGAGAGCGACCACAGGTTGTTGCGCGCCCACCACCGGATCATCCGGCGCCGCTCCGCCCGGCGGGGCGGCCGGCCGAGGGTGGCCTCGACGTTGGCCTCCCAGCGCCGCACGCCGGCGGGACGCAGCAGCGAGGCCACCGTCGCGCCGCCGATCGCGATCGCCTCCGCGACACCCCGGGGCAGCCGGGATCCGACGGCCCAGATCAGCCGCGTGGAACGCGCCGTCACGTCACCGCGCCCAGGCGTCCGCCAGCAGCCGGCGAGACTCGCCCAGCAGCTGCGGCACGGCCTTGGTCCGGCCGATCACGGGCAGGAAGTTGGCGTCGCCCTGCCAGCGGGGAACGACGTGCTGGTGCAGGTGCATCGAGATCCCCGCGCCCGCGACGTCGCCCTGGTTGATGCCCAGGTTGAAGCCCGCGGGGCGGCTCACCTCCCGCAGCACGGTCATGGCCCGCTGGGTGAGCGTCGCGATCTCGGCCACCTCGTCGTCGGTGGCGTCGGTGTAGTCGGCGACATGCCGATAAGGGCAGATCAGCAGGTGCCCGGGCGAGTAGGGGAAGAGGTTCATCACCACGAAGCAGCGCTCGCCCCGCGCGACGATCAGTCCGTCCTCGTCGGAGCGGTCGGGAGAGGTGCAGAACGGGCACTCGCCGGAATGCTTCGGCTTGCCCTCGCCGTTGATGTAGACCATCCGGTGCGGCGTCCAGAGCCGCTGGAACGCGTCGGGCACCCCCGGGAGTTCTCCCGGGGGCACCACGACGGGCTCGTCGCGCATCCGGGCTCAGGCCTCGGGGTTCGCGTTGGAGCGCGACGCGATGAAGCCCACGATCTCGGAGACCGCGTCGTCGACGCTCACCTGGTTGCGCTGCGACCCGTTGCGGTAGCGGAAGGAGACCGCGTTCGCGTCGCGGTCGTCGCCGCCCGCGATCAGGATGAAGGGGGCCTTCTCCTGCGTGGCGTTGCGGATCTTCTTGCCGAATCGGTCGTCGGAGTCGTCGAAGTGCACCCGCACGCCCTGCGCCCGGAGCTTGTCGACGACGCCGCCCAGGTACTCGTCGAACTCGCCGGCAACGGGCACCGCGACCACCTGCACCGGCGCCAGCCAGGCCGGGAAGGCGCCCGCGTAGTGCTCGATCAGCACGCCCATGAACCGCTCGATGGAGCCGAACTTCGCCGAGTGGATCATCACCGGCTGCTGGCGCGAGCCGTCGGAGGCCGTGTACTCGAGGCCGAACCGCTCGGGCTGGTTGAAGTCGTACTGGATGGTCGACATCTGCCAGGTCCGGCCGATGGCGTCGCGGGCCTGGATCGAGATCTTCGGGCCGTAGTACGCGGCGCCGCCCGGGTCGGCGACGACGGGGAGGCCGGACTCGTCGGCGATCTGCTGCAGGATGGCCGTGGCCTCCTCCCACTGCTCGTCGGAGCCGATGAACTTGTCCTTCTTCTTGCCGTCCTCGTCGCGGGTCGAGACCTCGAGCGCGACGTCGGTCATGCCGAAGTCCGTCAGCAGGGACAAGATGAAGCGCAGCAGGTGCCGCACCTCGTCGGGCGCCTGCTCCTTCGCACAGTAGCTGTGCGAGTCGTCCTGCGTGATCGAACGCACGCGGGTCAGGCCCTGCACGACGCCGGACTTCTCGTCGCGATATACCGTCCCGAACTCGAAGAACCGCAGCGGCAGCTCGCGGTAAGAGCGGCCGCGGGAGTCGAAGATCAGGTTGTGCATCGGGCAGTTCATGGCCTTCAACCGGTACGCCTGGCCGCCCTTGACGACGTTGCCCTGCTCGTCGCGCTCCGCGTCCTCCAGCAGCGGCGGGAACATGCCGTCGCTGTAGTACGGGAGGTGCCCGGAGGTGTAGAAGAGGTCCTCCTTGGCGATGTGTGGGGTGCCGACGTAGTCGAAGCCCTCCTCGATGTGGCGGGCGCGCACGTAGTCCTCCATGGCGCGCTTGATCACGCCGCCCTTGGGGTGGAACAGCGGCAGGCCGGAGCCGACGATCTCGTGGAAGCTGAACAGGTCGAGCTCCTGGCCGAGCTTGCGGTGGTCGCGCTTGGCGGCCTCCTCGAGCCGGGTCTTGTAGGCGCTCAGCTCGTCCTTGCTCGGCCACGCGGTGCCGTAGACCCGCTGCAGGCCCGCCTTGCTCTGGTCGCCGCGCCAGTACGCGGCGGAGCTGCGGGTCAGTCCCCAGCCGTTGCCCAGGTACCCGGTGTGCGGGACGTGGGGGCCGCGGCAGAGGTCCTTCCAGGCGACGGAACCGTCGCGGCGGACGTTGTCGTAGATCGTCAGCTCGCCGGCGCCGACCTCGACGGAGGAGCCGTCGTCGTCGGAGGCGGATCCCTTGTCGGTGATCAGCTCCAGCTTGAACGGCTCGTTCGCCAGTTCCTCGCGGGCATCCTCGTCGGAGACGACGCGGCGCACGAAGCGCTGCCGCTCCTTGACGATCTGCCCCATCTTCTTCTCGATGGCCTTGAGGTCCTCGGGGGTCAGCGGGGCGGTCTGGAAGTCGTAGTAGAAGCCGTCGACGATGGGCGGGCCGATGCCGAGCCTGGCCTCCACGAACAGGTTCTGCAGCGCCTGGGCGGTGACGTGGCCGGCGGAGTGCCGCAGGATGGAGAGGCCCTCGGGCTCGCCGATCAGCACGGGCGAGACCTCGTCGCCGTCGGCCAGCTCGCGCTGCAGGTCGAGGGTCTCGCCGCCCACCCGCATGGCGACGACGGTGCGGTCGGTGCCGAACAGGTCGAGGCCGGTGGTCGTGGTCGTCAGCTCCACCTGTTCCGCATGGTCGTTGCGGCGGACGGTGATGACTCCACTCATCGGGCTCTCCTTCGGGCAGAAGCGACGGAGCACGGATCTGCTCCACGGGCTATTCTGCCGCACCGCGCAGGGGCTGCCCAACGGGCGCGCCCATCGGCGGAGGTCGATCCCGATTCCGGCCCATCTGCCGGCCGGAATCGGGATCGACCTGCGGCGCTCAGACGCCGTGTACCCGCAGGGTGCGGACCTCGAACGGGGTGAGGTCGAACTCCGCACCCGTGCGCGCCTCGTCGAGACCGTCCTCGATCAGCGAGACCTCCCGGATCTCCCCGTGATCCACGTGGACGACAACGCGGCCACGGGCTCGCTGTCCCAAGGCCTCGTAGACGCGCACGATCAGGTCGCCCGAGCGGTCGTCGGCAAGCTTCACCGCAGAGACGACGATGCCCTCCCCCTCCACGGTCACCAGCGGCTCGACGTCGCGCGCGCCGCGCACCAAGGCGACGGGCGCATTGAGCGCGATGCCCTCGGTCGTCGCGATGGCGGGATCCGCTCCGATCACCAGGCCGGTCACGATGCGATGGGTGCCGTGATCGGTGTCCGGGTCGGGGAAGCGCGGGGCGCGCAGCAGCGACAGCCGCACCGTCGTCGTCACGCCGTCCTCGCCCGAGTCGCGGGAGGTGTCGTAGCCGTAGATCGAGTCGTTGATCAGCGCCACGCCGAAGCCGGGCTCGCGCACCAGGACGAAGCGGTGCATCGAGGTCTCGAACTTGGCGGCCTCCCAGCTGGTGTTGGTGTGAGTGACGCGCGCCTGGTAGCCGAACTGGGTCTCGGCCTCGGTGTGCGCGGCCATGATGTCCAGCGGGAAGGCGAGCTTCAGCAGCTTCTCGGTCTCGTGCCAGTCGACCACCGTCTCGATCCGCACGGTGCGCGCGCCGGGGGCCAGCGACAGCACCTGGCGCACCGATGACGCGGCGAACCTCCGCTCGACGACGACCTCGGCCCGGCCCTCGACGAGGCCGGCCGTCAGCGAGGAGACCTCGCGTAGATCCTGCACGCGGTTGCGATAGAACCGGTCGATGTCCCAGGCGTCCCACATGTTGGGGAAGTCCTGATGCAGCTGCAGCAGATTGGCCTGCCTCCCGGGGGCGATGGCGTCGCGGCCGGTGAGGAGGTCGACCGCGGAGACGATCAGTCCGTCACCCGAGACCCGCACCCGCACCAGCTCGTTCGACAGCTCGAACCCGCCGTCGGCCTCCCGCAACACCGTCGCGTCGCCCGCCGGCGCCAGGGGAGCAGCGCCCAGCGGGGCCGGGCCGGCCACCGAGACGGGGCTGAACACCAGCGGCCGCTGCCCCTCTCCGGCCAGTTGCCTCCGGGCGGCGTCGGCGATAGCGTCGGCCTCCTCGACGACGCGGGTCAACTCGGCGACGGCCTCGCGGTGTACCCAGGCGATCGAGGTGCCGGGGAGGATGTCGTGGAACTCGTGCAGCAGCACCGTCTCCCACAGCCGCTCCAGCGCGTCGTAGGGGTAGTCAGCGCCCAGCCGGATCGCCGCGGTGGTCGCCCAGAGCTCGGCGGCGAGCACGGCCTGCTCCGCGCGCCGGTGCGTGGCCTTGGTGGCGTGCTGGCTGGTGAGGGTGCCGCGGTGCAGTTCCAGGTACAGCTCCCCCACCCACACCGGGGGCGCGGCCAGCTCGGCCTGGGCCTGCGCGAAGAACTCGTCCGGGTGCTGCCACTCGACCCGCGCGCTGCCCTCCAGGCTTCGCAGCCTGCGGGCGCGCCCGGTCATCTCGCGGGTGGTGCCGCCGCCCCCGTCGCCCCAGCCCACCGGGGCGACGGAGCTGGAGGCCACGCGCGCCTCCTTGAACTGGCGCCCGGCCTTGGCCACCTCCATGCCGGAGAGCTGCGAGTTGTAGGTGTCCATGGACGGGAAATGAGTGAAGATGCGCGAGCCGTCGATGCCCTCCCACAGGAAGCTGTGGTGGGGGAAGACGTTGCGCTGGTTCCAGGAGATCTTCTGGGTGAAGAACCACTCGAAGCCCGCACGGCGGACCAGCTGCGGCAACGCCGGAGAATAGCCGAAGCTGTCGGGCAGCCAGACGCCTCGGGAGCGCATCCCGAACTCGGAGGCGAAGAAGCGCTGACCGTGGGAGAACTGGCGCACCAGCGATTCGCCGGTGGGCATCACGGTATCCGACTCCACCCACATTCCCCCGAGCGGCAGGAAGCGCCCCTCCGCGACGGCGGCCTTGACCCGCTCATAGACCTCCGGGCGGTGCTCCTTCAGCCAGGCGTACTGCTGGGCGCTGGACATGCCGTAGAGGAACTCCGGCTCCTCGTCCAGCAGGGTGGTCATCGAGGCGACGGTGCGGGCCACCTTCCGGATGGTCTCGCGCACCGGCCACAGCCACGCGGAGTCGATGTGCGCGTGCCCGACCGCGGCGATCCGGTGGGCGCTCTCCTCCGCGGGCGAGGCCAGGACCGGAGCCAGGATGGCGCGCGCCTCCGCGGCGGTCTCGCCGATCCGCTGCAGGTCGAGCGCATCCAGGGCATCGTCGAGCCCTTGCAGGATCCTCATCCGGCGCGGTGACGTCTCGGGCAGCTCGGCCTGCAGCTCCAGCAGCACGTCCAGGTCGAGCGACAACTCGAAGACCTCGTCGTCGAAGACCGCCAGCTCCATCCGCCTGGTCCGGTACAACGGTTCAGGAGACGACGTCCGGATGTCGCCTTCGACGGTGGGCTGGAACGGGACGTAGTCGAGCAGGACCGGGTTGGAGGCCGCCTCCAGGAAGAACTCGACCGCTTCCCCGCCCTCGGCCGAGGCGGCGATGGGCAGCCATTGGTTGCGCGGATTGAGACTCTTGATCGGAGTGCCGTCAGGCCGGTAGGCCAGGGCCTCGCACTGGAAGCCGGTCATGTTGACGTCGAAGCCGAGGTCCACTCGCGCCTCGACGCGGCGTCCGGCCCACGCCTGGGGAACCTTTCCGCGCGCGCGGAACCAGGTGGTCCCCCAGGCCGGGCCCCAGGCGGTGCCCACCGGATGGTCGTCGTAGTCCAGCGCAAGGCCCTCGGCGGGGGCGATGGGTTCGCCGGGAAGCGGATGCCAGGCCACCTCCATGGCGACGGCATCGGAGTAGATGGCGGGGGTCACCCGCTCCCGCAGCACCCGGGTTGCGCGACCGACGGTGAGGGAGCTTTCTTCGTGCATGGCGGGTATGCGTCCTTCGATGGTTCTGGTGTGCCGGGCGCTTCGTCGAGGCCTCGGCGAACTAGGGGCTAAATCGCTACAGTGAGCTACGCTCAAGTCTATGGGTGCGGCGAAGCGTGTGACAATCTCCGATATCGCCCGGCTCGCAGGAGTCTCCACCGGGGCGGTGTCCTTCGCGTTGAACGGACGCCCCGGGGTGAGCGATTCGACACGGCAGCGAATCCTGGAGATCGCCAAGGATCTCGATTGGCAGCCCAACTCCGCCGCGCGGGCACTGGTCGGCGGCAACTCGGGAGTCATCGGCCTGGTGATCAGCCGCCCCGCACGGACGCTCGGCGCCGAGGCCTTCTTCGCCGACCTGATCGCCGGCATTCAATCCGGCCTCTCGTCGCGCCAAGCCGGCTTGCAGATGCTGCTCGTTCGCGATGTCCCGGCGGAGATCGCCGCCTACCGGCGATGGCACAACTCCCGGCAGGTGGACGGCGTATTGCTGCTCGACCCGCTCCTGGAGGATCCACGCATCCCCGCCCTCAACGAACTCGGCATACCCGCAGTGATCGTCGGCTCTCGCCCTTCTCCTCCGGGGATGCCCCCCACGGCTTGGGTGGACGATATCGAGGCCGCCTCGACCCTCTTCGACTATCTCGCGGCGATCGGCCATCACGACATCGCCTACGTGGCAGGCCCCGCCGCCTTGGAGCACACCCGCCTGCGCACACAGGTGCTGCGCGGACTCGAGGCCCATGGGGTCAGACAAGAGACGATCGTCACCGACTACTCGCCGGCGCACGCCACCATGATCAGCCGCCAGCTGCTGAGCCGCCGGCAGCGCCCTTCGGTGATCGTCTACGACAACGACGTGATGGCGGTGGCCGGGCTGCGCGTCGCGCAGGAGATGGGCGTCGCGGTGCCGCAGGATATCTCCATCGCCTCCTTCGACGACTCGGTCATCGCCGAACTGATGCACCCTTCCATCACCTGCCTCACCCGCGACACCTTCGAACTCGGCGAGCGGGCGGCTCGGCTCCTGCTCGCCCAAGTGGACTCGCCGGAGCCGCTCGACAGCCTGGCCTGCCCCTCCCCCGTGCTGACCGTGCGCGAGAGCACCATTCCACCCCTGAAGCACTGAGGGTCACTCGACGACGGTGTTGACCGACGCGTAGGCGCCGACCCGGTTGGCCGTGAGGTCGGGACGCACCAGTTCCGTGATCCCCCGGGCACCCAGCGCGGCCGGATCCTCGGCCGTCTTCGAGGTGATCAGTGTCGGTCGCACCGCGTCGCGGCACGCCTCCACCCAGGCATCGAAGACCACTCCTCCAGGGCTCAGTGACGCCCGGCTCAGCGGCACGTCGCGCTCGTCGACCTCTACGACGATGCCGAGCGGGCGTCGCGGCAAGCTGGGGCGCCGTCGCAACTCCCTGGCCAGTTCGGCGAAACGGCGGCCGAGGGGTTTGACGACACCCTCCTGATCGATCAGCCCGAGCGAGTACTCCAACTCGGGGAAGTCGGCCAGCGCGCGCGAGACATCGTGCGAGCACCACCAGGTGACGCCCCAGAGATTCTCGGTGGCCGCGGCGTTGCGCACGGTCGCGGCCAGGAAATCGGGCTGCTGTTCTTCCGCGAGGCAGTTCGAGGGCGCGCCCACCTCCTGCAACCAGACGGCGCGCTGGGGATCGGTGGCGAACGCCCGCGACAGCTCGATCAGGTACTCGGCGTGGTGCTGCGAGGCCGGCGACTCCCCGCCGTAGCGCTGGGCCGTGCCATTGAAGATCCAGGCATGAATCGTGGTCATCGCTCCCAGTCGAGCCGCGTGAGCGGGTTCGAAGCCGTGCCCGTCCATGAACCACACCGCGTCGTATTCGGCATGCACATGATCGCGTCCGGGTGCGGAGCGCTCGGCGGCGTCGAGCAACGCGGTCAGCCAGCTCTCGGCCTCCGGCCCGGTCACCGGCCACGGCGACGGATGCACCGCCGCGGAGAACTGGTTGGTCTCGTTGCCGAGCGTCAGGCCGAGGAAGTTGGCCGCGTCGGCGAGACGCTGCCCGAGAGCCGTCACCAGTGCCACTTGGGCGGCCAGGGCCTGGGGATGGGTGAACATGTTGCGCCGGTGCCAGGTGTTCAGCCACGCCGGCAGGAAGTCGAAGCTGGACAGGTGCCCCTGGATCACGTCGACGCTCGCGTCCAGGCCGAACTCAGCGGCCAGGTCGACCACGCGTCGCACGTCGTCGAGCGCGGACTCGCGGATGAGCGTCCGGTTGGGCTGAAGAACCGGCCACAGCGGGAACAGCCGGACGTGGTCGATGTCCAGCGTGGCCAAGCCTTCGAAGTCTCGACGAACGGCATCCGGATCCAGGTCGTACCAGGAGTGGAACCAGTTGGTCGATGGCGTGTAGTTCACGCCGAAGCGCAGCGGTGCAGCTGAGCGCAGCGGCGCGTCTGGAGGCATAGCCATACGAGTCCTTTCTCGACGGAGGAACCGAAGCTCACGATTTGCTTGACAGGCCCCTAAACCAAACTATAGCGTTTTAGCTGCGAGGCGGATACCCTTCGCATCAGACGGAATCTTCGAAGGAGAAGCATGAGAAACCGTAGCTTTGTTTCCATCGGTGTCACGCTCGGCGCAGCCCTGTTGCTCGCCAGCTGCACCGGTGGCGGGGGCGGCACCGCCCAGCCCACGAACGCGCCGACGGAAGGCGACGACGGGGCGCTGTCGGGCGAGATCACCTTCCAGACCTGGTCGCTGAAGAACGACACCTTCACCCCCTACTTCGAGGGCGTGGTCAAGGCCTTCGAGGACGCCAACCCCGGAACCACCATCAAGTGGGTCGATCAGCCCGCGGACGGCTACGAGGACAAGATCCTCCAGCAGGCCGAGTCCGGCGAGCTGCCCGACGTGATCAACCTGCCGCCCGAGTACGCCTTCACCCTTGCCAAGGTCGGCCAGCTCGCCGACCTTGCGTCGGTCAGCTCGAAGCTCGGCGACTACGTCCCGGGCGGCATCGAGGCCTATACCTACGACGGGATCGAGGGCTCCTTCGGCTTCCCCTGGTACCTGGGCACGGAGCTCAACTACTGGAACACCGACCTGCTTCAGCAGGGCGGCGTCACCGAGGTGCCGTCGACCATCGACGAGACCCTCGACGCGGCCGAGAAGCTCGCCGCCGCCAACATCCAGACCCTCGCGGACATCCCCAGCCCCAAGTCGCTGAAGATCTTCATCTCCGACCAGGGCGGACAGTTGGACATCTTCAAGGACGGCACGTTCGGCTTCAACACGCCTGAAGCGGTCAAGCTCGTGGAGCGCTGGGCGGAGCTGTACCAGCTGGGCGCGGTGAGCCCGGACGCCCTGCAAGGCGCCGGCACCGCGAACAGCAACATCAACAGCTTCAACAAGGGCACCGTGGCGTGGACCACCGCTGGCCCGAACTACATCGACCGCGACCTGGCGGTCAACGCCCCCACCCTGCTGCCCAAGATCGAGGTCATGTCCGGGTTCGGCACGCCCCCGCTGTTCGTCCAGGGGATCACCGTCTCGGGAGTGTCGAAGAATCCGGCCTTGGCGCTGGCCTTCGCCGAGTACGTCACCAACACCGACAACCAGATCGAGTTCGTCAAGCTCGCCCCGGGCTTCTTCCCAGGCACGATCGCCGCCAACGCGCAGCCGGATGCCTTCGTGGTCGCGTCCGACTACGAGAAGCAGAACAGGGCCAACGAGCTGGCCGCCGACCAGATGGATCGCGCCGCCTTGATCAACCCGCCGCAGTTCACCGAGGCGATGGAGGGCTACGCCAAGCAGCAGATCGCGCTCGCCGTGCGCGGCGACATCACGGCCCAGGAGGCCCTGGACGCCGCGGTCGCCTACGCCGAGCAGAACCTGGCGGAGTAAGCGGACCCCCTCTCCGGAAAGGAAGATATCGTGAGGCAAGAGCGGACCATCACGCCCTACCTGCTCGTGGCCCCCGGGGTCATCTGGGTCCTTGTCTTCGCACTGTGGCCCTTCCTCAACACGGTGCTGCTGGCATTCACGGATGCTCGCCCCCTGCAACCCGCGAACTTCGTAGGCCTGGAGAACTTTCAGCGGCTCTTCGAGGACGAGCGGTTCGCCTACGCACTGACCACCTCGCTCGTCTACGTGGTGGTCTGCGTGCCGATCCTGACGTTGCTGCCGCTCTTGCTCGCGATGCTGGTGTACCAGAAGATCCCCGCCATCGGGATCTTCCGGACCACCTTCTACTTCCCCGTGATCGCCTCGGCGGTCGTGGTGGCGATCGTGTGGGAGTTCCTCTTCTCCGGCAACGGCACGGTCAACTCGGCCCTGAGCTTCTTCGGGCTGATCGACCGGCCCATCGAGTTCCTCTCCGACCGGTGGCTGCTGATCGGCTGCGCGATCGGGCTCACCATCTGGAAGGGCCTCGGCTACTACATGGTGGTCTACCTCGCAGCACTCGGCAACGTCGGGCGTGAACTGCACGAGGCCGCGGCCATGGACGGTGCCGGCACCGTGCGTCGGTTCTGGAGCGTCACCGTTCCCGGAGTCCGCGGGCCCATGACGCTGGTCGCCGTGCTGATCTGCGTCTCCGCGATGCGCGTGTTCACCGAGCTGTACGTCCTCTCCCACGGCAGCGGCGGGCCGGGCGGACGAGCGATGAGCATCGTCATGCTGATCCAGTCCATGGGCAAGGGACTCAACGGACAGGTGGGCTACGCCTCGGCGATCTCGCTGGCCCTGTTCATCCTGACCATCGTGCCGCTGACCATCCTCGGCATCGCCAACAACGGTGAGCAGCTCAAGGAAGTTCTCGACAAGCGCAACCGGGTCCGCTCGGCGAAGCGCGCACAGAAGGAGGCCGCGAAATGAGCACCGCTGTGGTCCCGCACAGGGAGTCCCCCTACCGCAAGGGACGCTCCACCGACATCATGAAGCCCACCCTCGCGGGGCTGGTCATCAAGTACGGCCTACTCGTGGTCATCCTGGGGATCATGGTCTTCCCCTTCCTGTGGCAGCTCTCGACCTCCTTGAAGGGGGCCCACGAGGACATCTACAGCTTCCCGCCGAAGTTGATCCCCTCCGAGGCGACGCTGTCCAACTATGCCGAGGTGTTCCGCACCATCCCGGTGCTGGACTACGCATGGCACTCCCTGCTGGTCTCCGTGGGCACCGTGATCACCAACGTGATCTTCGCCACCCTCGGCGGCTACGCCCTCGGCTGCCTGAAGTTCCGCTTCAAGGGCCTGATCATGGGAATCTTCTTCTCCACGCTGCTGCTTCCGGGTGAAGTCACCCTGACCAGCCAGTACCTGACGATCAAGTCCCTCGGCTTGGCCAACACCCTGTGGGGCGTCTTCCTGCCGGGAGCCATCGGTGCGGTGAACGTGCTGCTGATGGCGGCGGCCTGTCGCATGATCCATCCGGATACCCTCGCCGCGGCCACGATCGACGGCGCCAACACCTATCAGCGGATCCGCCACATCGTGTGGCCGAACATCCGGGGCATGGTGTCGGTGGTCGCGCTGTTCGCCTTCATCGGAGCCTGGGACGACTTCCTGTGGCCCCTGGTGGTGCTTTCGGACCCGGCGAAGTACACCCTGACGGTGGGCATGCAGTACCTGAGCTCCAACTTCGCCGCCAACCCGCGCATGATCGCGGCCGGCACGATGATCGCCTTGATCCCGATCATCGTCTTGTTCATCGCCCTGCAGAAGCAGTTCTTCAAGGGCGTCGAGGAAGGCAGCGTCAAGGGCTGAGGTGGTCAAGGGCTGACGTCGACGCCATCGCACGTCAACGACGTGCCGGCCCATTCCGGCCCATTCCGGCCCAGCCACGGGAAGATCTCGTTGCTGGGCCGGAATCGCCGCACACCTCGCCCGGTCAGGAACCGGGCAGGCATCCTCAACGCGCGTCGTTCTCCTCCGGCGTGAAGTCGACCCCTGTCTCCTTGCGCTGCTCCGCAGGGATGGGCCCAGGCGCCTGGGTCAGCGGATCGTAACCACCACCCGACTTCGGGAAGGCGATCACCTCACGAATCGAGTCGTAGCCGCCGAGCAGCGTGACGATGCGGTCCCAGCCGAAGGCGATGCCGCCGTGCGGCGGGGCGCCGAAGGCGAAGGCGTCGAGCAGGAAGCCGAACTTCTCCTGCGCCTCCTCCGCCTCGATGCCCATCACGGAGAACACCCGCTCCTGCACGTCGCGACGGTGGATACGGATCGAACCGCCGCCGATCTCGTTGCCGTTGCACACCATGTCGTAGGCGTAGGCCAGGGCGTTGCCGGGATCGGTGTCGAAGGTGTCCAGGCATTCGGGCTTGGGCGAGGTGAAGGCGTGGTGTACGGCCGTCCAGGCACCGGCGCCCACCGCGACGTCGCCTTCGGCCTTGGCCTCGGAGGTGGGCTTGAACAGCGGCGCATCGACCACCCACAGGAAGCTCCAGGCACCCTCGTCGATCAGGCCGCAGCGCTGAGCGATCTCGTTGCGCGCCGCACCCAGCAGGGCCTGCGACGCGGCCTTCGCCCCGGCGGCGAAGAAGATGCAGTCGCCGGGCTTGGCGCCGGTGGCCTCGGCCAGGCCGTCGCGCTCGGCGTCGGTGAGGTTCTTGGCCACGGGGCCGCCGAGGGTGCCGTTCTCGTCGAGCGTGACATAGGCCAGTCCGCGCGCGCCGCGCTGCTTGGCCCATTCCTGCCACGCGTCGAAGGTGCGACGGGGCTGCGAGCCGCCCCCGGGCATCACGACGGCGCCCACGTAGGGGGCCTGGAAGACGCGGAAGCTGGTGTCCGCGAAGTACTCCGTGAGCTCGGTGAGCTCCAGGTCGAAGCGCAGATCCGGCTTGTCGGAGCCGTAGCGGTCCATCGCGTCGAGGTAGGTGATGCGCGGGAACGGCGTGGAGAGCTCGATGCCCTTGATCGCCCAGATCTCCTTCACCAGAGCCTCACCCAGAGCGATCACGTCGTCCTGGTCCACGAAGCTCATCTCGATGTCGAGCTGGGTGAACTCGGGCTGGCGGTCGGCCCGGAAGTCCTCGTCGCGGTAGCAGCGCGCGATCTGGTAGTACCGCTCCATGCCCGCCACCATGAGCAGCTGCTTGAACAGCTGGGGCGACTGCGGCAGCGCGTACCAGGAGCCGGGCGCCAGTCGGGCCGGCACCAGGAAGTCGCGCGCGCCTTCGGGGGTGGAGCGGGTGAGCGTCGGGGTCTCGATCTCGACGAAGTCGCGCGCGTCGAGCACACGGCGGGCGGCCTTGTTCACCTCGGAACGCAGCCGGATGGCCGCGCCGGGGGCGGGGCGGCGCAGGTCGAGATAGCGGTACCGCAGGCGCGCCTCCTCGCCGACGCTGACCCGCTCGTCGATCTGGAACGGCAGCGGCGCGGACG
>DAOLFC010000043.1:0-26406 GCA_035326505.1 Arachnia sp.
CCACCTCGCCGATCGTGGGGTTGGCTCCGGCCAACGGACGAAACTGCCCTGTGCCTGCGGCCACGAACGCGCAGCTGTCGTAGTTACCCACGCGTCCCGCGCCAACTCCGAACAGCGCGGCGAGCACCTCGTCGGTGTCCGCGACCGGGACGTAGAACACCAACACATCGAGCGGCTCAGTCATGCCTCAATCTTCCCATGCTCCTCATCGGCGGAGCCTTCCGACTTCGTCGTCACGCAGATCCGCTCTCGGAGCTGTCTGCTCCGAGTTCGCGCTCGATCTGCTCGATGGTGGGCAGAGCCGTGCGAAGTTGCTCGGGTAGCCCCTCGATGAGCTGATACTCAGCGACGCCCAAGGGTCGGGTGGTGTCGCGAAGCGCGTACTCCGCGACCACCTCGTTCTTGCTCTTGTACAACAAGAGACCGATCGTCGCCGCGTCGGACTCATGGCGGAGCATCGCATCAACGGCGCTCATGTAGAAGCCGAGCTGGCCGAGATGCCCAGGCTCGAACTTCTCCGCCTTTAACTCGATCACCACATAGCGCCGGAGCCGCAAATGATAGAAGAGCAGGTCGACGTAGAAGTCGTCGCCTCCTACTTCGAGATGGACTTGGCGGCCGACATACGCGAAGCCAGCACCCAGTTCAAGGAGAAACTCCGTGGTGTGCTCGATCAGGGAAGACTCGATCTCCCGCTCGTGCGCCTCATCGCCGAGCCCGAGGAAGTCCAGCCGATACGGGTCCTTGAGCGACTCCCGGGCGAGATCGGAGTCCGGCTTGGGCAGCGCCCGCTCGAAGTTCGTGACCGCCCGTCCTTGGCGCTCAATCCGCTGCCGCTGGATATGGATCGCCAGCACGTTCCTGGACCAGCCGAAGTGAACGGCCGCCTCCGCATAGGCGAGGCGCAACTCGGGGTCCTTCAGCTTCGTCAACAGCACGATGTTGTGCCCCCACGGCAATTGTCCAACAGCCTGTTGGACAATTGCCTCCTCCGGCCATGCCTCGGCGAAGGAACGCATGTACATGAGGTTCGCGCGCGAGAAGCCGCCAAGGTCGGGGAACGCCTGACGCAGGTCATGTGACAGCCTCTCAACGACCTTGACACCCCAGCCCTGTGCCGCCTGCCGCTCCAGGATGTCGTGCCCAATCCGCCAATAGACCCGCAGCATCTCGTTGTTGACCGCAAGGGCGGCACGCTGTTGAGCCGCGTAGATGCGTGCTTTGACGTCGGCGAGCCACTCGCCGTATCCCTCGGGCGGATCTGTGAGCGCAACCACTGGATCAGTCATGCCACGATTCTGCCCGTGGCCACTGACAATCCACGCGGCCCCTGGGTTCTGACGCGAAAGTGCCCGGGACTTCCCGCCCGGGGAGGGCGACAGTACCCCACGCGGGACACAAATCCGCGAGGACCCGCCCGCCGACCCTGTTGCCGCACCGATCCCGGTACCAAGATGAGCACAAGCGATGAGTTGCTCACAGACAGGAGATCACCATGGCACAGCGCGTACACCACCTGGCCATCTCGCTCGACGGCTACGCCACCGGCGAGGGGCAGAGCTTGGAGGCGCCGTTCGGGCACGTCGGCGCGCGGCTCATGGAGTGGTTCTTCGATACCCCCATGGGCAGCGCGGTTCACGGCGGAGGCCGGGTCGCCGAGGGCATCGACGCGGCCTTCGTCCGCGGCTGGGGTGACGGCATCGGCGTCGAGATCATGGGGCGCAACAAGTTCACGCCATCGCGCGGGCCCTGGGTCGACGACGGGTGGAAGGGGTGGTGGGGCGACAATCCCCCGTTCCACACGCCCGTCATCGTGCTCACCCATCACCCGAGGCTACCGCTGGAGGTCGGCGACACCACGTTCCATTTCCTCGACGCGACGCCCCACGAGGCCATCGCCATCGCGCGAGAGTTGGCGCCCGGCGACATCCGCATCGGCGGCGGCCCGACGACGGTGAAGGAGTTCCTCGGCGCTGACCTCGTCGACTACCTGCACCTCGTCGTCGTGCCCGTCATCGTCGGCCGCGGGGTCAACCTCTGGGACGGGTTGGAAGGAATCGAGGCGAACTTCAGCCGCGTCGAGAGCGTCACCTCGCCGTCAGGCGTGATCCACGTCGTGATGTCGCGAGCCTGATTACGCCGTCGGCGTCACGGATATGGCGCGTAGGCAATCGCCTTACTCAACCTCGATAACACACTTGTTACCATGTATGTATGGGCAGCGCATACGCAGAACGGCTGCGGCGAAGGCGAGTAGCCGCCGGACTCACCCAACGACAGCTCGCCGAGCTTTCGGGAATGAAGCAGCCCCTGATCGCCGCTATCGAGCGCGGCACCCGCCAGCCAACCCAGGCCGTAACCGAGGCCCTCGACGATGCCCTCCATGTGCGGCCATCCCAGCTCCTTCGCACAGCCCGGAGCGAGGTACTCGATGCAGTTGGCGCTCTCGGAGGAGTCGACACGCGGGTCTTCGGTTCCGTCGCCCGCGGCGATGACAGGCCGGGCTCCGACGTCGACCTCCTCGTGACATTTCCCGCCGACGCGGACATCGTGACGCTGCTCACGCTCGAGGACCAACTGTCCACGCTCCTCACCGTGCCCGTCGACGTCGTCTCCGCAGGCAGTTCCGGTCCCGTGCTGGACCGCGCGTTGGCCGAAGCGGTGCCGCTATGACCGACGACCGGGTCAGCCGACGCCTGACCGATCTCGCGGTGTTCGTCGCAGAGGCCGCCTACCTCGCGGACAAGGGACGCGACGCGTGTGTCGCGGATACCATGGACGGCGCCCTCCTGCGCAACGCCGGCGAACGCATCCTGATCAAGATCGCGACAGTCGCCGAAAAACTTCCCAAGGACTTCAAGGCCGGCTACCCAGACGTCGATTGGGCCGGCATCAACCGGATGCGCAACCTCGTCGCTCATCACTACGACAAGGTCAACGACGACCTGCTCTGGCAAGCGCTCACCGTGCGAATCCCCCACCTGGGTGCGACACTTCAGCTGCGCGAAATATGAAACGAGAACCCTACCGACACGCCGAAGGCATAGCGCTCTGCTCGCTGAACGTGGCACCTAACCAAGTCTCCGCCGCGCCGGGCAAGCCGCGATCTCGACCCTCAGGCGACGGGGTCGAAGACGTCGAAGCCGAGCATGTCTGCCACCTTCGCCATTACCGCGTCATGCGTGACAACCTTGACCGCTCCCGCGCCGATCCGTTGTGCCGAGGCCAGGTGGAGCGCCTCTAGCGACTTGACGTGCGGACGGATCGCCCCAGCCTCCGCGACCAGAGCGTCGTCGACCGCAAGCAGGGTCAGGCCCTCGAGGACCTCCCCCACTTCACCGACGCCGAGCCCCTCCCGACGGTAGACGCGCAGCATCTCCAACTGCAGCAACCGCGACGACACGACAGCATCGCCTGCGCCCGCGCGCTCGTCGAGCCAGTCCACCGCGTGCGCGCTATGCCCGAGCAGGATGCGCAACGCCACCGAGGCGTCAAGGTACCAGGTGGCCCGGCGGCAAGCGTCAGATGTAGCATCTTCATGCTACTTTGACGCGGTCGTTGATCGGCAACAGGCGGCGCGCTCATGCGCCGGACGCCGACAACGCGACCTTGGGCTTCGCCCACGACCGGCCGCGGGTGTCCTTCAGGATGTCGTACTCCACGTCGACGTGCGGCTCGATCGCGCTGTACTTGTCGTTCGGCGCGCCGATGATCAGCTGGAAGCCCAAGCCGCGCCAGGCGCCGATCGCACGCTTGGTGAAGTGCGCGTCGGCCTTGATCAGGGCCTCATCCAGGAACACCGGGGCGTAGCGCGGCCGGGACGACCCCGCGTCGCCGAGCTGGTAGCGCAGCGCGGCGCCGACGATGAACGCGATCAGCTCCTGCGACTCGCCGCCCGACTTCTCCCCGATGTGGTCGTACAGCGCGACGTGCTGCCTCAACGTCGCATCGACCCGCTCGGCGCTGACCCGGACGTGGTTGCGCACGTCGACGAGGTCGGCGAAGTCCGGGGCGGTGCGCCGGATGCGCTGGATCAGCTTCGCCATCCGGTGGTAGACCTGCTCGCGCTCGGCGTCGGTGTTCGCGCCGTCGATCAGCTCGCGCACGGCACGCAACTCGCGCCGGAACCGTCGGCGCGCCTCCGACTGGTTCTCCCGCGTGGTGATCTGCAGGCGATGATCGTCGTCGTAGAACGGCAGGTCCCGCATGATGACGTTGATCGGCTCGATCCGCTCCCGGATCTCGCGCAGCGAGCGGCCCAGCATCGAGTCGAGGTTGGTGAGGTCGTTGCCCGACAGCGTCAGCAGGCTGTCGCGCCACTCCGCCTCCAGCTCGTGCAGACCGCTGGCTTCGAGGTCGACGAGGATGCGTTCGAAGTCGCCCACCGCGTGGTCGGGGTCGGCGAGCAGGTTGGGATTGGGCCAGCGCTCCAGGAACGTGGCCAGGGTGCGGCGCAGGACCTCCCGCTGCTCCCCCAGCGTCTGCTGGGCGGCCTCCCGGTCCGCCCGCAGCCGCTGCGACGCCATCCCCAGCGCCGCGTCGAAGCGCGCCAGCTCGCTCGACGCCGTGTCGGCGCCCTCACCGGCGAGCGGCTCGAACTGCGCATCCAGATAGGTCGCCTGCTCCGTGTTCAGGATGCGCTCGTCGTCGGCCGCCGCATCGACGATGGCCTGGGCCTGATCGACCTCCTCCATCCTGGCGCCCCACCGCTCCTCGATGCCCTCCGCGGTGGACTTAGCGCGGCCGATGTCCTGCTGCAGCTCGTCGAGCCTGCCCTTCGCCTGCCGGAGCTGCGTCTGGAGGCCCGCGATCTTCGGGTTGCCCGCCGTCACCTCGTCGATGATCGACGACCATCGCGCCCGCTCGCGCTCCACGGCGACCACGTCGACCTGCTCCCAGGAGAGGTCGCGCACCTTCTCGTACGCGGCGTTGCGGGCATCGACGGCGTCCAGCGCCCCCTCCGCCGCGGCGGCCGCCTCGAGCGCGTCGACGAGCCGGCCGCGGGCAGCGTCGATCTGGGCGGCGAGGTCCGCGACCCGCCGCTGGTTCGTAAATCCCAGCACGTTGGACCGGCCCTGTCCGCCGTGCGCGCCGCGAGCGCCTTGGGAGAGCTGACCGGCGATCGTGAGCGCCTTCGCGTGGAGCGACAGCTCGTCGGCGGAGTCGACGCAGGTGAAGTCGAACCGCTGCCCCAGCCGGTCCTGCAGCCAGCCCGCGAACGGCGAGGGCCGGAAGTCGAGCCGGCCGGGCAGGGAGCGCGGGTCCTGCCCCGTGATCGTCGGGAGCCCGGTGGGGACGCCCTCGTAACTCAGCCGCACGGGCGTGCGGACGCCGTCGATGGCCGCGCGGAACCGGGGCAGCAGGGCGGCGTCGAGCAGGAGCGTCGTGGCGAAGCCGCCCAGAGCGAGGTTGAACGCCTCGCGCCACGGCTCGAACTCGGTGCGCACCTCCATCAGTTCGGCGACGAACGGCAGCTCGTCGGGCGCGAGCCCCGCCGCGCGAGCCCACAGCTCGCGCGACTCGTGCAGGGGCGCGGGGATGTTGTCCGTGCGGCGCAGCGCCTGGCGGCGCTCGGCCTCCAGGGCGTTCACCTCGTTCTCCACCGCCCTCTTGGTGCTCATCGCGTCGGCATAGGCCTGGCGCGCGGCGCTCTTGGCGTCCTCATCGGAGAGGGCCACGCGGGCGCGTTCGGTCAGCGCGGCGAACTGCGTCGCCGTCGTCGGCTCCTCGCCGAGCAGGCCGAGAAGCTGATCGAGCCGCTCCCGGCCGCGTCGAACCTCCACGAGCCGACGCTCGACCTCGCGCAGCTCGCGCTCCGCCGTCTCCAACCGGTCTCCGCCCGAGGCGCGCAGCACGTCGACGAGCCCGTCGTGTTCGGCCTCCACGACGGCGACGAGGGCCTCCTTCTCCCGGACCGCGGCGGCGGCGCGCTGCGTGTCGTCGCGCAGTTCGCGCTCCACCCGGCGCAGCAACCCGAGCCTCCGCTCGGCCCGCCAGAGGGTCGCCGCCGACGCCGGATCGTCGAGAACGCCGACGGCGTCGATCACGCGCAGCCGCTCCGCCGCGTCCTCGATCCGGGCGCGCAGCCCGCGGATCGGCTCCAGCGCCCGCACCTGCCGTCGCGCGGTCACCATCCGCACCCGCGTCGACTCCAGCTCATCGAAGTGCGCCACCACCGCGTCCGCCGTCGCCAGCGTCTCGGGATCCTCCAGCACCATGCGCTTGTACAGGTCGTCGACGGTGGTGATCTGCTGGCCGGCCTGGATGCGGGCGAGCAGGCTCATCGCCTTGGCTCCCGCGCCCGCCGCGCCGATGCCGAGGACGGCGTGCAACCGGGCGGAGAACTCCCGGTCGGTGGCGACGGTATCGAGTCCGGCGGCCTTCACCGCGGCCTCGCCGAGGCGCTGCGCGGCCGCCCGCTCCAGGGCGCTCAGGTCGAACGGGCCCTCGACGGTGCCGCGCACGCGGACGGTGTCGTCGAGCAGCCGCGCCCCGGCCGGGATGTACCAGGCGCGCACCGCGGTGAAGCGGGAGCCGTCGTGGTCGGCCCAGGTCATGGCGACGGCGGTCCAGGTGTCGGTCCCGTCACCGCGCAGCACCCGGACCTTCGTGCCGTCCTCGGTGCGCGACTCGTCGAGCTTGCCGCGCCCATAGGAGAGGATGTTGCGCTGCTCCTGGCCGCGTGGGCGGCCGGTCACCCCTCCGTTGGAGGCGCCGTTGAAGGGGGTGGTGTGTGGCATCATGAGCGCGATGTAGGCGTCCATCAGCGTCGACTTCCCGGAACCGGAACCGCCGCACAGCAGCGTCGCCTCCGGCGAGAACCGGACCCGGTGGTGGCCGTCGTAGCCGCCCCAGTTGACCAGCTGAAGGTCCTCGGCCACCCACTGTTGCCCGCGCGACGCGGCGGGAATGAGGCCGAAAAGGGTATCGAGCATGGTCACGGGGCGATCTCCTGTCGTTCGCGCTCCTGCCGTTGACGCAGCCAGTCGTTCAACTCGGCCAGCCGGTCCGCGCTCAGCACGATCTCCACCAGCGAGCTGATCCGGTAGCGTCCCTCGGACTCCTCCTCGACGACTCCGTCCTGGCGCAGCCGGTCCAGCGCCTTACGGATCGCCTTCTGCCGGCGCGCGGTGTCGCCGTCGGGCTCGGCGAAGTAGGTCAGCACCGTCTGCTCGACCTCCTCGACGTCCACCCGCGTGGACGGTTCCCCCGCCGTCGATTCGCGCTGAAACACCGTTCGCAGGTGAACAAGGACGAGCGTCTCGGCCCGCGTGTAGGCATCGTCGCGCAGCAGGATCGGCACCTCCAGCTCGTCGGAGCGGACCTGCTGCTTGTATGCGACGCCGCGCCCGTGGTCGACCTCCAGCCGGACGAACAGGTCGTTCAGCCGCGACTCGATCACCTGCTGGTTGTCCAGCAGCACCGTCCAGTCCTCCGGGTTGCGCGCGGCCAGCAGGAAGCGCCGCTGGAGCAGCCGCACGAGCACGCGCCGGACGCCGGCGTCGAGCACGCCGCGGTCGCCCGCGAACAGCTCCTCGGGGTCCTCCTCCATCGCCACCGGGGCGATGAACGGGTCCTCCGCCGACTCGTCGGGCTCCGTCGGGATCGGGTCATTCATCGTCGTGCTCCTTCGCGGTGCGGGCGGTGACCGCACCGAATGCGAACCGCCGGGTGGTGCCGTCCGGACGCCGCGCCTCGACGACGGAGATGGCGTCCTGTTCCTCCATGCCGTTGCGATGGGCGATCTCCAGCAGCCCGAGCAGGTCGACGGGGCGGCGAGTGCGGTCGTCGACGCTCTCGAAGGCGGCGGCGAGGTCGAAGCGGTCGCCGAGGCCCGCCACATGGTCCTCGAGCTCGGAGTAGCGCGGGCCACCCCAGGCGCGCGGATCGCCGCCCTCGAACTCGACGTCGTCGCCGGCCTCCGCGAGGGGCGCGGGGGCACCGGGCGGGTGGATGTCGCTGGTGGTCTGGCGGAGGTGCCCGATGTCGGCGACGGGGAAGCTCAGCAGCGGCGCCACGCGATCGCCGGCACGCGAGTCCTGCATCCAGGTCTGCAGCCCGGACATGACCGAGCGCAGCAGCTCGTCGACCTGGCGGTCGCGCGCCGGGTCGTGCGTGCGGACCTGCGCGGTGATGACGTGCGACGCGCGCCGCTGCGCGGTCAGCACCTCCTGGACGCCCTGCTCGACCCGGCGGCCGATGGCGTCCAGTTCGGCGCGTTGCACGTCGTCCATCAGGCTCGCGAAAGGCTGGATCTGGATGTCGCGGAGCTGGGTGGCGAGGTGGTCGATGCGCTCGGGGTCGCCGATCAGGCGCAGCGCGCCCGCGAACGCGCGGCCCTCCGGGGTCGACCGCATGACGTGCTGGCCGCGCTGCAAATATTCGCGCAGCACCTCGCCTGTGGGGCGGATGTCGCGGCGGAGGTCGGCGATGACGTCGCGCTGCATGGCCTTGATGGACTCCGCGACGCGCGCGAAGTCGGCGGGAAGCTCGCGCGCGAGATGGAGGACGTTCTCCGCCTCCTCGAGAAGCTGCTCGTCGTCGACGGGCTCGGGATCCCCACCGTCGCGGAGCACCCGGATCTGGGCGTCCAGGGCGTCGCGTTCCCGAATCAGCCGCTCCAGCCGCCGGGCGCGATCGGTCTCGGCATTCTCCGCGAGCCTGTCGACGGCCTCCAGCAGGGTTCGCACCCGCGAGCGCGACACCCGCGTCGGGCCTCCGCCTGCCCGGCCCGCGATCTCCAACGCGCCGACGGCGTGGGCCGACAGCCGGTAGACCTCCCCCTCACCGTCGATCTGAGGCACGAGCCATCCGACCCGCACCCAGTAGCGGCAGATCTCGCGGGCGGATCCGGAGGGCAGCCCGGGGCGCTGGTCGTCGTCGTAGCCGGCGGCGCGCAGCTCCGCGATGGCTTCGTCGACCTCGGCGTGGGCATCCGCGACGGGCACCGTCGGCCGGTCGGCGGTGAAGACGAGGGAGAGGACGGCGACGACGAACGGCGCGTAGCGTCCGTGGAGCAGGTCGAGCGTCGGGTTCTTGAACGCGGCGCTCGACCGGCGGTACGCGGCCTCGATCCGGGTGTTCGTCACCGGGTCAGAGTAGTGGGAGCGCTCGTCGGACCGCGAAACTCCCGGGCGTCGTGCCCAATCAGCCCCTCCCACGACATGGTCATCGCGGTACACCGGCGGTAGCCGGGCGACTCGCACACGACTGTCACATCGCCGTAATCCGGCAATGACCACGGTGCCGTAGCGTCGCACCATGCTTGAGCATGTCGATCCGTTCATCGGAACAGAAGCGACGCTGCTCCCCGCGCAATCCGGCCTGGCCGCGTCGTGGTGGTGGCCGAAACCGCAGGTGGGCAACACCCATCCCGGTGCCACCTATCCGCTGGGCATGGTCTCGGCGTGCGCCTATTCCGGCGCCTACCCCACCGGATACGGCCGCCACGACCTCAGCACGGAGGGGCTGCCGCCGATCATCCACGATGAGCTCGTCGCGTCCGGGTTCACCCATTTCCATCAGTCCGGCACCGGGGCGATCCGGAAGTACTACAACTACTACCGCGTCACGCCGATGATCGAGCCGCTCGACGTCCTGGGGAGGCAGTGGCGGATCAGCGACGAGCAGGCCTCCCCCGGGCGCTTCTCGGCGACCCTCGACTCGGGCATCCGGGCCGATCTCACCGTCGGCCCGAAAAGCGCCGTCCACCGCTACACGTTCCCCGAGCATCCGGGCGCGCGGGTGGTCATCGACTTCTCGCTGGGCGGGCTCGCGCTGCCGTATTCCGGCACGACTCCCCTGCGCGCGCACCTCGAGTCCGTCGCGCCCGGCATCGCCCAGGGCACCATCGTGGTGGAGGGGGCACCGCTGTCGGTGTATCTCGAATGCGACGCCGAGTCCTGGCGCCAGATGCTGTGGTACGACCGGCGCCTCATGCCCGGAGGCACCCGCCTCGACTTCGACCGCATCCGGCCCACCACGCTGCGCTCCTTCGGACTCATGTGGGCCGGCGCCAGCCGGGCCGGTCAGGAGATCGAGTTGCGGATGGGCTTCTCGCTGCGGGGCGTCGAGCAGGCGCGTCGCAACCTGCACGCCGACTGCGGCGCCGACGCTGGGAGCTTCGATTCCCGCCACGCGCTGACCCGAGACGCCTGGCGCACGAGCCTCGGCAGGATCTCGGTGGAGTCGCCGTCGCCGGAGCGTGCGACGGTCTTCGCGACCGCGCTCTATCACTCCCTGATCAAGCCGTGCTTCGCCCCCGACGAGAGCCCCTTCTGGCCGAGCGACGGGCCGTTCGCCTTCGATCTGTCGACGCTCTGGGACATCTACCGCACGCAGCTTCCCCTGCTGACGGCGCTGTTTCCCCAGCGAGCGGTCGAGCTGGCGCACACCCTCCTGACGATCGCCGAAGAGGAGGGCAACTTCCCGATCGGCTACCGGATGGCGATCGGCACCGACCGGTTCTCGCGGCAGGGCAGCGCGTTGGCGCACACTCTCCTGGCCGATCTCTGCCAACTCGGAGTGAGCGGCATCGACTGGGACTGGGCTCTGGTGCATATGCACAACGACCTGCGCCGCACCTACGGCGAGGAGTTCCTCCGCGACGGCTACGCCCACCCGATCAGCCACACCCTCGACCTCGCCTTCGGCTACTGGTGTACGGAGAAGATCGCGCGCGTGGTCGGCGACCATGATCTCGCCGACGAACTGGCGGCCCTCGCGACGCGCTGGGTCAATGCGTACGACCCGGAGACCGGCCTGCTCAAGGACTCGACCTTCTACGAGGGCAGCAAGCACAACTACTCGTTCCGGTTGCAGCACGATATGGCGGGCCGGATCGCGCTGGCCGGCGGAGACGACGCGTTCGTCGCCATGCTCGACGAGTTCTTCGGCTACGAGGCCGCCCCGGTGAGCCAGCCCGGTCTCAGACCCGGCGACGACGAGATGCGCGCCGGTTACGCGCTCGGGCGCTTCGAGGGCCTCAACAACGAGCCCGACATGGACGCTCCCTGGGCCTACCACTACGCCGGGCGCCCCGATCGGACCGCCGAGATCGTGTATGCGGCCGTGATGCAGCAGTTCGGCACCGGTCGCGGTGGGCTTCCGGGCAATGACGACTCGGGCGGGCTGAGTTCCTGGTATGTCTGGGCCTCGCTCGGCGTGTTCCCCGTCGCAGGCCAGAACATCTTTCTGGTCAACGCTCCGTCCTTCCGCTCGGCGCGCCTCGATCTGCCGGCAGGGCCGTTCCACATCGCAACCGAAGGCTTCGTCGAGCCGGAGGCCGGGGGCGCCGTGCAATACGTCCAGTCCGCGGCGTTCAACGGCGTGCCGCTGGAGCGGACCTGGATCGACGGTTCCGAGTTTCACGCCGGCGGTCATCTGCTGATCCGGCTCGGCCCTGCCCCCAGCCGATGGGGGCGTTCCGCGCGCCCGCCCTCCGGCGCGCGAGGGACACCGTTCTCGCCACCCCCACCCCGAGGAGACGACCCATGCCGGCAGCCCGACGCCTGATCATCGTCAACCGAGCCGACCCCGTCATCTGCGGCCACTCGGTGGAGGGCAGGAACCTCGCCGAGGTCGCCCTCACCCGAGGATTCGATGACGTCCGCATCGTCACCTGGCCGCTGGCGAAGCTCGAGACGAGCGGACTGCCGCTCAAGCCGCTGAACACGGTGCTGCCGTACAGCCCTGGGATCCACGTCGAGCGTCCCGAGCCGGTCGGCGACTACAAGGTGCCCGACGGGCGCTACCTTGCCGGGATCACGGGCCGGCTCATCGAACTGCTCTCGGACGGCACTCCCACCATCGTGATCTCGCTGTATCTGAGCCCGCACACGCTCGCCGTCGACGATGCGGTCCGGGTCGCGCGCACCATGGGAGGCCCGGTCCGGGTGACGACCATCGCGGAGGCGGTGGGCAGCGACATCACCAACATCGTGCGCACCAGCCTCGACCAGGACGCCTTCGGCGCCGCCGCGCAGATTTTGAGCACCTACCTGCGCCAGGACCTCCCCGTCGCGGTCTCGGAGTACACCCGCGACATCATCGTCGATGCGGCGGCCGAGCTCGACGCGCGGCACAGCACCCGTTTCGCGGCGCAATGCCTCGAACGGATAGGGATCTCCTACCCCGCGATCGACACCTCCGCCTATCTGAATCTCGACCCGCAGGAAACGCAACGGGTGCTGACGCACCGCGGCCTGCAGCGCAACCGCTACGTCTTCTTCCTCTCCCGCCTCCATCCGGCCAAGGCCGTGGACGACCTCATCGCGGGCTTCGAGCGGGCCGGCTTGGACGACGACGTGCCCTTGGTGATCGCGGGCCGAGGACCCGATGCGACACGCCTGCACGGCCGCGCCGCCGCATCCCCGCTGGCGTCGCGGATCCGGTTCCTCGACGACGTGGGAGACGCCGAGAAGCCGCACCTGATGGAGGCCTGCGGCGTCTACGCGCTGCCGAGCAAGCCGCGTCCCGACTTCGTCGAGACGTTCGGCATCGCGCTCGTGGAGAAGATGCTCGCGGGAGGCGGTCCGGTGATCACCACCTCCACCGGGGGCATCGGCGAGGCGGTCGGCGGCCACGCGCTCATCGTCCCGGTCGGAGACCCGAACGCCATCGCCGTCGCGCTCCAGCAGGCCTCGGCGCTGACGCCCGCCCAGGTCGCCGAGCGGGCGGCCGCCGCCCGCCGTTACGCGATGCGGTTCGACCGCGGCAACGTCTTCGACCGGATGATCGAGGCCGCCTCACGCGTCGTGTGAGGCGGCGAGTCCGCGGGTCGGCGGCACCAGGGTGAGCTGCCGATCGGCAGCGAGGGCGAGCAAATCCTCGTCGTGGCTGATCAGCAGCACGATCGCGCCGCCTGCCGCGACCTGGCGGATCAGGTCGGAGATCGACCGGAGGTGGCGGCGATCGACGCCGGAGCTCGGCTCGTCGAAGACCACGACGCGACGGCCCGATACCTGCACCGCCGCGACGACGAGGCGCTGCTGCTGCCCTCCGGACAGGGAGAGCGGATGCCGCTCGGCGAGATGGGCCAGATCGAGCGGAGCGAGGACCGCGCCGGGATCGGCGGACGACGAGGCGTCCCGGGCGGCCAGCGCGATCTCCGCCTCGACGCTGTCGGTGAACAGCTGCCGCTGCACGTCCTGCATGACGATCGCGCTGGCGCGCTGCCGCTCCCGCCTGCTCAGCGCCCGCCCGTCGAGTCGCACGGTGCCGGCGCTGCGCTGCAGGCCGGTGACGATCCGGGCCAGGGTCGACTTGCCCGCGCCGTTGACGCCGCGGATCGCCGTGACCTCCCCGGCGGGGAAGGCGACCCGCTCGATGTCGAGGACGGCGCGTCCGCCGAGCCGGCAGCGGACGCCGTCGAGGTGCAGCGCCCCGGCGGAGACCTCTCCCCCGGGCACCGGACGATCGATGCTGCCCCCTGCGGCGGCGAGCACGGGGGCCTCGGCGGACCGGACCTTGCCCCGCAGCCCCTCCTCGGCGAGCAGATCGTCGGGGACGGCGCGGAACTGCTCGGCGGTCCATTCGATATGGATGGTCCCGTCGCGCATGACGACCACCCGGTCCGCGAGCTGCTCCAGGTAGCGCAGCCGATGCTCGGCCACGACGATCGTCGCCCCGGCCGCCTTGAGCTCGGCCAGTGTGGCGGCCAGGCGTCGCACGGCATCGGCGGAGAGGTTGGAGCTGGGCTCGTCCAGCAGCACGATGCGCGGTTCGTGGGCGGTCGCCGCGGCGATCGCCACCTGCTGCTGCTGTCCGCCGGACAGGTGCTGCAGGGGCTGCTCGACTGAGATGCGCTGCGCGAGTTCGGCGAGAGTCGCGTCGACGCGGGCTCGGATCTGCTCGCGGGGGAAGCCGAAGTTCTCCATCGCGAACGCCGTCTCCTCGCGCGCGGAGTCGGTGAAGAACTGCCGCCTCGGATGCTGCAGCACCGTGCCGGTGACCAGGCCGAGAGCGTCGAGTTCGGCGTCGGTGGTGACCAGGCCGTCGACGGTGACGCCCCCGGTGAGGACACCGTCGTCGTGGAAGTGCGGCACGAGGCCGTTCATGAGTCGCAATGCCGTGGACTTGCCGGAGCCGGAGGCGCCGCACAGGATCACGAATTCCCCGGGCTCGATGGCGAGGTCGAGATCGTGCAGCGCGGGCGACTCTGTGTGCGGATAGGTCCAGGAGACGCCTGAGATCTTGATCACACCATCACCGTCGTCAGAGGGTCGGGAAGCAGCAGGCTCGCGACGACCAGGGCGGCCAGCAGGGCGACGAGCCCGAGGTCGCGCCAGCCGAACCGCGGCGGATCCAGGGACACGGGCGTCCTGCGCGACCCGAGACCGCGCAGGATCGCCGACGCGGAGAGGTCCTCGCTCGCCCGCAGGCTCGCCGCGATCATCGGCACGGTGAACCGCTCGAGGCTGAGGATCGGATGGCGCGCGAAACCTCTCGCGCCGGTGAGGCCCCGCAGCCGCATGGCGTCCAGCACCGCCGCGGACTCGGCCGCGACGACCGGGAAGAATCGCAGCATGACGGCGAGGGTCACCGAGATCGCCCGGGGAAGCCGCCAGGCGCGCAGCGCGGCGCTCAACTGGGTGGGCGACGTCGTCGCGATGAGGTGGCCGCCGACGCCGACCGCGGCAACGAAGCGGATGAGGTAGCCGCACCCGATTGCGAGGATCGTGACCACCGGGTTCGACCAGATCGCGGGAAGCACCCAGCCGAACAGATACATGACGATCGCCGCGAGGAGGATGAGCGCGACCCGCGACCAGGCGCGCTCGGACGCGGCGAGCACGACCGCCAGCAGGATCCCCGCCGGCACGAGCCACAGTCCGCCCGGGCTCATGACGGCGACGCTGACCAGCAGCACGAGCAGGACCTTGCTGCGCGGGTCGAGTCCTCGTCGCGGCGCGACCGTCGCCCTCTCGACGTGAATCCGCGGCCGCGCCTCTCCCCTGCGTCTCTCCACGGAGCCGACCTCAAACAAGGCCGGCCCCGAACGCCGGCGGCCTGCGGGTCACGCCAGGCCCGCCCGGCGGAAGTGCTTGCGCAGCAGGGCCGTTCCCAGGAGCGCACCGAGGAAACCGCAGACCACGGCAGCCGCCGACATCGCGAGCACGACCGCCGGGGAGAGCACCTCCACCATGGCCGCGACGTACTCCTCGCCCATGTCGGCCATGCCATGGGAGGTGAAGTAGGCGACGGGGTCGAGGAAGAAGGGGATCCACGGACCGAAGAACCACGCGGAGAAGACGGTGTAGGTCCAGATCGCCGCCCAGGTCGAGCGATAGCGCCCCGTCCACAGCACCAGGTCGGCCAAGACCGCCAAGGCGATCGTGAACAGCGTGCTCTGCCAGGGTTGCCCCGTCATCAGGTACAGCACCGCGAGCACCCCGCCGAACAGCGTCACCATCCCCGCGTGGCGGACCCGGGTGAGAAAGAGCATGTAGGGGACCCCGGCGGCGATCGCCGCGAGCGGGAGCGTGACGACCATGACGAGGGGGCCGATGATGCCCAGCATCGCGATCGCGAAGACGACCACGAAGTAGATCACGGCGAAGATGGCCACATTCAGCAGATCGCGCGCGGAGAACCGCAACGAGAGACGCGGCCGGGCGGCGGGCGCCACGGGTTCGATGGTCGTGTCTGACATGGGAGTTCCTTTCAGTCGGTGTAAGAGTCGTGGTGGGCGAGCTGCCAGCCGGCGGCCTCCACGCGATCGCGCCAGTAGCGGGCATAGGCGCCGTCCTCGGCGAGAAGCTCGGCATGCGAACCGGACTCGCGGATGCCGCCCTCGCCGTCGAGCATGATGATCCGGTCGGCGGTCATAATCGTCTGCAACCGGTGGGCGACCACGATGAGGGTGCGTCCGGGCCGGATGCCGTCGATGGCCTCGCCGATCGCGATCTCGTTGCCGATGTCCAACGCCGAGGTGGCCTCGTCGAGCAGGACGATGGGTGCGTCCTTGAGCAGGGCGCGGGCGATCGAGATCCGCTGGCGTTCGCCGCCGGAGAGGTTCGACCCGCCCTCGCCGACCCGCGCGTCCCATCCGCCTGGCAGCCGCTCGACGATCTCGTCGACCCGAGCGCGGGTGGCGGCGGCGATCACCTCCTCGCGGGCGAGACCGGGGTTGCCGATCCAGACGTTGTTCAGGATGGTGTCGTCGAAGAGGTAGACGTCCTGGAACACCGGTGCGACGGCCTGCTCGATCACCGCCGTGCCGAGCTCCGGCGCCGGCACACCGCCGACGAGCACGGTCCCCTCCTCGGGGTCGTAGAAGCGGGCGATGAGCTTGGTGATCGTCGTCTTCCCCGAACCGGAAGGGCCGACGATCGCGGTCATGCCGCCCGCCGGGGCGGTGAAGGAGAGGTCCCGCAGCACGGCCGGGCCGCCGTAGCCGAAGGTGACGCCGCGGAACTCGACGCCGAACCCGGCCGGCTCCTTCGGGTGCTCGGGTTCGGTCAGCCGCGGAGTCGCGGCGAACTCGTCGAGGCGGTCGATGGTGGTGCGGGCGACGGCGATCCCGCCGCCGAGGTCGCCGGCGGCGACGATCGGCTCATTGAACCGGACCCCGAGCACGAGCAGGGCGAGGAGCGTGGCGATCTCGACCGTTCCGCCGATGGCGAGGAAGGCGCCCGTGACCAGGAGCACAGTCAGGGAGAGTTGGACGAGCCCGGCGAAGAGGGCGATCGCCGCTCCTCCCGTGATCAGCAGGCCGCGGTACTCCTTGTGCTGCTCCTCGAGCGCGCGGTGGACGAGGCGGTCGGCGACGGAGCCCTCGCCGGCCGTCCGAAGGGCGGGCTGGGCGCGAGCGAACTCGACGACCCGGTTGGAGGCTTCGGCCACCGCCAGCGAGTGGGTCTTGTCGCCGCGCCCGATCCCTCGGCTCAGCCACCGGTAGCCGAGCGCGATGATCGGCACCATCACCGTCATCGACAGCGCCAGCCGCCAGTCGAAGAAGTACATCCCCACCAGGACCGTGCCAGGGGCGACGAAGCCGGCCAGGATCTGCCGCAGGATGGCGTAGGGCATGGTGGAGACGAACATCGCCCCCTGCGTCGCGAGCCCGGTGATGAGACCGGTCCTGTCGGTCGAGTACCACGACACCGGCAACGACACCACGCTGTCGCCGAGGCGCTCGAGCAGCGAGTCCAGCACGGCGGTCGCGGCCTCCATCCCGATCTGGCTCGCGAACCAGGAGGCGACGACATAGCCGAGGGCGGCCCCGGCGACCGCGAGCACCCACCACCAGGTCGCGCCCGTGTCGCCGAGGAACAGCGAGCGCAGCAGCGGGACGAGCAGCAGGAACGCGATCCCTTGGAGGAACGCGGCGATCACGACGAATCCCAGCTCCGCGATCACCAGACGGCGGGCGCGCGGAGAACAGTAGTGCAGCAGCCGACCGATCATGCGTCTGCTCCTTCCGGGAGAGTGCGGGCGTGGTTGGCCTGATAGTCGGCCCACATCCGGGCGAACCGGCCCCCGGCGGCGAGGAGTTCGGCGTGGGTGCCGCGCTCGGCGATCCGGCCGCCGTCGAGCACGAGGATCTGATCGACCCCGACGATCGTGTGCAGCCGGTGAGCGATCACCAGCACGGTGCGCTGCGCCGCGAGGGTGCTCAGCGCGCGCTGGATCGCGGCCTCCGAGTCGGGATCGGCGAAGGCGGTGGCCTCGTCGAGCACGAGGATGGGGGCATCGGCCAGGAGCGCGCGGGCGATCGTGACCCTCTGCGCCTCGCCGCCGGAGAGGTTCGCGTCCTCGCCGATCACGGCGTCGTAGCCGTTGTCGATGCGCAGGATGCGGTCGTGGATCTGCGCGGCGCGGGCGGCGGCCTCCACCTCGGCGTCGGTGGCCTGGGGCCTGGTGAGGCGGATGTTGTCGCGCAGGCTCGCGCGCAGCAGCTGCACGTCCTGGAAGACGAAGCCGACCTGCCGATACAGCTCGCGCTGCGGGACCTGGCGCACGTCCGCTCCGCCGATCTCAACCCGGCCGGCGTCGACGTCATAGAACCGGGCGACGAGCTTGGCGAGCGTCGACTTTCCGGAGCCCGAGGCTCCGACCAGTGCGGTCACGGTGCCGGGCGCGCAGGACGCCGCGATCTCGTGGAGCACCCGGTGGGCGCCGTCGTAGCCGAACGACGCGTCGATCACCTCGACCTCGCGGCCGTCCGGCGTCGCTGGCTGCGTCGCGGCGGGGACGGGAGGAAGGGCGAAGAACGCGGCGAGCGAGCGATGCGCCTTCGTCGCGTTGCGGAGGAACTGGCCCGAGGCCCCCAGCTTCATCAGCGGTGCGGTCAGCCCGAGCCCGAGAAGCAGCCCCGGAAGCACGTCGATCGGCGACGCGCCGGCATTCGTGACGAGCCAGACGGCCGCGACGAGCAACCAGGCGAGCACGACGACCGGCGAGACGAGGAGCTCGACGATCGTGAAAAGCACGGCGGTCTCCCGCGTCCACTCCCCGACGAACTTCACGTACTCCCGCGTCGCGTCCCGGTAGCGTCGGTGGCTGCGCCCCACTTGCCCGAAACGCTTGACGACGGCGATCCCCTGCACGAACTCGACCGTCGCGCCAGAGAGGGCCTGCGTCGCCGCGTCGTACTGCACGTACTTCTCGCCGGCACCTCGCATCATCAACGGATAGACGAGCATCGCGAGGAAGAGCGGAACGAGGGTCGCCAGCGCCATCCGCCAGTCGACGAGGAACAGGTAGATCAGGCTGACCACGGGCACGGTCACCGCGATGAGAACGTCCTGGATCGAATGCGCGACGAGCTGATGCAGCGCGACGACATCGTTCTCGACGAGCTTGCGCACCGAACCCGAACTGCGCTGGTCGAACCAGCCCAGCGGGAGCCGCTGCAGGTGGCGGATGATCCTCTGCCGCAGGGAGTGCTGCAGCCGGCCGTCGGCGAAGTGCCCGACGGCGCCTGCGGCGAAGGCGGTCCCGACGCTCACGAACAGGGCGATCACCGCGACGACGACGATCGCCCACACCCGTCCGGCGTCGATCGGTCGCCCGTCGATGGCGGGCAGCAGCGTGCGCGCGAGTTCGACGATCGCGAGGAAGGGGACGATCCCGCTGACGGCCCCGGCGACGCTGAGCGCGATGATCCCGGCCAGGCTGCCCTTCACCGGGGTGAAGAACGGTTCCTGCTCCTCCGGCTCCTCCGCGACGTCTTCCACCACTGCAGGCCGCTCGGCGGCGACCAGCGTTTCGGCCATGGCACCCTCTCCTCGAATCTAATGAGAACGATTATCACATAGAATGTGAACAGCGTTCTAATCGACGCGGCAACTCTATAAGTAAGGCGAGGCTTACCTCAAACCGGGGTCGGCGAAGGAGCACCTATCCTTTTTCTTTCCGGGAGGAAGGGAGGACGCCGTGGTGAGCGAGACCGCCGACGCCCCCTTCCACGTCGGGCTGACCCCGGAGCTCGTCATCGACGCGGCCGTCGCGCTGACGAGCGAGTCGCACCTCATGACCTGGTCGCTCCGCGACCTCGCCGCCCGGCTGCGGGTATCCCCCTCGGTGATCTACCACCACGTCGGCGGGAAGGACATGCTCTGCCGGCGCGTCGTCGAGCGCGTCCTGGAGCAGATCGAGGCACCGCCCGCCGGCTTGGAATGGCAGGACTGGTTCCGCTCGCTGCTGTACGCACTCGGCCCTCTCTTCGCCGGGTACCCGGGGGCGGCGAAGTGGATGCTCATGCACGGGCCGACAACCCCTGCCGTTCTCCCCATCCTTGAGGCGGGCATGGCAGGCCTGCGCGCCGCGGGCTTCGGGGACCGGACGGCGTCGGCCTATGCCGTGCTGCTCAACAACGCCATGCTCACGATCTCGATGAGCGACGACCGCCTCCAGCATGAAGACGACGGACCCCGCGATCACGCGGCCATGATGGACGACCTTCGCCGGATGCACACCGCCTCGGAGGAGCTCCACAGGATCGGCGAGGACTTCCTGCGACCCTTCGCCGAGGGCGGGGAACGGGCCGAGCGGCTTCGCGTGGACTACTACCGCTTCGTCATCGACACGACGATCGCCGGGCTCGCCGCCATGCTCGACGCGCCGTGACAACGGCGCGACTCAGGTGGCGGTACGCGTGTGCATCCGGGCCTCGGACCGCCCGACTGTTCCTCGCACCCCAGGCTTCTTGCGGTGTCCGCAAATCACTTGCGTTCTCGTGTTCTGCCTCAGATGCTGGAGCCATGCACAAGGAACAGCGTGACGCCATCGTCGCCGGAGGTGGCCCCGCGGGGCCATCGGCCGCGCCCGTGATCGAAGACTCAGACCTCGCCGAGCAGCAGTCCTGGCCGGAGGTCGCCCCGGCCGACTACTGGGAGAAGCGATACACCGACGCCGAACGCGTCTGGTCGGGCAAGGTCAACCGGGCGCTCGCGAGCATCGCGGCATCCCTTCCGCCGGGCAGGTCCCTGGACCTGGGCTGTGGCGAGGGCGCCGACGCGATCTGGCTCGCCCTGCAGGGATGGGACGCCCTGGGCATCGACATCTCCCCCACCGCCATCCGTCGCGCGAGCGCAGCGGCGGCGGGGGTCGGGCCGGGCCGAGCGCGCTTCCAGACGGGAGACCTCTCCAGCCTCCCGGACGACACCTACGAACTCGTGACGGCGAGCTTCCTGCACTCCCCTGTAGAACTGTCCCGCGAGGACATCCTGCGTCGCGCCGCCGAGCGGGTCGCACCGGGAGGGCACATGCTCATCACCTCGCACGCCGACTTTCCTCCCGGAGCCACGGTGCCGCACGGCCACGAGCACCGCTTCCTCAGCCCCGAAGAGGAGGTCGCCCAGTTGGCGCTTCCCGTCGAGGAATGGACCATCCTCCTGGCGGAGAAGCGCTCGCGCACGACGACGCTCCCGGACGGACAGCACGCCGAGATCGAGGACGTGATCGTCCTCATACGGCGCGTCGAAAGCAAGTAGCTCCGCCGTCGACGATCAGCCGCGCTCGAACTCCAGCACGACCTTCTGCCCCGGCGCCGACCGGCCGGCCGCCCTCAGCGCATCCGCGAACCCTTCGGCACGGTGAAGCTCGGGTTCGAGGGGCCGCAGTTCACCCCCGGCGGCCAGGTCGAGGGCGGCCCGGAGGTCTCGCCGATAGGCACTGCGCCTCGCCGCCACATACATCGGCACGGAGCAGGCGACTTCGGAGGGGCTGGCGAAACGGCGCATCAGAGTGCGGGCGAAGCCCACGGCCGTCGCCCGCTTCTGGCGGCCGATCTTCCCACCGAACGCCGTCCGGACGATCCGTCCGCCGGGTGCCACGAGGGCGCGCAGGTCTCGGCTACCGGTGTGATCGATCGCCCCATCCACCGGGCCGGCATGAGCGAGCACCTGTTGCGGCCAGTCGGGATCGCGATAGTCGACGACGACGGCGCCGTAGCGCTGCGCCACCGGGCCGGAGGCGGCCGACGCCGTCCCGATGACCGCGATCCCCTCCCGTGCCACCAGCTGGGCCGCCAGCACGCCGACCGCACCGCCGACGCCCTGGATGAACAGCGTCCGGACGCCGGGCTTCAGCAGATCGATGGCGTGCTTCGCCGTCACCGCGTCCAGCGGAAGCGTCGCGGCCACGGCAGAGGGCAGCGCCTCCGGCACGGGTACCAGCAGCGATCCCGGGACAGTGAGCCACGTCGCATGCGCTCCCATGCGAGGCAGGATGCCCGCGACGCGCTGGCCGACCTGGAGTCCGAGAGCGCTCCCCGCCCCGTCGACTCGCTCCAAGACGCCGACGACGTCGTACCCCGACACGAACCCCGGGACGGGATGCAGCAGATAGTCACCCCGACGAGCCATCACATCGGTCGCGCCCACCGACGCGTGTGACGCACGCACCAGACAGCCGGAGGAGCGCAACGGGATGCTCGAGAAGCCGTCCTCGCCACCCGAGAACGACTCAACACGCGCCGCGTGGCACTCGGAAGGAGGGGAGAATAGGTAACGTGTCATGCATATTGAGCCTAGCAAGAAGTGGATGACATGTCACACACAGAGGATGTCTTGGCGCTCGCCTTCGAGCTGCGCAGTCTCGTTCTAGAGCTGAATGCCGCACTGGCGCAATGCTTCCATCCGCTCGGCCTGACCTGCGTGCAGGCGGAAGCGCTCTTGGCGCTGGACACGATCCAGCCGGCGACCCTTCGGCAGCTCGCCGGGCACTTGGTCGCCGAGTCCGGCCACCCCAGCCGCCTCGTCTCCCGATTGGTCGAACGCGGCCTCATCGAGCGCGCGCCCTCGCCCGACGACGGCCGAGCGGTCCTCCTCAGCCTCACCGAGCAGGGCCAAGACCTCGCCCGACGTGCGGACGAGGCCAGGACTCCCCTCATCGAACTCGTCCGGGAGCATCACGGCGCCGACCTCGACCAGGCCGTGCGCCTGCTCCGCTCGCTGCGGGCCAGCTTCACCTCAGCAGGCGACTGGACGCGGGAAGCGAGGTAGGAGCACCTCCGAGCCCACCCCATTCGGGGCCCGCGGGCGGCGCGTCACTCGTCGTGCTGGACCACCTCGAACCCGAACACATCGACGGACATGCCCCGCTGCTTGTCGCCCTCATGACCGCCACCCGGGCGCGCCGCGCGCCATGCGTCATACGCCTCACGAGAGTCCCAGCGGGTCACCACGAAGTACCGGTCCTCGCCGAAGGCGGGCCTCAGCAACTCGAACGATTGGAACCCCGGCGCCGCATCCACGGCCTTCCGGCGAGCGGCGAAGCGCGTCTCGATCTCGGCCTCCGCCCCTGCGGGAAACGTCAAAGCGGTCATGTTCACGAACGTCACAGTGGTCTCCTTGTCGACACGCGGGTCGCGACGCCGACACCACGTTTACTTAAGGAAGCCTAACCTAGCCTCACGCGACACCGGAGTCCGCGGTCAGGAGACGCTGCGGGAACGGGCGTTGGCGATGCTCGTCTTCCTCTCGAGACTGGTGCCCCGGCACCTCGCCATCTGGGGTTTCATCGGCGCGAGCGGCATCGTCGCGAACGTCTTCGTCTCCCAGCCCGCGCCGCAGGCGGTGCTCGTTCTTCCCATCATCGTCCACGAGATCTACCTGGGCTGCTACCTCCTCGTGAAGGGGCTACGGGTACGGGCTTGATCATCTCGGCCATCGCGACTGCGAGCGCCCCACCCGGACCCGAATCAAGCCGTACCGCAACGACCGGATCGTTCCGAAGTCCCCCACCCGCACACCCAAATCAAGGAGCCACACCCTAGGAGCGAGGTCAGTGCGTCGTGCCGGTGTAGAGGTAGACGCCCAGGTTCTCGTGGTGTTGCCCGCTGTCGAGCACCAGGTTCATGTCTTGCTCGGATGCGCGCTGCATGCCTTGCTTCTCGTAGAAGCCGTAGGAGCACAGGGAGTCGGTGTAGAGGTAGAAGTCGGTGCGGTCCAGGCTGCGCAGGTGGTCGAGGTAGTCGGCGTAGAGCCTCTTGCCGACGCCGAGTCCGCGGGTGGTGGAGGCGACGGCGAAGAGGGTGAGTTCGTCGGTCAGCGGCTCGCGGGCCTTGACTCGAAGGTTCCGGTAGACGGGCCCGAAGGCGAAATACTGACTCAGCGATCTCCATTGCGGGAGCCCCATGATGCCGGCGCGGAGCATGTGCGCCCAGATCAGCAGACGGTTCTTCACCCTGCCTCCTAGACGTGGTTGCCCGGCGACCTGGCCCATGATGACCCCCACCACGCGTCCGTCCTTGACGGCCACGCGGGTCCAGGTGCTGGCCAGCAGACGTTCGCGCAGGTAGAGCTCCAGGGCGCTGTCGAGCACCAGGGAGCCGGTGACGTAGCGGTGGATGTAGAAGGCCTCGTTGATGATCTGCTTGACGTCCTGCGCGTCGGAGTCCTGGTAGGGGCGGTAGATGATCTCGCTCATGTTCGTTCGTTCCTCCGTCGTCATAGGGTGGTCGTGCGTTCGCGGTCGCGCTGGGTGAGCGCGATCAGGTCGGCTTCGAGCGCGTGGCGGTCGGTGTCGGTCAGCACCGCTCCCCACAGCGGGGCGCTGTTGGCCCCGTCGGCGGCGGCGATCACCAGTCTGGTGATCGCCGGGTCGAGGCCGTCATCGGACAGGGCCTCGCGCCACCGGGCGGCATCGGCCTGGGCGAGCTCTTCCAGGTCGGGCTCGAACATCAGATGCGCGGCGAGCGCGATGTAGTCGCGCAACCCGGTGAGGTCATCGGCGTGAGCGAAGCTGACCCGAATGTAGGCACGAGCGAGCCGCCCGGGCGCCGGCCTGTCGTCGGCAGCGATCCGTTCCACGTCGGTACGGAACCGCTCCATCAGGTCGGTGGCCAGCCCGGTCAGCAGCGCCTCTTTGTTCGGGAAGTGATAGAGCAGCCCGCCTTTGGAGACCCCGGCGGCCTGAGCGATGTCGGACACCGGCACCGCAGTTCCATGCCGGCCGATCAGCCGCGAAGCCGCATCCAAGATCAACCGCCGAGTCTCCTCCGCCCCGCGCCCCGCCTTGCGTCCCATGCCACCGCCTCCTGAGTCCTCATCTACCTAAAACTATACCGTCGCGACGGTATAGTTTCAATTTGGCTGCCGCGCCCCATCGGATGGCGCTGGCAACCAGCATTCCGCGGCGGCGGCTCGAGCAGTCCACCGCACAAGACCGAAGCAATCGACGCTCTGCAACCAGATTCGCGGATTGTTCGCGGACACTGAGGCGGCCCGCACCCAAGGGTTCACGGCGGCGGATTTCTCGTTCAGCTCTCCCGGTGGTCGATGCGAGACCTGCAGGACAGGGTTCTCGGGCACAGGTTCCTCAGATGTCGGGTCATCTGGTGTCGTCAGGGTGCCAGGGATTCGGGACAGTGGGTTTCGCGTCGCGGGCTATGCGGGCTTGTTCGATGGCACGCCAGATACCTTCCCGCGGGTCGGGGTCTGGTGAGCGGTGGGCCCGCCACGGCGGGTCGTCGATTGGCGGGAGTTGCCATGATGGCAACCCCACCCCCGCTGCTGCTGGTTCCGACACTGGGAGCGGTGTCCCCTCCGGCTCAGGACACAGTGGTGCCCCAGCATCGGGGGCGAGGTATCGAGCGCGCGGGACAGTGCCGGCAGGATCAAGTGGTTCCCCGGCCTCGGCGGCGAGGTCGATCTGTCGGAGTCGGTAACGACGATGCTGCCGCGGCCGACGATAGGGATCAACATGTGCCGGTGGGGTGAACCAGGGCAGCATCGTGACCGGATCAAGATGCACCTCCCACTGCTGCTCCGGAGACAAACCACCATCGGGTTCCACCACCCGATGGTGATACGGACACACCAGTACCGCGCGGTCGAGATCAGTGTTCCCACCATCGACCCAGGGGACGATGTGATGCCCCTGACAAGCAGCCGGGGACGCGTCACACGACGGGAACGCACACCCCTGATCCCGCAAGGTCAAGAGTTGCCGCTGAGATTTCGTGAACAACCGCCTGGTCCTACCGACATCCAATGGTTCGGAGTCACCACCCAGGACCACGGGGATCAGGTCAGCATCGCAACACAAGCGACGCGCCGCGCCGGGTGAGAGGGGTTGTCCGTTGTTCAACACCTCCGCCCGCCCGAGACAGCGCTGAAGATCGTCGAAGCTCATCGTGACTTGTACTTGGGGTCGGTCACCGCCCTGGGCGGGCAGATCACGGCTGTTGGCGGCGATCTGGGCCAGCCGCACAAGTGCGTCGGCTCGTCGCATGTCCGGGGTCGGTGTCTCCGCCGGTTTCGCGGTAGGAGTTGAGGGATGGCATGAGTGCGTCGATCTGCGCAGCCAGCAAGGAGCCGTCCGCGATAGGGAGTTTCCCGGTGATAGTGAGGGATCCGTGGAAGTCGGGGCGCATCCGCAGGAACCTGCCCGCATGGGCTTTCTTCTCCTCGTTTTCGAGCCTTTTGGCTTCGTCACGCTCGGCGCCTTCCGGGTCGATGAGTTCCGCCATTCGGGCAGCGAGTTGGCGGAGTTCTTTGGGCCCCAGCTCGTGGACGTATTGGAGGCATTGGGTCTGGCAGGTTTCCAGATCCGTCTTGCTGTAGTGGGCGGGGAGTTTCTTCAACCCGTCGCAGATGGCGTGGGCTTGCTCCAGGGAGATGTAGCCGTCGCACAACGCGCTGTTGATGATCGGGAACCGATCCGCGAGTTCGGTGGAGAGCTTGATGCTGGCGGTGGCGTAGGCCTGGTTGGTCCGGGTGCAGGTGCGCACCGCATCGAGCACGACCGGACTGTCGAGGTGGCGGGCCTCGTGCAACAGGCTCAGGCGTAGCCCAGCGAGTTGAGCCTCCGCGCTAGTGATCGCCTCGAACAACGCCACCGCCTCTGCCGTTTGGTCCGGGGAAAGAGCGTGCAGGCAGTCCCACCCGGCAGCGATCGTCTGCTGGGTGTGGTGCTGGAACTCTTCCGGGGTCATGCCAAGAATTCTTCCAGCCA
>DAOLFC010000044.1:0-26190 GCA_035326505.1 Arachnia sp.
AAATCTCGCTCTACGCCGAGGCCCTCCTATATAGGAGGGCCTCGGCGTAGAGCGAGATTTATGTTCGGGGTCCGGCTCAGATGCCTCGATAGCGGCCCGGGCGGTGGTTGAGAATCAGGATCAGGCTGAGCACCGCCACGCCGCAGGCCGAGACCAGCACCGTCGATGGCGGGGCGAAGGCCAGCGCGCTGGCGACGATCGCGACGTCGAAGGCGAGCTGCACCTTCCCGGCGCGCCAGCCCAGCTTATCCTGGGCGATCAGCGAGACGATGCTGAACCCGGCCGGACTGGCGCCGTGCCGGAACAGGATCAGGAAACCCATCCCCAGCAGCGCGTTGCCCACCAGGGCGCCGTAGACCGGCTGGACGTCGAGCCGGCCCAGCGCGAGCGGGGTGAGGAAAGACAGGCCAGAGATCAGGGTCACCGCGACCGCGCTGCGCAGCGTGAAGCGCCAGCCCTTCTGCCACAGCGCCAGCCCGTAGAAGGGGATCGCGAGCAGGAAGATGGCGAGCCCCAGGTCGACGCCCAGCGTGTGGCTGAGCAGGAGAGCCACGCCCTCCGTGCCTCCGGAGGCCGCGCCAGAGGACTTCAGCAGGAACAGCCCGAGCGAGATGATCGTCGCCGCGGTGACGATCGCGGCGGCGTCCTCGACAAGCGAATGCGGGGCAGGGGCGCCATCTCCCGACGCGGGTGGCGCGGTATTCCTGAGCGAGATCTTGAGCACGTATCGATTCTTGGAAGTGTGAGAGCCGCGCGCAACTGATGACGAGTTCCCTGGGATGGATGCACAATGAATCTCGTGAACAGCGAAGAAATGACAAGCTCCCGGCCCATCGACGTCCTGGACGCGCGAATCCTGCTGGCCCTCGACGACGATCCCCACGCGTCGATCCTGCAGATCGCCAAGACGCTCGGCATCTCCCGCAACACGGTGCATGCCAGGCTGCAGCGGCTCGACCGCGACCGGGTGCTCGAGGGGTTCAGTCACCGGGTGACGCCCACGTCGCTGGGCTACCCGCTGGTGGCCTTCGTCGCCCTCGCCCTCAGCCAGCGGGACGGACCCGAGGCCGCGGCCGAGCTGTACGCGATCCCCGAGGTGATGGAGGTGCATTTCACCACCGGCGACGCCGACCTGCTGACCCGCGTCGTCGCGAGGGACACGCTGGATCTGCACCGGATCACCAACCGGATCCTGGAGATCGACGGCATCCAGCGCACCAACACGATGATCTCGGTGAACCCGGTCATGCCGTATCGCGCCCGCCCGCTGCTCGAGCGCCTCGCAGCGGGCTCCTAGGGAGCCATGCGCCCAGGTGAACTGCCTGTTGTGACCGACCCGAAGGCGCGCTTTGCGCGAGGCGCGCCATCACCAGATGAGGGTGATGCCGTTCAAGTTCCTGAACTCGTGGTCGGCGCTGATCAGGGGGAGGCCCTCGATCATGGCGGTGGCGACGATCATCCGGTCGAACGGGTCACGGTGGGCCCAGTCCAGTTGTCCGCTGAGGAGGGCGTGCTCGTTGGAGATCTCGATGGTTTCGATGTCGGCGCGGCGGAGGTGGCGGTCGTACCCGCCGATGATCGCATCGGCCTGGGGGAGCTTGCCCAGCCGGTGCTTCGTCGCGATCTCCCACGCGGAGGCGGCGGAGACGTACAGCAGGTTCGAGGGGTCGCGCGTGATCTTCATTGCTGCCGCCGACAGCCGGTCGGGCTCGGAGAGCAGCCAGATCAGGGCTTGCGTGTCGAGGAGGTGCCCGCTCCCGGTCACGCCTCCCACGCCGCGAGCTCCTCTTCGGGGAGCGGCTCGAAGAACGACGCGGGCAGGCGGTAGGTCACAAATCCCATCTGGCGGTCACCCTGCTTCTTGATCGGGACCAGGCGTGCCACCGGCACGTCGCCGCGCGCGATCACGATGTCCGCGCCTGCCTCGACCTCGGCCAGCAGCGCGGACAGTCGCGTCTTTGCCTCGTGTACCTTCACCGTCGTCATCCATCCAGACTAGGTGGACCAACTAGATTAGTCAATGTCGGTGTTTCCTCCTCCGGTGTCAGATTTTCCACCATGGACGGTGGAAAATCTGACACCCGAGGACCGACTACCAGGGGAGCCCGGCGGAGGCGCGCTCCAGGAGGGCGTCGCGGAGGCTGGGCGGCAGGTCGATCGTCGCCAGTTCTTGAGCCAGGGCGAGGCCGTTCAGTCGTGCGACGGCGGCCCAGGCGGCCTCCTTGGTTGTGAAGGCGATCTCGGCGGCGTCGAGGAGGGTGAAGGCGTCCGCAACGGGGTCCGGCGTCGCCGGGGAGAGGCCGAAAAGCTCGACGGTGGCGCCGTCGGGTGAGACCCGCCCCAGTTCGATCCGCAGCGCGGGCGACAGCAGCTCGTCGGTGACGACGCCCTCGTCGGAGCCCTTCCCGGCGACGCCGACGCGCGTGGGGAGGGCCACGGAGACCTTCTCGACGGCGACGGCGCCCACGATCTCCAGCGCGATCTCGCGCTCCGCGAGCGGGTCGGGCCCCGTGGTCGGCTCGATGACGAGGTGAAGGTTGGCCAGGCCGTCGTCGCGGACGGTCAGGCTCTGGACGAGGCGCATGACGTTCGGCGCAACAGGAGCGCCCTCGCCGTGGTCCTCGCTGAGGTGCGAGACCCCGTCGCCCGGGAACACCCGCAGGGTCAGGCGCGACGGGGCGTCGGTCACCGGGGCGAGCGCGTCGGCGAGCGGCAGCACCGAACCGGCCCTGGCAAGCACCGGGACCTGTTCCAGGTCGCGGTGCAGCGTCAGGTGGCGCCCGCCGTCGTAGCGCTGGCCGGTGAACAGGTCGAACCACGCGCCGGTCGGCAGCCACGCGCGCGCCGCGCCCAGCTTGGCGACGCGGTCCTCGGGGGCCGTGATCGGGACGACGATCAGGTGCTCGCCCAGCAGGTACTGGTTCGGGACGGAGTAGGCCTCGCTGGCCAGCGGGTGGTCGTGGTACATCGGGCGGACGACGGCGACGGCGTCGGTGTGCGCCCGCCACGCGGCGGTGTACAGCATCGGGATCAGGCGGTGCCGCAGCCGCAGGAAGCGCGAGATGATCCCGAACGCGCGCGGCCCGAAGGTCCAGGGCTCCTTGTTCGTGAAGGGGCTGTTCGACGAGTGCAGCCGGTTCACCGGCGACAGCGCGCCGAACTGACACCAGCGCACGGTGAGCTCGGTGTCCTTCGCGCCGAACATGTGCCCGCCGATGTCGTGCGACCACCAGGTGTAGCCGACGTTCGCCGCGGTCGCGGTGAAGGAGGGCTGGAAGTCGAGCGAGTCCCAGGTGATGAGGGCGTCGCCGGAGAAGCCGACGGGGTAGCGGTGGCTGCCGAGGCCCGCGTAGCGCGAGAACGTGAGGGGGCGTCGCCCGTCGCGGCCGGAATCGACGTAGTGGAGGTGGTTCAGCATCCACAACGGGTCGAGGCCGGGGATGCGCGTCGTGCCGCCCGACTGCCAGTCGATCCACCAGAAGTCGACCCCCTGCTCCTCCAGCGGGTGGTGCAGGTAGCGCAGGTAGGCGTCGACGAACTCCCGCGACGTGATGTCGAACGCGACGGGCAGACCGCTGGCCGGGTCGATGCCCATCGCCTCGGCGACCTGCGGGTAGGCCTCCTCGTGGCGGCGCACGCCGTCGGCGGGATGCACGTTGAGCGTGACGGCGAGGCCTCGCTCGTGCAGCGCACCCAGGAACCGCTCCGGGTCGGGGAACAGCTCGCGGTTCCAGGTGTAGCCGGTCCAGCCGGTGCCGACGTCGGGATCGACGTCGACGAGGTGCCAGTCCATGTCGATCACCGACACCGACAGCGGGATCCGCTCGGCGGCGAAGCGGTCCATCAGCGCCAGATATTCGTCCGCGCTGTAGCGCCAGTACCGGCTCCACCAGTTGCCCAGCACAGAGCGCGGCACGAGCGGCGTCGGACCGGTGAGCCGGTGGTAGTCGGCGAGCGCGGCGGCGAAGTCGCGGCCGTGCCCGAACAGGTACAGGTCCCGCCGGCCGCGCGGGCCGCCGTCCGGTCGCGGCGCGATCCAGCCGTCCTCGGACAGCAGCACCGATCCCGAGTCGTCGACGACGGCGAAGCCGTAGGTGGACAGGATGCCGAAGTCGAGCTCGGTCGCGCCGTCGACCTCGTCGAGGGTGCGCGTCGTGCCCAGCAGGTTGCCCCGGAACGGTGGCTGCTGCGGGTAGGCGACGCCGTGCCGCCACGTCGAGTAGTGGCCGTCGGAGGTGCCGCGCAGCAGCCGCACGGTGAGCCCGGCCTCGCTGAACTCCTTGCCGTCGTAGACCAGTTGGAGGTCGTCGGTCAGGATCTCCAGCCCGCCGTCGGGCAGTTCCGCGACGGTGAAGGCGGGCGGGGGGAAGTCGCGGGAGACGACGAGCTGGGTCGGCCGGTCGACGAACTCCCCGCGCTCGTTCCACTCCATCCGGATCAGGCGCGAGGTGAGGACGGTGAACCGGTACGTGTCGCCGGTGACCACCGCATCGGTGCGCGCGGGCGCGGGCCGCCCGTCGGACATGGAGAACAAGAGGGCTCCTTGGGTCGAGTCTCCGACACAAATCTCTCTATACGGCGGGCCAGGCCGTATAGGGGGCTGGCTGGCCGTATAGAGAGATCTGTGTCGAACGGATGGTCAGGCGAGGCGGAGGATCCGGGACTCCCAGGGCGCGAGGACCGACGGATCGGGCTCGGCGTGAGTGCCGAGGACCAGTTCCGCCCCGGCGAGGTCCGGGAGGCCGGCGCCGGGCAGCTCCGCGGGCGTCGAGGAGCAGTTCGCCAGCACCAGCACCTTTCGAGACGCTCGCTGCGCTCGCTCCTCAAGGACCGGTTCCTCCAGCGTGCGGGTGAACGCCCAGATCCGGTCGTGATCGGGGAGCAGCAGGGCGAACCGGCCCTCCTGGACCGTCTCGTCGGCGTGGCGCAGCCGGATCAGCTTCTGGAAGTGCGCGAACACGGATTCCGGGTCTGCGACGGCGGTTCGGGCGTTGATCTCGACGTAGTTCGGGTTCGCCGCGAACCAGGGCACCCCGGCTGTGAATCCCGCGTGTTCGGCGTCATCCCAGTGCATAGGCGTGCGGGCGTGGTCGCGGCTCTTCGCCGCGAGCGAGCGCAGGATGTCGGCCTCGGGGATGCCGCGCGCGGTGGCGAGTCGGTGGTAGTTCAGGGTCTCGACGTCTTGGTACTGGCCGATCTCCGTGAACGTCGAGTTGGTCATGCCGAACTCCTCGCCCTGGTAGATGTACGGCGTGCCCTTGTGGAGGTGCAGCACGGTGGCCAGCGTCTTGGCCGAGTTGACGCGGTGCTCGGGGGAGTCGTCGCCGAACCGGGACACCGCGCGCGGCTGATCGTGGTTGTCCCAGTAGAGCGAGTTCCACCCGGCCTCGGCCAGCCCGTACTGCCAGGCGGCGAGGTTCTTCTTCAGCGCCGGCAGGGCCAGGGGAGCGAGGTCCCACTTCCCGGCGCCGGGGACCTGGTCCACGCCCATGTGCTCGAAGGTGAACACCATGTTCAGTTCGTGCCGCGCGGGGTCGGTGATCCGCTGCGCGACCTCGATCGTCGCGCCGGGGGTCTCGCCGACGGTGATCAGGTTGCGCTCGTCGAGGCCGACCTCGCGGTTCATCTCGGCTAGGAACTCGTCCAGCCGGGGACCGTTGGCGATCTCCCCGAAGCTGGCCGAGTTGGGATCGATGACCTCGCCCGAGATGAGTTCGGCGGGCTTGGAGATCAGGTTGATCACGTCCATCCGGAACCCGTCGACGCCGCGGTCCACCCACCAGCGCATCATCTCGTAGACGGCCTGCCGGACCTCGGGGTTCTCCCAGTTCAGGTCGGGCTGGCCGGGGCTGAAGATGCCGAGGTAGTACTCGCCGCTGAGCGGGTCGAAGCTCCAGGCCGACGGTGCGAACGCGGCCGGCTTGTCGTCGGGCTCGGCCCCGGGAGTGCCGGGCTCGCGGCCGGGGCGGGCGGGCCGCCAGTAGTACCAGTCCCGCTTCGGCGAGGCGGGGTCGCGGGACTCCTGGAACCAGGCGTGCTGGTCGGAGGTGTGGTTCACCACCAGGTCCATCACGAGCTTCAGGCCCCGCGCGTGGGCCTGGGCGATCAGCTCGTCGAGGTCGTTGAGCGTCCCGAACAGCGGGTCGATGTCGCAGTAGTCGGAGATGTCGTAGCCGTTGTCGACCTGCGGCGAGCGATACACCGGGGACAGCCAGAGCACGTCGACGCCGAGGTCGGCCAGGTAGTCCAGCCGCGACGTGATGCCGGGGATGTCGCCGATCCCGTCGCCGTTCGAGTCCTGGAACGAGCGCGGGTAGATCTGGTACACGACCGCAGACCGCCACCAGCCGTCGGGTCGATGAGTCGTCGTCTGGGTGCGGTCTGCGGTCATGATTTCCTTCGGTTGTTGTGGGGCGTCAGCCCTTGACGGCGCCCTGGGTCACGCCCTCCATCACCCATCGCTGAGTGAAGAGGTAGGCGACGATGGCCGGCGCCATCGCCATCAGGTACGACGCGAAGCTCACGTTGTAGTTGTTGCTGAACTGGGTCTGGAACAGGTTCTGCCGCACCGGGAGGGTCTGCAGAGCCGGATCCGAGATGATCAGCGACGGCATCATGAAGTCGTTCCACGCGTAGAGGAAGGCGAAGATGCCCACCGTGGCGCTCATCGGGGCGAGCAGCGGGAAGATCAGCTTCCAGAAGGTCTGCCAGGTGGTCGCCCCGTCCATGCGGGCCGACTCCTCCAATTCGATCGGGATCGAGCGCAGGAACGCCGTGAACAGCAGCACGCTGAAGCTGAGCTGGAACATCGTCGCCAGGATGACGACGCCGAAGGGGTTGTCCAGCCCGAACCGGCCCGTCAGCTGGATCTGCGGCAGCGCGACCACGGGGAACGGGATGAACATCGCAGCCAGCAGGTAGAAGAACGACCAGCGGAACAGCCGGCGATCCCAGTTGCGCACGATCGCGTAGGAGGCGAACGCGGCCAGGAAGATCGTCAGCACCACGGTGCCCGCGGTGACGAACAGCGAGATGCCCGCGCCCACCGGGAACTTGGTGAGGTTCCAGGCCTCGACGAAGCCGTCGATGGAGATCGGCGACGGGAACGAGAACGCGTTGCCGTCGACGGCCTGCGACGTCGTCTTGAACGCCATCGAGATGGTCACGTACAGCGGGAGCAGCACCGTGACCGCGCAGAGGATCAGGATGATGGTGCCGGACCAGTTGACCCGCTCCATCTTGACCTTGGGCTTGCGGCCGTTGCCCGCCGCACCGGTGGTGGGAAGTGTCTGCGTCGACATCAGAATGCGTTCCTTCCACGCGTCAGCGACAGCTGGAGGATGGAGATGAGGATGGCCACGATGAAGAAGATCGTCGCGTTGGCCATCTGGTAGGCGTAGTCGCCGCCGTTGAAGCCGGCGATGATCGTCATCGCGACGCTTCGGGTGGCGGTACCCGGGCCGCCGTTGGTGAGGCCGACGATGATGTCGTAGGCATTCAGGAAGCCCTTGAAGCCCAGGATGAAGTTGATCACCACGTAGCCGGCCACCAGCGGCACGGTGATGCGGGTGAGCTGCTGGAACTTCGTCGCGCCGTCGATGTCGGCGGCCTCGTACACGTCACCGGGCACCGAGAGCAGGCCGGCGATGTAGATCAGCAGGGTGCCGGGGATCGCCTGCCAGGCGGTCACCGCGACGATCGCCGTCCAGGCCAGGTCGGGGTTGGCCAGCAGGCTGGTCTGCAGCACCTCGATCCCGGTCGCCGTGCCCAGCGCGGGCAGCGAGTTCGAGAACAGGAAGTTGAAGACGTAGGCGATGATGATGCCCGAGATCACCATCGGGATCACGAAGATCGTCCGCAGGCCGGTCTTGAACCGGACGCGGGAGGTCAGCCCCACGGCCAGCAGGAACGCGATCACGTTCACCACGATGACCGTGGCGATCGAGAAGCCGAAGGTGAACAGGTAGCTCTGCAGGATGGCCGGATCGCTGAAAACGGCGATGTAGTTGGTCAGCCCGTGGAAGTTCCAGTCGCCGATGCCGATCGAGTCGGTGAAGCTGAAGAAGATGCCGATGGCGCCCGGGATCGTGATGGCGAGCGTGAACAGGATCAGGCTCGGCAGCAGGAACAGGTAGTAGATCGGCTCGACCCGGCGAACCTTGCGCCGGACGGTCTGGCCGCCGACGACCTCAGTGGTTGTCGTGCTCATGTCAGGACTCCTTCCTCACCGGTGCGCGGAACGCGAGGCGAGCCCAGTCGGCGTCGATGATCGCGAGATAGCGCGCCGCGTCGCCGCCCAGCGCGATGGCCTGGGCGTAGTTGAACACCGGGATCGTCTTGGGGACGAGCACCGACGGGCCTTGGTAGATCCGGCCGTCGTCGATGAACTCGGTCATCCCCTCGATCCGGGGGTCGTCGGGGGCCGGTGCGGTCGTGGTGGGGGTGAACCCGAGCTGCGAGGCGTTGTACGCCTCGATGTTCTCGGGCAGGAACAGGTACTCCAGGAAGTCACGCGCGGCCTCCTTGTGGTTCGACCCCTCCGGGATCATCGCCGCGAGGTCGAGGTTGACGCGCACCTTGAGGTCGGCGTCGCTGTCGGTCATCGGCAGCGGGAAGGTGCCCAGCTCGAGGTCGGGCGAGGTCTTCGCGATCTCGCTGAACGCCCACGGTCCCTGCAGGTACATGGCGGCCTTGCCTTGGGCGAAGGCCAGGTTGCCGTCGTTGTAGCCGCGGCTGGCGGCGTCCTCGTTGATGTAGGAACCCAGCAGGTGCTGCATCTTGTCCATCGGATCCGCGAAGTCCCTCTGGAACGAGGTCTCCGAGTCGGGGCCGACGTCGGCGCCCAGGGTGTTGAGCCGCTCGAAGAAGTCGAGCACGTCCATCGCGCCGCCGGCGGAGTAGTCGAACCAGCCCTGGCCCACGGTCCAGTCGTCCTTCAGGGTGGCGTAGAACGGCGTGATCCCGGCGGCCTGCAGCGCGTCGCAGACGGCCAGCAGCTCGTCCCAGGTCTTGGGGACCTCGAGGCCGTTGGCCTCGAACATCTCCTTGTTGTAGATCACCGAGGCGGCCATGACCGAGTAGGGCAGGGCGCTCTGACGGCCCTCGCAGACGCCGTACTGGTCGAGGAGCGGCTGGTAGGACTCCTTCATCTGCGACGCGGCGACCGTATCGCCGAGGTCGCTCAGCGTGCAGCGCTCGACGAAGCGGGCGACCTCCATGTTGTAGTTCGCCAGCATCAGGTCCGGCGGGTTGCCGCGCACGAAGCTGGCGGAGACGACGTCGACACCCGAGGTGTCGATCTCGACCCGCACCTTGTCCTGCGAGGCGTTGTACTGCGCGACCACGTCGGTCATGAACTCGATCGCCTCGCGCTTGCTGAACGTGAAGCGGATGGCCTCACGTCCGTCGCCTGCAGTACATCCTGCAAGGCCCACGCTGACGAGAGTCAGCGCAACGGAAGCCGCCGCGAAGCGAGCCACCTTCTTTGCATTGACAGACACCATTGTCCCTTCGTTGATAAATATGCTCACTAAATTGAGCGGCCGGAGAAATCCCGGTTCGGCTATGATGCCGTACAGTCGGCTATCGGGTCAAGGGGGTGCGCGAACATGGGTTACGAGCACCACGCGCGACATCGCGCGAGCACTGCGGATGTCTTGGAGTTTGCATGGGATGCAGGGGTCTTCCGTGCTGACCACGTTATCGCAGCTCTGGGTCTCACGCGGTCGACAGCGCTATCTGCTCTCGACGCGTTGATCGACATCGGTCTCATCCGCGAGCTGCCCAACTCCGGCGCCGAGGAGCGGAACCGGATGGGGCGCCCCGCGCGGCGCTTCGAACTCGACGCCGACGCGGGCGTCATCGTCGGGATCGATGCCGGCAACCGTCGCTTCACGGCGATCGCCGCCGACCTCACCGGCCACATCCTCGCGGAGGAGCACCTCGAACTGCGCGGATACCTGAACACCGACGACCTGCCCTACCCGGACGCCGATCCCGAGGAGCGCCGCGCCTCCGCCTTCCGGGCGATCGACGCGGTGCTGGCCTCCGCGGGGCGCACCCGGGGCGACGTCATCGGGATCGGGGTGGGCATCCCCGCCCCCGTCGACGGCGATGGGCAGTCGCCACCGCACGCGACGGGGTTCTGGCAGTACATGAACGCGGGGCTTCAGGGCGCCCTCGCCGAGGAATTCCCCGCCGTCCGGGTCGAGAACGACGCGGCGCTGGCGGCGATCGCCGAGAGCAGCCTCGGTGAGGCGCGCGGCTGCGACGACTTCGTCGCCGTGCTGGGCGGGCGGCGGCTCGGTTCCGGGGTGTTCCTGGACGGGCGCCTGGTGCGCGGAGCCCGCGGCGCCGTCGGCGAACTGGGGGGTCTGGCCTACATCTCGGAGATCGGCGGCACCTGGGGCCTGGGGCACCTGGCGGAGAAGTGGGCGCGCGAGGCGCTGGGGAGCGGGCGGATTCCCGCAGAGCACCCGTGGTCGCAGCTGCCGGCGGGCGAGGAGCTGACCGCCGAGGTGCTGCTCGCCGACGCCAGCCTGGCCGACCCTGTGACCCGGCCGCTGGTCGAGGACCTGGGGCGCACGCTCGGGCGGATCAGCCGGGTCGTCGGGCATTTCTACGATCCCGAGAGGATCGTCGTGTGCGGCGCGGTGGCGTGCGCGCTGAGCGAGGTCATCGAGATCGCCCGGCAGTACGTCCGCGGCGAGGGGGAGCTGCCCGCGCCGGAGATCGTCGCGTCCCGTCTCGGCGGCGACGTGGTCTCCCTCGGCGCGGTGTCCGCCGCCCGTGCGGCGGCCCTCGGCATCGTGCTCCCGCTGCTCACGTCGCGTCGCGCGGCCGACGAGGGGGCGTAGGGGTCCGTCGGCCCCTCTTTTCCGGGCTGCGACGCGCCAGGTCGGGCTGCGTCGGCCCTCATTCCTCGGTTGCGGCGCCGAGGTCGGGTTAAGAGTTCGCTCTTCCACCGAAGTCGGTGGGAGAGCGAACGGTGAAGGGTGGCCGGGCCCACCGCACCTGATTGATCACCTCGCCCCTGGGACTGTTACGCTGTGAGTGCGCTAGTTGATCCAATCGTCAAAACTAGTAGCCCCCCCACTCTCGCCCGGCGTTCTTGCCGGCATCCACAACCGCCCAGGAAGGACCGGCGCCCCATGACGCTCTCTGCCCACGATGTCTTCTCCGCGCCCGATTGGTGGCGCCAGGCCGTCGTCTACCAGATCTATCCGCGCAGCTTCGCCGACGCCAACGGCGACGGTATCGGCGACCTCTCGGGCATCACCTCCAGGGTGGGCTACCTCAAGGAACTCGGCGTCGACGCCGTGTGGCTCAGCCCCTTCTACCCGTCGGCGCTGGCCGACGGCGGCTACGACGTCGACGACTACCGCGACGTCGACCCCAAGATCGGCACGCTCGACGACTTCGACGAGATGGTCGCCGCGCTGCACGAGGCGCACATCAAGGTCGTCGTCGACATCGTTCCTAACCACTCCTCGGACCGCCACGAGTGGTTCCGGGCGGCGCTCGCCGCGGGGAAGGGCTCGCCGGAGCGCGACCGCTACATCTTCCGCGACGGCAAGGGCGCGAACGGCGAGCTGCCCCCGAACGATTGGCCGTCGATCTTCGGCGGCCGTGCGTGGGAGCGCGTCACCGAGCCCGACGGCACGCCCGGCCAGTGGTACCTGCATCTGTTCGCGAAGGAGCAGCCCGACTTCAACTGGGACAACCCGGAGGTCCACGAGGACTTCCTGAAGACCCTTCGCTTCTGGAGCGACCGAGGCGTCGACGGGTTCCGCGTCGACGTCGCGCACGGGCTGAAGAAGAACCTGAACCCGGCCTTCGACGGCTTCGTGAAGATCCTCGACGGCACCGACATGTTCGCCGACGGGCAGCACCCGCTGTGGGATCGCGACGAGGTACACGACGTCTACGCCGAGTGGCGCGCCGTCTTCAACGAGTACGACCCGCCGCGCACCGCCGTCGCGGAGGCCTGGGTGTCGCCGCACCGCCAGGCGCGCTACTCGTCGCCCGAGGGCCTCGGCCAGACGTTCAACTTCGACCTGCTGCGGGCGCGCTTCGACGCGGGGCACTTCCACGAGATCATCGACCGCAACCTGAAGGCCGCCGCGGAGATCGGCGGGTCGACGACGTGGGTGTTCTCCAACCACGACGTCGTGCGTCACGCCACGCGCTACGGCCTCGCGGGGGAGGGGATCTCCGTCGCGGCACCGGGAGGCGGCGCGACGCTGGGCGGCAACGACGGCAAGGGGTGGCTGCTCGACGGCGGCGACCCTAGGGATGTCGACGACGAGAAGGGCCTTCGTCGCGCCCGCGCCGCGACGCTGTTCATGCTGGCGCTGCCCGGGTCGGCGTACCTGTACCAGGGCGAGGAACTGGGCCTGCAGGAGGTCGGCCAGATCCCGGCCGCCGAGCGGCAGGACCCGTCGTTCTTCCGCAGCGAGGGCGCCGAGATCGGCCGCGACGGCTGCCGCGTGCCCCTGCCGTGGACCGCTGAGGGGCCGTCCTACGGCTTCGGCGCGGGCGGTTCGCACCTGCCCCAGCCCGAGTGGTTCGGCCGTTGCGCCGTCGAGGTGGAGTCCGCCGACCCCGAGTCGACGCTGAACCTGTACCGCCGCGCCCTGGCGCTGCGCCACGAGCTGGAGTGCGAGGAGACGCTCGAGTGGTTCGAGGTGTCGGAGTCCGTGCTCGGCTTCGCCCGCCCCGACGGCTGGTGCGCGGTGATGAACTTCGGCACCGCACCCGTCCCGCTGCCCGAGGGCGAGGTGCTGCTGTCCAGCGGTCCACTCGCCGGCGAACTCCCCGGTGAGACCGCCGTCTGGCTGCGCCGCTAGCACCCCCACGACGCTCCTTGAGGAGCGAGGAACGAGCGTCTCGACAATCAGGAGGGGCGCGAAGCACCATAATGCGCTCCTTGAGGAGCGACGAAGGAGCGTCTCGAAAGGGGCGACCGGCAGCCGGACAGCAGTCTTGGGTTAGGTTGCTGCGGATGGTTGCGGGTGCTCGCTTCGAGGCGTCTCCGCTTCGCACCTCAACGAGCGTCATGGGGAACGAGTGTCCCGGAAGGGGCGGTGTCAGAAGACGTGGTCTCCCCATTGCTCGATGGACCAACCGTCGGCCAGGGACCCGTTCATCACGATCCAATGCGTGTTCGCCAGCGGCTGGGCGATGCTCAGGTCGATCGTCGGCACGCAGGTGAGGGCCCAGACCCGCAGGGCGGCGCCATGGCTGACGAGTGCCGCTCGGTCGTGCCCGGCCGACTCGATCCGGGCGATCGCGCGCGTGTAGCGGTCGATGAACTGGCGGGCCGTCTCGCCGCCCTCCATGCCCACGTCGAGGTTCGTCGGCGACCAGGAGAACAGCATCTCGATGTACGGCCGCCAGTCGGTGCTCATCTCTTCGATGCCGGCGGCGATCTCCTGGATGCCCTCCAGGACGTTGAGGTCCAGGCCGCGGGCGGCGGCCAGCGGGGCGGCGGTCTGCTGGGCACGGGTGAGCGTCGACGCGTAGAGCGCCTCGATCTCCTCGTGGGCGATGCGTTCGACGAGCGATTCGGCCTGCTGCAGGCCGTTCTCGTTCAGCGGTGCGCCGGGGTAGGCGGTGTCGAGCTGGCGGTTGACGTTGCTCTCGGTCTGTCCGTGGCGGATGAGGATCAGGCGCATGAGCCCAGGCTATCGTCGTTCGGCCGGGCGCTCGTCGCCGGCCCCGGCCGCGGATCTTGTATGCCCCGGGAGGTATCGCCCCTAGTGGTGAACGGTTCTGGTAGTAAAAGTGGAAAAACCGCCTCGCGGGCGGTGTTTTCCTGCTTATAGTTCTTGTGTCGACTGGGCCAACGGAGGTCCACGAACATAAGGAGCGCCACCGATGACGCATCAATCACCTGTGAATCCGACGCGGGGTTCCGGGCAGGAAGACACCGAGTTCCGCCTTCCGGAGGACCACTGGCCCCTGCCCGAACTCAGCCACACCCACGCCGAGCGGCGGGAGCCCACCACGAGCGAGTTCCTCGAGGTGGCCGAGACGGAGGACTTCGCGAATCTTCGCAGCACCTTCCGGTCCTTCGCCTTTCCCATGACCATAGCCGGCCTGGTGGCCTATTTCGTCTTCGTCGTGCTGTCGATCTTCGTCCCGGAGTTCATGGGCCGCCCGGTGTTCGGCTCGATCACCGTCGGCATCCTGCTGGGCCTGCTCCAGTTCGCCATCACCTGGATCTGGACCGCGGTCTACGTGAACTTCGCCACCAAGCGCATGGACCCGCTGTCGACGAAGCTCAAGAGCAAGCTGGAAGGAATCTGAGATGAGCCTGTTGGAAACCAGCTACGGCAACCCGGCGATCAACATCGCCGTGTTCGCGCTGTTCGTCGTGGCGACGATGGCCATCGTCATCGTGGTCACGCGGCAGAAGCAGAAGGCCTCGGACTTCTACACCGGCGGCGCCCAGTTCTCGGGACGCCAGAACGGCCTGGCGATCACCGGCGACTACCTGTCCGCCGCCGCCTTCCTCGGCGTCACCGGGGCCATCGCGCTCTACGGCTACGACGGCTTCCTCTACTCCATCGGCTTCTTCGTCGCCTGGATCCTGGCCCTCTACCTGGTGGCCGAGCCGCTGCGCAACACCGGCAAGTACACCATGGCCGACGTGCTCAGCTTCCGGATGAACCAGAAGCCCGTGCGTACCGCCGCTGCAACGTCGACCCTGGTCATCTCCTTCGTCTACCTGCTCGCGCAGATGGCCGGCGCCGGCGGCCTCGTCGCCCTGCTGCTGGGCGTCTCCGACAAGTCGATGCAGTCGCTGGTGATCGCGCTCGTCGGTGCCCTGATGGTGGTCTACGTGCTGATCGGCGGCATGAAGGGCACCACCTGGGTGCAGATGATCAAGGCCGTGCTGCTCGTTTCCGGTTCGGCGATCATCACCGTCCTGGTGCTGTACCAGAGCGGCTTCAACGTGTCGGCGCTGTTCACGTCGGCGCAGCAGGCGGCGCTCGATCCGGCCACCGGCAACGGTGTCGACGTGCTGATGCCGATGCAGCAGTACGGGGCCACGACGTTCACCAAGCTGTCGTTCCTGTCGCTGTCCATCGCGCTGGTCGCCGGGCCCTCGGGCCTGCCGCACGTCCTGATGCGCTTCTACACGGTGCCGACGGCGAAGGAGGCCCGCCGCTCCGCCGTGTGGGCGATCGTCCTGGTCGGCATCTTCTTCCTCATGACCCTGATCATGGGCATGGGCGCGGCCTACCTCGTCGGTCAGCAGGCCATCCTTGAGGCACCGGGCAAGGCGAACGCGGCGGCCCCGCTGCTCGCGCTGCATCTGGGCGGCGAGGTCTTCATGGGCATCATCTCGGGCATCGCCTTCGCGACGATCCTCGCGGTGGTGGCCGGCCTGACGATCACCGCCTCCGCGTCCTTCGCCCACGACGTCTACAACTCGATCATCAAGGACGGCAAGGCCTCACCCGAGAAGGAGGTCAAGGTGGCGCGGATCACGTCGGTGATCATCGGCGTCCTGGCGATCCTTGGCGGCATCCTGGCCAACGGCCAGAACATCGCGTTCCTGATCTCGCTGGCGTTCGCGGTGGCCGCGTCGGCCAACCTGCCGTCGATCCTCTACACGATGTACTGGAAGCGGTTCAACACCCGGGGCTCGGTGTGGTCGATCTACGCCGGCCTGATCAGCTCGATCGTGCTGATCGTGTTCTCGCCGTCGATCTCGGGCTCCGCGACCGCGATGCTCGGCGAAGGCGTCGACTTCGCGTGGTTCCCGCTCACCAACCCGGCCCTGGTCTCGGTGCCGCTGGCCTTCCTGGCCGGCTGGCTCGGGACGATCACCTCGCCGGTGCGGGGCAACGAGGAACTGGCCGTCGAGATGGAGGTGCGTTCGCTGACCGGCGCCGGAGCCGGCGAGTCGATCGCCCACTGACCCCGTCGGGGCCGACCGAACGCCTGCGTTATGGCCAAACGCCTGCGTTGTGGCACAGACGCCTGCGCTTCTGCAATCCGCCAGCCGTAGACGGCTGGCGGATTGCCATAAGCCAGGCGTCTACGCCATAGGACAGGCGTTGCGCCGTAAGCCAGGCGTTGCGCCCTAGGGCAGGACGAAGCCGGTGCCGCGGAGGCCGACGGAGGTGAGGATCTTCTCGGTCTGGCCGCCGGAGTGGGTCAGCGAGTCGCCATGCACGGTGAGTTGGGTGCGATGGTGACCCAGGGCCTCGACGACCCGGGGCAGCAGGGCGTCCAGCGCGAACCACCGCACCCCCTCGCCGGGTGCAGGGGTGAGCTCCGCGAACGGGATGCCCAACTGCTCGGCGGCGGTCTTCGTCGCGTGGTGGATGCGGACGTGGTCAGGGTGGCCGTAGCCGCCGTCGTCGGCGTAGCTGATGGCGAGCTCCGCCCTGTCGGCGACCAGGAAGGCCTTCACGTCCGCCACCACCTCGTCGAAGGACGCGGCGCACAGCGAGCGCGGATCCGATTCGTCGGCCGGCCCGGCCAGGCCCTCGCGGATCCACCGCATGCCCGAGTCGCGATACCGGTGGGGCTCCGCCCCGACCGCGCGCGCGGTCGGGGTGCCTAGGTAGGCGTGCCGCTCGACGCCGAGCACGGCGAGCGCGCCGGCCAGCTCGGCCTCGCGTCGATCCTCCAGCTCCGGGGTGCCCAGCAGGGCGGACAGCGGGCCGGGGACCACCTCGCCCTGCTCCCCGCGCGTCGCGGTGAGCACCGAGACGTGGATGCCCGCGTCGACGAGATGGGCGATCAGCGCGCCCGAGGCGAGGGTCTCGTCGTCGGGGTGGGCGTGGATCAGGCTGACCCGGTGCGTGAGACGGGCATCGATGGCGCGCCGGTAGGCGACGGTGAGCCGTTCGGCCACCTTGGCCCAGGTCATGTCCTCGGCGCGCTGGCGTCCGGTGCGGGCCATGAAGGCGCGCCGGTCGTCGTCTCGCAGCAGCGCCGTGAGCTCCTGGCCCCAGGTTGCGGCGTCGTGCGACGGGATCAGCAGCCCGGTGTGGGTGTTGCAGATGGCCTCGGTGAGCCCGCCCGCCGCCGCGGCGAGCACCGGCACCCCGGAGGCCGAGGCTTCCAGCGCGATCAGCCCGAAGGTCTCCGAGTACGACGGCACCAGCATCACGGCGGCGTGCCGGATGGTCTCGGCGAGGGCCGGCCGGTCCATCCCGGGGAGGAAGTGGACCCGCTCCCGGAGCCCGAGCTCCTCGACGAGGCGGTGCAGCTCGTCGCCGTAGCTCGCGAAGTCGGGCGAGGTCTCGCCCGCGATCACCAGGTCCGGACGCAGGTCGTCGGGCACCTCCGCGAGGGCGCGGATGGCGAGGTCCGGGGCCTTCAGCGGCTGGAGCCTGGCCGCGAAGAGGACGTAGCCGGGGCGGACGCCCGGCGCCGGGACAGTGCTTCTCTCGCCCGCACGGAGGGGATGGAACAACTCGATGTCGACCCCGGGACGCACGACCGTGACCTTCTCCGGGTCGGCCGTGCAGCGTCCGATCGCCACCGCGGCCTCGTACTTGGACACGGCCACGACGAGGTCGGACTCCTGGGCGCAGAGCACCTCGCCCGGAACCCGGGCGGGGGACTCAGGGGGCTCGCCCTCATGCAGCGGGGAGTCGGGGTGGGCGGCGATGGAGTGGAAGGTCATCACGTGAGGCGCCCCGGCCCGGTGGGCCAGCGGCAGGGCCGCGACCCCGGACATCCAGTGATGCGAATGCACCACGTCGAAGCCCTCCAGGCTGCCGAGGTTGGCGCGGAACTCGTCGATGTACTGGTCGATCTCGCTCTTGGGCAGCGGCGTGGCCGGCCCGGCGTCGATGCGGTGGAGCACCAGCGTGCCGTCGAAGATCTCCCTCGCCGGCTGCCCCGCGCCGGATCGCCGCGAGAAGAACTCGACGGCGTGCCCGGCGTCGGTCAGCGCCCGGGCGAGGGCCCGGATCATCACATTCATGCCCCCCGCATCGGCGGTGCCGGCCCGTTCCAACGGCGACGTGTGCAGGCAGATGAAGGCGATGCGTAGGCTCATGGGTCGAACCTACCCAACCGGCCCGCCTCCCGGTCGGGACACCCGCCGTTCGACGGATAGGCCCCTCGTCGTCCGCCGAGCCCTCCGACGGAGCCGAGCCCTCCGACGGAGCCGAGCCCCCCGACGGATAAGTGCGGTCACAACCGGGTTCTCGCATTATGCGCGCTCACATTTCCCTCCGGCTGCACTTTTCCGTCAACAGACGCCCGATCCCGACGCCCATAGGATGGGGGTGTGTTTGTGAAGGTGTGCGGTCTGGACACGGTGGACTCGGCCAGGGTGGCGGTGGAGGCCGGTGCCGACGCGATCGGCGTGGTGATGAACCGGACCAGCCCCCGCCGGCTGCCCGAGGCCAAGGCGGCGGAGATCGTGGCTGCGGTGCAGACGTTGGCCGGCGGTCGCGTGGAGACGGTGCTCGTCGTCAACGACATGTCCGCCGCGGAAGCCGCCGTCGTGGGGAGGCGGATCGGCGTCGACGTGGTGCAGTTGCACGGTCGCTACACGCCGGAGGACTTCCGGGTTGCCGCTGAACTGTTCGGCGGAGCGCTCTGGCGCGCCACGTCGCTCGCCCACGATCCGGACCTCACCGTCGGCGCCTACGGCGAATCCCGGTTGCTGCTCGATGCCCCGCTGCCCGGCTCGGGCGCGAGGTGGGACCTGAGCGCGCTTGCTGGGCAGCATCCCGAGGGCGAGTGGATCCTCGCCGGCGGGCTGGCCCCGGACAACGTCGCCGACGCCATCCGCGCGGCGCGGCCGTGGGGGGTGGACGTATCCAGTGGGGTCGAGTCCGCGCCCGGCGTCAAGGACCATGCCAAGATCCGGGCCTTCGTCGAGGCGGCGAGGGGGGCCGCGTAGGGGCTCGGTTTGCGATGCCGGTCGACTGCTTGCTATGTTTATCGCCGGGTCGGAAACGGTCCGATGCGCGCGTGGCGGAATGGCAGACGCGCCGGCTTCAGGTGCCGGTGCCCGCAAGGGCGTGGAGGTTCAACTCCTCTCGCGCGCACAACCTGGAACCCCCAGTTGACGAGGGCAAATGCCCGTTGACTGGGGGTTTTACTTATTCCCTGCCACATCAGGTGGCGTCAGAACACGTCTGGATATGCCTCTCCGTTGTCCTGCGGTTGTCCTGGACAACAAGTGGGACGCCAGGGGCTTCGGTTGTTCCCAGACCTTGTTGGAGGCCTCAACGCACGCTGTGGGTTTCGTCTGCTGTGGTCGGGTAGTTGCGGCGTGACTGGTGGGACTCGCTGATGCGGCCGGATTCGATCGCCCATCGTGCGAACCCGCCGGGCGGCATCGGGAGCCGGTAACCGCTCTCAAGCAGCGAGTCCGCCAGGCCGGAGACCATGTCGATGGTGAGCTGACCCTGCTGGATCGCGTCACAGAGCAAGCCGAGCGTCCGTCGGACGGTCACTCCTGCCGCCATGCCGGCTTTGACGCCGGCATGATCATCGAGGAGGGCAATGTAGCCGTGGACCTCAGCGAGAGCGAGCACGCCGCACTCGCCGGTGTTGCGTCCGTCGTCGCCAACCAGTTGTCGGGCGTAGCGGCTGTAGGCGACCAGCTCGGCGTCGGTGCTCAGGGGCTCCACGACGATCCAGGGGTTGGAGAGGATCTGTGGCAACCAGGCGTGAGCGGTGGGTGCGTTCCTGATCTCCTGCTCGACGGTGTCGGGGATCACGACGGTGTTGCCGGGAGAGAGGAACCTCAGCACACCCAGCCAGCCGGCGCGCGCGAAGTGGCTGAGGGGGCCGGTGTCGACGACCCACCGTGGGCTCATTGGGTCAGCGACCACAGTGCCCCCTCATCGAGCGTGGGCTGGGTGGGCAGGTCGTCGGGGCCGAAGGTGTTGCGCAGCAGCGACATTGTTCGGCTCTTTGACAGGTCATCGGCGCGGTACGCGCGCAGTGCGGCCTTGGCGTATTCCGGGTGCAGCGAAACATCCTCAAGATCGTGGGGCACGTACAGGTCGTTCTCCACGATGTCGGCCTGATTGGTATGGATCCTGCGAATCTGGTCGGCGGCGTCGGCAGCGATCAGGCCGAGGTCGGTGTGGAGTCGCCGGGCCAGGGTGGACATGTCCACTCGGAAGATTGAGGCGAGCAGCACCGAGACGTGGCGGATGCCATGGGATGCACTCTCGGTCCAGCGCTGGCGTATCGGCGCTTCGGGGAGCAGGAACGCTCGCGCCATACGGTCAATTCGGGCTTCATGCTGGCTTTGCCCGGGGGCGTCAATCCGATAGTCCTCGACGAAGCCGTCGTCGAGCAGGTGGTGACCAAGTTCGTGTGTCAAGGCCAGCCGGCGGCGTCCCACCTGATTGGTGCTGTTGATCAATGCGACTCCCCAGGTGCCGTTGCCGGCAGTGGCCGCGTCCGCTCCGCCTTCGATCGGCTCGGCAAAGGCGACAAGTCCTGCTGTGAACGCGGCGCCGACCAGATCCACAACGGGCGAGTCGGTATCCAGCCCGCACAATGTGCGGGCCGTGCAGCCGAGTGCTTCGGCCTCCCGCATGCTTTCCGGGCGGGCAAGGGGCGTCGGCCTGCCAGGCGGGGACAGGTGACCGAGTTCGACGAGCAGCCCAGTGTCGGCCAGGGCTTGCTCCAGCGCCACATCGATGTCGGAACTCATCCATTCCGGGGTGGTCGCGCCGCGATGCTGTACCACGCTCGCCGGGCGCGGCAGCACGAACCATTCGAGGCGTCGGCCAAGCTCCGCTGCGATCGCGGCAAGCTCGAGCGCGCTGACCTTCCGCTGACCGGCCTCGATCTTCGTCAGCGCACTTCGCTCGATGCCCACGGCCTGGGACAGTTGAGTCTGTGTGAGGCCACGCTGCATGCGGGCTTCGGCGATTCGGGAAGAAACCTCGCTCCACTCCATGCGTGCGATTATCGCACACGTCGGCGCTGGGGAACCACAGTACAACAACAATCCTGAAGGCCAAGCTGCAACTCGTCCGAGTCCGCACCCGGGCTCCGGCTATCTGCCGCAGTCGGGCGGCCCCGCAGGCCAGAACAGCGAGGAGCCCGCCGATCCACGACCTGGGATCGGCGGGCTCCTCGTCGCGACGGGGCGGACCCGGCTATTCGTCCTTGCGGCGGACCAGTTCGGCGATCGCGAGAGGCGCTTAGGGCGAGGTGCAGTTGGGCGGCGTCGGGTAGTCCTTGAGGACCTCCAGTCGCTCGCCGATCCCCAAGGCGCGCTCCCGCAACTCGGGCGTATCGACGCCGATCCGGGTGAGCGTCCAGTTCATCGCCCACTGCAGCCGGTCGTGCGCGTCCTTCATCTCGGCCTCGATGGCGTCCAGCAGCGCCGCCTGGTCGAGACCCTCGGGCTTCTTCGCGACGCGCTCCGACGTGAGCGCCCACCCGGCGCTGGCCACCACCGGGTCGGGGTCGTCGATCCAGCGCCGGCGCAGCGCCTCGGCGTGCGGTCCCTTCGAGACGACGTAGCCCACCAGCCAGTCATGCACCTTGGGGATGCGCGCGTCGCGCAGCATCGCGTCGAGCTCGTCCTCGCTGAACTCCCGCGGGCGGCAGATGAGCAGGGCCACCAGGCGCGCGGCGGAGTCGCCGGTCGCCCAGAGTTCGCCCGCCAGCTCCTGGTTCTTCTTCAGCTCCTTGGCGACGGCGCGCAGCTTGGTGAGGTTGACCCCGTGGTCGTCGCCGTGCCGCTCGTTGACGGCGCGGATCTTCGGGTCCTCGAGGGCCGCCAGCTCGGCGAGCACGGCGTCGACGGTGGGCTCCGGCATTCTCTTTCCCTCCAAGTGGGCGGTGGAGGCCAGTGTAGGGGCCCGCCGGGCCTTCTCAGTCGGCGCGCTCGGTCTTGACGACGGAGCCCGTGGCGGCGTCGACGTAGACCTCCATCCGGCCGCCCGCGTCCGCCCGCACCAGGACCTCCCAGACGACGGTGGTGCGCTCCAATCCGAGGTCCAGCTCGATGATCGTGCCCGGAACCGCGCCGAGGGCGATGTCGATGGCCTCGGCCGCCGTGACCGTCGGGGCGGTGCGCTGGGTGGGAGAGAGCCGCTGATCGCGCTCGCGGGTGACCTCGCCGCTGGTCGCGTCGATGTAGAGCTCGACCCCGGTGCCGTCCTCGCGCAGGACGGTCACCTCCCAGATGCTGCGCTCGGCGTCGACCTCGACGACCGCGCCGGGCGTGTGCGCCAGCGCCGCCGCGATCGCGCCCGCCGCGTCGAGCGGGCCTTCGGGTGCCTCGGTGGCCGACGGCTCCTCGGACTCTTCGCCCTCGGGGGCCATGGTGGTCTCCGTGGGCGTGGGGGTGGCTGTGGTCGTCTCGGCCGGCGGGGCGGCCTGGGTCTCGGTGGGCGAGGAGTCGGCGGTGGGCGTCGTGGGGGTCGGCGCACAGGCGGTGGAGAGCGCGAGCAGTGCGCCCAAGCCGAGGCCGACGACCTTTTTGACGGAGAGAGGGAGCGGGGAGGAGAAGGGGAGGCGTTGAGCAGGTTCCATGGCTCAGGGTAACCGGCGCCCTCCGCCGCACGACGAACTCTCACGCACCGCGGCGGGATTGATGCCCAATCGTTACGAGCGTCGGACGCTTCTGGTTCATTCTGCGTTTACGCGGCCGGGCGTAGCCTCGGGCCATGGGTGCGCTACTGGTGATCGACGACGATCCGCACATTCGCGAGCTGGTCGAGACGCTGCTCCGCCGCGAAGGCTACGAGACCGTCGCCGCACGCGACGGCCAGGAGGCGCTCCGCCTGCTGGGCGAGACCGCGATCGACCTGTGCGTCGTCGACGCCATGATGCCCCGAGTCGACGGCGTCACCTTCGCCCGCTCCGCGCGCCGCTACTACCCGGAGCTGCCGCTGCTCATGCTCACTGCGAAGGGCCAGCTCCGCGACAAGGCCCAAGCCTTCGACGCTGGGGCTGACGACTACCTCGTCAAGCCGTTCGAGGGCGCGGAGCTGGTGATGCGCGTGAAGGCGCTGCTGCGCCGCTACCGCAAGGTGGTGGAGCAGACCGCGCGGGCGGGCGTCGTCGTACTGGACGCCGCGAACCATGTGGCCGGCCGCGACGGGGAGCGCCTGGAGCTGCCGCTCAAGGAGTTCGAGCTGCTCTTCCTGCTCGCGTCGCACAAGGGGCGCACCCTCACCCGCCGTCTGATCATCGACGAGGTGTGGGGCTTCGACTTCGACGGCAACGAGCGCACGCTCGACGTACACATCAACCGGCTGCGCGACCGCTTCGGGGGAGAGTCGGGCTTCCGGATCGCGACGGTGCGCGGCGTCGGCTACCGGTTGGAGGATGCATGACCTGGAAGCGGATCGGCGGCGAGGCGGTCGGGATCGTCGTGGTGCTCGCCTTCCTCGTGATCGGCTGGTTCGAGGCGAGGCTGGTCTTCCGTCTGACGGGCGAGCCGCCGGCCCTGGTCGGGCACCTCCTGGCGGTCGCCTTCGCGGCCGCGAGCGTCGCCCTCACCATGAACATCGTGGCGCGCGTGCGCGGTCGCTCTCGCGACGGCCGCGTCTTCTTCGCCGAGATGAAGGCCGCTCTGGACCGCATCTCCCAGGGCGACTTCAGCGTGCGCCTCGACACCGAAGGACGTGGTCCGCTGGCTGACGTGATCGAGAGTGTCAACCGTATGGCGGACGAGCTCGGCACGCTGGAGCAGCGGCGGCAGGACTTCGTCTCGCACGTCTCGCACGAGATCCACTCGCCGCTCACCTCGATCAAGGGTTTCGCGGAGCTGTTGCGCGACCCGGATCTCGACGAGGCGACCCGGCTGCACTATCTCGACATCATCGCCGCCGAGTGCCGTCGGCTCTCCGGTCTCAGCGAGAACCTCCTGCGGCTGTCCGCCCTCGACGACGCCGAACTCGCGCGGGACCAGTGCCGCCTCGACGAGCAGGTGCGTGAGGTCATCGTCTCCCTGGAGTCGCAGTGGTCGGCCAAGAGGATCGCGGTGGAGCTGGAGGCCGAGCCCGCACCGCTCGTCGCCGACGCCGACCTGCTCTGGCAGGTCTGGGCGAACCTGCTGCACAACGCCATCAAGTTCACCCCGGACGGCGGGCGGATCCGGGTGACCGTGACGACGGGGGCCGACGGCGGGGCCACGGTCGAGGTCGCCGACAACGGCATCGGCGTCGCGGAGAGCGACCTTCCCCGTCTCTTCGAGCGGTTCTACCGCGTGGACAAGGCCCGGGGGACCGGCGGCGCCGGCCTGGGTCTTGCGCTGGCGAAGCGGATCGTGCAGTTGCACGGCGGTCTCATCGCCGTCTCCAGCGCCCCCGGCGAGGGCACCACGATGACGGTCACGCTGCCGGCGTCGTTTACCGCGCGTTGATGCGCGGTTGAAGCCGCGTTGACATGGCGTGAGCATCGTGGTCGTCGACGGCGCGGAGGCGCCCAGAAGGAGTGAGCGATGCCAGCGGTCATCGAGGTGAGAGACCTCGTCAAGCAGTACAAGAAGACCAAGGAGCCGTCCGTCAAGGGCGTCAGCTTCGACGTCGAAGAGGGGGAGTTCTTCGCCTTCCTGGGGCCGAACGGCGCGGGGAAGACCACCACGATCTCCATCCTCACCACCACCTTGTCCCTGACCTCTGGCCGGGTGACCCTCGCCGGCCACGACGTCCAGAAGCAGGACCGCGAAGTCCGCGAGCACATCGGCGTCATCGCCCAGAAGCCGAGCCTCGACCGCTCCCTGACCGCTGAGGAGAACATCCGGATCCATGCCTGCCTTTACGGCATGTACGCCTACCGCCCCACCTTCCGGTCGATGCCCGCCGACTATCGTCAGCGCGTGCAGAGCCTGGCTGAGGTGATCGGCGTCGGCGACGCGCTGTTCACCCGCGTGGGACGGCTGTCCGGGGGGATGGCGCGCAAGTTCGAGGTGGTGCGCTCGCTCGTCCACACCCCGCATGTGCTGTTCCTGGACGAGCCGACGCAGGGGCTCGACGCGGTGGCCAGGCGCGACCTCTGGGACTATCTCGACGTGGTGCGCAAGGAATGGGGCACGACGATCTTCCTCACCACGCACTACATCGACGAGGCGGAGCAGGCCGACACGGTGTGCCTGATCGATCGCGGGGAGATCGCGGCCTGCTGCCCGCCCGACCAGCTCAAACGGAGCCTCGGGGCGGGCACCCTGGAGGACGCCTACGTCGGCTTCCTGCGTCGCGGGGGCCTCGACGGCGCCGACGCGCGCGAACTCGGACGGGAGGCGGTCTCATGAGCACGCTCAGCCTGAACGCGGGCGCGGCCCGGATCGGCTCCGCCCGGCTCCTGCGCGAACTGAACGCCGTCGTCGCGGTCGCGGCGCGGGACATCACGATCACGGTGAAGAGCCCGGCCACGCTCGGCATGAGCCTGATCATGCCGCTGCTCATGATGGGAATGATCGGCGGCAACCTGATGCAGAACATGTCCGGCGGCCTCGGGTTCGACTTCGGCCCGTTCATGCTCGTCGGGATGCTGGTCAACATGCTGTTCATGATGACCACGATGGGCATGGTCACCCTGGTGGACGACTCGGACGGCAACTACTCCGCGGAGCTTCTGGTGGCGCCCGTCTCGCGGTACGCGATCGTGGTGGGCAAGATCGTCGGCTCGGCATTCACGGCCATCGTCTCGTGCCTGGGCGTGCTCGTCGTCGGCCTGGTGATGGGAATCACGCTGTCGATGGGGCAGCTGCTCTCCCTCCTCGCCCTCGCCCCGCTGATGTGCCTGTCCGGCGGCGCGGTGGCGATGATCGTGATGGGCGTGATCAAGAGCAACAAGGTGGCCAACATCGCCGTCATGCTGATCACGATGCCCCAGATGTTCCTCTCGGGCGTGATCATCCCGATCACCCACACCACCGGCGTGCTGATGGTGCTCAGCCGGCTCCTCCCGATGACCTACTGCGTCGACCTGGCGCGCGCGGTGGTCTTCGCGGGAACGCCCGAGTACGACGCCATGGTGATGTTCGATCCCGCGGTGAGCCTGACCGCGATCGTGACGCTCACCGTCGTCTTCCTCGCCGTCGGCACGGTGCTGTACTCGCGCTCCGAGAAGAATCGATGAGGGGCGTCCGCGGAACCGCGTGGGAACGCGCACGGGTGCGGCGAGTGGTGTGGAGGGTGGGGTCCGCGAGTGGGTGTGGTGGGCGTCAGGGCCGCCCAGCACGCGCGAAGCGCCGTGAGGCGGCCGGGCAGGAGC
>DAOLFC010000185.1:0-4797 GCA_035326505.1 Arachnia sp.
CACCCACTCGCGGACCCCACCCTCCACACCACTCGCCGCACCCGTGCGCGTTCCCCACGACGCTCTTTGAGGAGCGAGGAACGAGCGTCTCGAAAAGAGCCACCGGCAGTCGAACAACATTCTTGGGCCAGGTCCCTGCCGAAGGTCACGGGCGCGCACGAGCCGCCGAGGGAAGAAGGACGGCGGAGTGGTTGACGCGGACGACTTCCAGTGTTGTACTTAATCTGCTGGATAACGTTTGCCTTCTGTTGACGCGCTCGCACCCGACGCCGGGCCGCTGCGCACGGGGATCACGCGGGTGAACACCGTCCGGCGCGACCAACGAAGGCGAAGACGAGGAGTGTCATCGTGAGTGCAATGTGGCAATCGACTACCGAGAGATCCCGGGGGCCGGCAGCCCTTCCGGCCGGCCGGCGATGGCGGGCCGTACGACGGACGGTGGCGGGAGGACTCGTGGCGGCCATGGCCCTCGCCGGCCTCTCGGCGTCCCCCGCGGCGGCGGACGAGATCGCGCCGGTGCAGCGGTTCAGCTTCGAGCCGGGCGAGGCGATGGTGTGGAAGGAGAACGCCGCGCTGGTCGCGGGCTACACACGCGAGATCTCCACCGCCGGGGCCCGCACGGGCGACTACGCGGCGCACTTCTCCAGCACGAACACGGAGCTGTCCCCCTCTCACAACGCCGGCTACACCAACCTGAACAGCACCACCATCCCGGTCAAGCCGAACACCGAGTACACGGTCTCGTTCTGGTATCAGCTCGGGGACGACTATCAGCACGGCACGAACGTGGGCGCCTACTTCATGTTCCGCCCGCAGACCGCGGCCGGCCAGTGGACCGCGACGGAGCCCCGCATCTGGCTGAAGCCCCAGGATCAGACCGTCGGCGACGAGTGGCGCAAGCGCGAGGTCACCTACACCACCGACGCGGTGTCCGCCCGTCTCGTGATCTCCTTCGGCTTCCGGGGCGCGATCGGGCGCTTCGCCCTCGACGACATCACGGTGCGGGAGAAGGGCTACCTCGCTCCGGGCGAGGACACCTCGCTGAAGTCCGTCTCGGCGCTCGGGATCTCGCCGCTCGAGCCGGACCCCCTCTTCGCGGGGGCGACCGCGCTCGGGATCGTGCTGCCGGCGGGCACCACGGAGGTTCCCGACGTCGTCGCCGAGGCCAACGATCCCGAGGCCACGGTCGCGGTGCAGCAGGCCACCTCCTTCAGCGAGCCGGCCGTCGTGCGGATCACGTCGGCCGACGGCAGCGAGACCTCGGAGACCCGGGTGCGGCTGGGGGTGACGGACCTCACCGAGTCCAGCCTGAAGTCCGGGCCCGAGGACTTCACCCACCCCGGCGTCTTCCACACCGGCGATGAGCTGATGTTCATGCGGGAGAAGGTCGCGCAGGGCGCGGAGCCCTGGACCAGCGCCTTCGACCAGCTGCGTCGCCTGCCGAACGCCTCATACCACTACCAGATGGTCGGCCCGAAGGCCGTGCTCATCGGCACGGTCGACGGTCACCTCCTCCGCAACGACGCCAACGCCGTCTACAACCTCGCGATCATGTACGCCATCACCGAGGACGCCCGCTACGCCGCGAAGGCGAAGGAAGTCATCCGGGCCTGGACCGCGGAGTTCCGCGGGTTCAACATGCTCGAATCGAACCTGGCCTGGGGCCCCTCGGGGCAGAAGCTGGCGGCGGGCGCCGAGATCCTGCGCGCCTACTACGACGGATGGACCCAGGAGGACACCGACGCGCTGATCGCCATGTTCACGGTCAAGGGCGAGGGGGCCACGCAGTCGGCGCTGGACGCCGCCACCGGCTTCAAGGACCACAACCACGGCACGACGATCATGGCGGCCCTGATGGCGATGGCGATCTTCGCCGACAACGCCGAGTGGTACAACCTGGCCCTCGAGGCGTACTTCTACCCGATCCCGGAGCCGGACGTCATCGGGCGCTTCGGGTCGAGCCTGCCGTACAACATCAACCCGCGCACCGGCCAGAACAAGGAGAGCGACCGCGACCAGGGGCACTCCCAGGGCGGGATCGCCTCCATCGCCGCGACGGCGCGTCTGGCTCACGCGCAGGGCGACGACGCGCTCTACCGCGCCTACGGCGCGAGCCTGCTGAGCGGGATGGAGTTCGCGGCCAACTACAACCTCGGCTACGACGTGGAGGAGTGGGAGAGCGATTTCCCCTGGCGCTACCACTACCCCCAGGAGTCGAGCCACCTCCGCGGCCTGATCTCCGACTACGAGCAGGTGTACAACTTCTACTCCACGCAGCCCGACATCGACCCCGCTCGGTACGCGCGGATCGCCGAGGTCGTCTCGCTGCCGTGGTACAAGCCTGAGGCGGCTCGCGGCGACACCCTCGGCCTCGGCACGCTCACCACGTCAGGCCCCGAACGCCTGATCGCCGGGCCGCCCACCGTGCTGGATCCCTTCGAGCCCACCCCGACGGACACCCCGCCGTTCGGACGGATCGCCGCCGCCCGGTTCTCCGCCGTCGGCGGCCGCGAGGACGTGCCGCCGCCCGGCAACACCCTTCCCGCGTCCGAGCCGTTCGAGGACTTCGGCGCGCTGAACGGCACCAGGCTCGGCAGCTGGGCCCGCTACGACGACGTCGACTTCGACGCCTTCGACGGCGCCACCACGATCGCGCTGCGCGCATCGAGCAACAACAACAGCGCGGCACGCTGGATCGACCTGTACGCCGACACCGACGGCACCTTCGCCTTCGGCAACCGCGGCACCAATCCGGCGCCGTCGGGAGGTACCTACCTCGGCCGGATCAACGTCGCCTTCGGCGGCTGGTGGACGAATTTCACCACCTACTACGCGCCGCTGCTGGCTCAGGTCTCCGGCACGCACGACCTCTACCTCGTCTTCGGCGGGGCCGAGGACGTCGGTCGCACGGAGTTCATCGCGAACGTCAACTGGCTGACCTTCGGTCCGTCGTACGCCCGGGACTCGCTCGCCGTGGAGGTGCCACTCGAGGCCGCCGAGCCCGTCGCGCTGGGGCTGCTCGACTTCGAGGAGGGCGCCAGCCATGTGATGGTCACGCTGAGCGGCGTGACCCATCCTGGCGTGATCGAACTCACCGACGGTGACGGCGCCACCGTCGCGACGGTGCGCGTTCGTGCCACCGCCGGCGCCGATCAGACGCTGCGCGCCGTGGTCACGGCCTCGCCGGAGGGTGAGGAGACCCTCACCGCGACCTGGCATCCGGTAGCCGGAGGGCCCACCCAGGACGGGCCGACGCTGGAGACCATCCGATTCGCCGACCTCAGCGCCTGGATCTTCGAGGTCTCGAACGTTTCCGCAGCCGTGTCTCACGCCGAACTCGCCGAGGACGCGGTCGTGGCGAGCAACGGCGGCGTGGTGGCCTACCCGTCGGTCAACCTCGGCGCCGGCATCTCGAGCTGGTCGCTGGACGTGGCGGCGACGTCGGATGCGGTGATTGAGCTGCGTGCGGTGACCCGCGACGGCACGAAGACCGGTCAGCCGTCGAACAACGCGTACTCGCAGGGCAACACCGGAACGCTGCTGGGCACGCTCCAGGTTCCCGCGGGCGACGGCACGCCGCAGCGTCTCCGGGCCGAGCTGCCCGGCATCATCACCGGCGACATGATGTTGTTCCTGAACGTCTCGCAGCTCGGCGGAGGCACCGTCACCTGGAACTCCTTCCAGCTCGACCCCGTCTCGCTCGCCCCGGTCGCCCAGGGCCTCGACCTCACCGTCGCGGCGCAGGCGCAGCTCGCCGGAACCGTGGATGCCACCGATGTCGACAACGACTCCCTGACGTTCAGCCTGGCCGACGGGGCTCCCGAGGGCGTCGCGGTCGATCCGACCACCGGCGTGGTCACCTGGACCCCGACCGCCGATCAGCACGGCGAGCACACCTTCACGGTGCTGGTCTCCGACGGCGATCTCGCGACCGGCGCCCCCGTGCGGGTGGTCGTGGGCGGTGCGGCTCCGGAGCTCGACGTCACCCTCGCCGCCACCACGCGCTGCGTGGCGGGGAAGGTGGTGCTGGCTGTCACTTCGACCAACAACGAGGACGTGCCCGTGAGCCTGGCGCTGACGACGCCGTTCGGCTCGAAGGCCATCGCCGACCTGGCGCCTGGCAGGGGCGTGTCCCACGCCTTCACCACGAGGCAGGCGGGCATCGATGAGGGATCCGTCAGCGCGACGGTGACGGCGTCGATCGACGGTCAGAGCGTCCAGTCCGAGCAGAGCGCGACCTTCGCGGGCCGCACCTGCTGAGTCACCCGATAGAAACGGGGATGTCCCGTGCATATTTCTCGCTATGCGCCACGGCCTTGCTATATGGCGAAGGCCTCGCGGTATAGCGAGAAATATGCACGGGACTCCTCCATGCCCCTCACTGCCGGGGGGGGGGCAGGTGTTTTGCTGGAGGTGGCGACAATTCTGAATCGATTCAGAATTAGGTCGTGAAATGCTGACGCGTCCGGTGGGGTGGAACAAGGGATCTCGGTCGGCACATCTCGCTGCCACCGCCGGGGTGAACCTGGCCTACAACCGCGGCACCGCCACGCTGCCCGTCGACTGGAACCTGTCCGGCCTGGACACCTCCACCGAGGGCACCCACCAGGTCACCGGCACCGTGCGCTCGATCGGCGCCAACCTCAACCAATGGGTCGGCGCCGGTGGCTCCACCGCCTGGAACGCCGCCAACCGGCAGCTCTTCAGCTCCACCGCGCTCACCGTCACCGCCCAGGTCGTGGTGACCGCGGACGCCGGCCCGAGCGTGACCCTGGCCGCCACCACGCGCTGCGTGGC
>DAOLFC010000045.1:0-26037 GCA_035326505.1 Arachnia sp.
CGGTATTGCATGGCGCCAGCCGTATACGGCTGGCGCCATGCAATACCGCTGGCGTCGGCGACAGAAGGCTGGCGTTGGCGCCTTAGGGGGGCAGGCCGGGAGGGGGTGGAGTCAGGCCCGAGACAGCGCGTCGCCGAGGACGTCGAGGCCGACGGACCCCAGGTCGAGGGCGTTGCGGTGGAAGTCCTTGATATCGAAGGCGTCACCGGCCCTGACCGCGGCCGCGTCGCGGGCCTGCTCCCACAACCGCTGCCCCACCTTGTACGACGGTGCCTGGCCCGGCCAGCCCAGGTAGCGGTCCAGCTCGAAGCGGACGAAGCCCTCGTTCATGTTGACGTTGGCCCGCAGGAAGGGCCATGCCTTGTCGGCATCCCACGTGCCGCCGCCCCACTCGTCGGGGCAGACCTTGCCGAGGTGTACGCCGATGTCCAGCACCACACGCGCCGCCCGCATCCGCTGCCCGTCGAGCATGCCCATCCGGTCACCCGGGTCGTCGAGGAAACCGAGATCGGCCATCAGGCGCTCCGCGTACAGCGCCCAGCCCTCGCCGTGCCCGGACACCCAGCACAGCAGGCTGCGCCACTTGTTGAGCTGCGCCGCGCGATAGACGGCCTGGCCGATCTGCAGGTGGTGGCCCGGCACGCCCTCGTGGTAGACGGTGGTCTTCTCGCGCCAGGTGCCGAACTCGGTGACGCCCGGCGGCACCGACCACCACATGCGTCCCGGGCGCGAGAAGTCCGCGGTGGGGCCGGTGTAATAGATGCCGCCGTCCTGCGTCGGCGCGATGCAGCATTCGAGCCTCCGCAGCGGCTCGGCGATGTCGAAGTGCGTGCCGGCGAGGGCCTCGACGGCCGCGTCGGAGGTCTCCTGCATCCAGCGCTTCAAGGCCTCGGTGCCCTGAAGCTGCCGCGACGGGTCGGCGTCGAGACGCTCCATGGCCTCGGTGGGGCTCACCCCCGGGCCGTAGAGTTCGTGCGCGACCGCCTCCTGCTCGGCGACGATGCGCGCCAGTTCCTCGCGACCCCATTCGTAGGTCTCGTCGAGGTCGACGGTGGCGCCGAGGAAACGCCGCGAGAAGCGCCCGTAGCGCTCCCGTCCGACGCCGTCGGTCTCGGGGGCACGGCTCGCCAGTTCCCGCAGCGCCCCGGCCAGCACCGCGTAGGCCTCGCCGGCGCGCGCCGCCCCACGGGCCAGGTCGGTGCGCGCCTCGTCGGGGGCCTCCTCCGAGGCGGCGAGCCGCACCCAGAAGGAGTCGCGCGCGGCCAGTTCCTCGGCCTGCGCGATGCCGATCTCGATCTGGCGGATCGCCGGGAACGGCCCGTCCGGGTTCTCGGCCGCGTGCCGCAGCGAGGCGACGTATCCGTCGATCGCCTCGGGCACGGCGTTCATCCGGCGCGCGATGACGGCCCAGTCGTCGGGGGTGGCGGTGGGCATGAGGTCGAAGATCGAGCGGATGCCCTGGAGCGGGGAGGCGATGTTGTTGAGTTCGGCATGGTCCTCGCCGGCGTCGAAGAGTTCGACGTCGAGGCCGAGACGCTCGACCATGGCCGCCCTGGTGACCGCGTCCACCTCGTCGACCGGTTCGGCCCGCTCCACCTGGCGCAGCGTCGCGCGGGTGGCGTCGGCCTTGGCCCGGAGGCCCTCCGGCGAGAAGTCGTCGAGAGCGCCGTGATCGCCCTCGACGCCCAGATCGGTGGCCAGCATGGGGCTCAGCCGCGCCAGCTCCTGCACATACGCGTCGGCGATGCGGTCGAGCGCGGTGGGGACGCGGGAATCATCAGGCATGGACCGAGGGTACTCCTCGACGGATTGACGGATAAGTGCGGACAGACGCGTTTCGGAGCCCGCATATCCGCAGAATCCGATTCTGGCCGCACTTATCCGTCAGCGGGAACCGGTCCGGGTCAGTTGGCCCGGCGGTCAGTCGGTGGCCTCGGCCCAGAGCTCCCGACGCTTCTTCGCCTCCAACTCGTCGGCCACCTTGAAGCCCGCCCAGATCAGCACGGCGATGATCGCGGCCCACAGCAACTTCTTCTTCATGACTCCCACGGTACCGGCGGTAACGTGGGCACATGAACGACATGCGCATCGAACGAGACAGCATGGGCGAGGTCGAGGTTCCGGCGACGGCGCTCTGGCGCGCCCAGACCCAGCGAGCCGTCGAGAACTTCCCCATCAGCGGCACCCCCCTCGAACCTCGGCTGATCCGGGCACTCGGGCTGGTGAAGCAGGCCACCGCCCGCGCCAACCTGCGGCTGGGTGTCCTCCCGGAGGAGAAGGCCACCGCCATCGACCGGGCCGCGGGCACCGTCGCGGCCGGTGACCACCGCGACGCCTTCCCCATCGACGTCTTCCAAACCGGCTCGGGCACGAGCTCGAACATGAACGCCAACGAGGTGATCGCGACGCTCACCGCTCGGGCCGGCGTCGAGGTGCATCCCAACGACCACGTCAACGCGTCCCAATCCAGCAACGACACCTTCCCGACGGCGGTGCAGGTGGCCGCGTCGCTGGCCGTCACCGACGACCTCCTCCCCGCCCTCGCGGTGCTGCGATCCAGCCTGGAGGCGAAGGCCGAGGAGTTCGCCGACCTCGTGAAGTCGGGCCGCACGCATCTCATGGACGCCACCCCCGTCACGCTGGGCCAGGAGTTCGGCGGGTACGCGGCGACGCTGCGGCTGGCGGCCGAGCGCCTCGACGCGGTGCTGCCCCGGGTGCGCGAACTCCCGCTCGGCGGGACCGCCGTCGGCACCGGCATCAACACCCCGGACGGCTTCGCCGCCGCGGCCATCGAGGAACTGAGCAGCCTCACCGGCACCCCCTTCACCGAAACCCGCAACCACTTCGAGGCCCAGGCCACCCGGGATTCGATGGTCGAGCTGAGCGGGGCGCTGCGCACGGTCGCCGTCGGGCTCACGAAGATCTGCAACGACCTGCGCTGGATGTCATCGGGCCCCACCACCGGCCTGGCCGAGATCCACCTGCCCGACTTGCAGCCCGGATCCAGCATCATGCCCGGAAAGGTCAACCCCGTCCTGCCGGAGGCCACCCTCCAGGTGTGCGCGCAGGTGATCGGCAACGACGCGGCCGTCGCCTTCGCCGGGGCGGCCGGGAACTTCGAGTTGAACGTGATGATCCCCGTGATCGCGCGCAACGTGCTGGAGTCGGCCCGACTGCTGGCCAACGTGTCGCGGGTGCTGGCCGAGCGCTGCATCGACGGCATCACGGCCAACGCCGAGCGGATGCGCCGCTACGCGGAGTCGTCGCCGTCGATCGTCACCCCGCTCAACCGGGTGATCGGCTACGAGGCCGCGGCCAAGGTGGCCAAGCACGCCATCGCCGCCGGCCTGACCGTGCGGGAGGCGGTGGTCGACCTGGGCTTCGTCGCGCGCGGCGAGGTCACCGAGCAGCAGCTCGACGACTTCCTCCGCGTCGACTCCATGACCGGTCGGTGAGCCTCGCGGTCACGGCCTGCTGAGCGGGGCCGGGACGGTTCCGGTGGGGCCGGGAGCCCCTCGAGACGATGCCCGCTGCTTCCCTGTCTACCTCGCGATCGTGTACAAGGTGCGACCCGCAGCCGAAAGCAGTCTCGGGGTGGGGCCGGGGAGACGATCCGACGAGAGTCGGAGGACCGCGGCCACGGGCGGCCCATAGGGTAGGACCATCATGTTCACCGACGGACTCCCGCGCGAGACGCGCACCCTGCTGATCGACGTTCTCTGGGCCGTGCTGGCCGGGGTGGTGCTCGCCCTGCCGATGCTCGCGACGACCCACGAGTCGGCGGTGGCCGCGGTGCTGTGGTCGCTGCTGATGATCAGCGCGCTCGCGGTGCGTCGCCGCTATCCGCTGGTGGCCGTCGGCATCGCCGCGGCGGCCGGGCTGGGCATGTACCTCGCGCACTTCACGCCGCTGCCGGCCCTGATCGTCATCCCCATCGTCGTCTATTCGGTGGCGCGCTACCACCGTGCGTCGACGGCGGCCTGGGTGACGATCCTCGGCGCCGGCGGCTCGATCATGGGTCCGACGCTGTGGGCCACGGAGCTCCCCGAGGGGATGCGCGCCTTGAGCACCATCGTGCTCGTGGCGCTGTGCTCGTCGCTGGTGGCGTTGGCCTATCTGCTCGGCCGCTACGTCCGGGAGCGTCAGGTCACGGCCGCCCTCGACCAGGAGATCGCCATCGAGCGGTTCGCCGCCGCGCAGCGGCAGTCGGCGCAGGAGTCGGAGTTGGCGGTCGGCCGGGCGCGCAACGAGGTCGCCCAGGAACTGCACGACGTGCTGGCGCACTCGCTGTCCGTGATCGTCGTGCAGGCGGAGGGCGCCAAGGCGCTGATGGTGAAGAAGCCGGACGTGGCGGGTGAGGCGCTCGATGTGATCGCCCGGACCGGCCGCACGTCGATCCAGGAGATCCGGAGGATCGTCGCCGTGCTGCGCCAGGAGGAGGCCGAGGCCCAGTTCGGGCCCGCGCCGTCGCTCGGCCAGATCCCGGCGATGATCGCCACCGCCGGGGACCGGATCGATGTGGTGATGCCCGACGAGACCCCCGTCGTGCCGGACAGCGTGGGCCTGACCGCCTTCCGCGTGGTGCAGGAGTCGGTGACCAACTTCCTCAAGCACGCCGGGCCGACCGCGCACGCCAGGGTGGAGATCGACTTCACCCCCAGCGGCGTCGAACTGCTGATCACCGACGACGGGCTGGGCGCGCAGTCGAAGTCCGACGGGCGGGGAGCAGGGTTGCGCGGCATGCGCGAGCGGGTCGCCGCGATGGGCGGCACCCTGGAGGCGGGGCCTCGCCACGGCGGGGGCTTCGAGGTACGCGCTACGCTTCCGACACCGAATCGACTGGGCCGCGGGTGGCTCGAATGACGCAGGACACGTAAATGACCGGAGGGGTTTCATGATCAAGGTGCTGTTGGCCGACGACCAGTCGCTGGTGCGCAGCGGCTTCCGGATGCTGATCGACTCGGCCGACGACATGGAGACCGTCGGCGAGGTGGAGAACGGCCGGGACGCGGTGGCGCTGGTGAAGCAGCGCCACGTCGACGTGGTGCTGATGGACATCCGGATGCCGATCATGGACGGCACCGAGGCCACACGGCAGATCACCGCGCTGGGCCTCGACACCAAGGTGCTGGTGCTCACCACCTTCGACCTCGACGAGTACGTCTTCGCCGCCATCCGCGGCGGGGCGGCCGGCTTCCTCCTCAAGGACGCGCGCCCGGAGGAACTGCTGGGCGCGATCCGCAAAGTCCACGAGGGCGACGCGGTGATCGCGCCGTCCACCACCAAGCGGCTGCTCGACCAGTTCGCCTCGAAGCTGCCCGCCCCGGGCCATCGCTCGGCGGACCCGCTGGACGTGCTCACCGACCGCGAGCGCGAGGTGCTCGTCGAAGTGGCCCGCGGGGCGAACAACGCGGAGATCTCCGCGCGCCTCTACCTGGCGGAGGGCACCGTCAAGACCCACATCGGTCGCCTGCTGTCCAAGCTCGGCGCCCGAGACCGCGTCGGCCTGGTGCTGATCGCCCACGAGTGCGGCCTCCTCGACTGACCGTCGCCGCGAGGAGCGGCGAGGGGCGCTATGAGGACACGAGGGCCTCGGTGCCGCGCTCGAACGCGCCGGTGCCGATCCGGCGCGCCGTGCCGGCCACGAAGGCGGCGGTGGCCAGGCCGGTCGCACTCATCACCGCGAAGGCGACGGGGTCGAGGCCGGTCGGCGGCAGGACGACGGCAGCGATCACGGCGGAGGCGACGAAGGCGCCGTTGTAGCCCACGTCGTAGAAGGTGAAGATCCGCCCCTTGTACTGCTCGTCCACGTGGGCCTGGACGATGGTGTCGACGCAGATCTTGAAGGCCTGGGTGACCAGGCCGATCCCGAAGCTCAGGGCGAACAGGACGGCCTTCCGGTCGGCGACGGCGGTGCCGGCCAGCAGCAGCGCGGCCGCGACCAGCAGCGCGACGGCGGTGTGCCGCAGCCCGAGCCGGCGCACCAGAACGGGCACGAGCGCCGCGGCGAGCACGAAACCGGCCCCGGTGAGGCCGCCCCAGATCGTGAGATCCGCCAGAGCGGCCTCGGTCTGGGTCACGTCGTGCCAGAGGTTGCGCGCGGCGAGGATGATCGCGACGGAGAACAATCCGAACAGCAGCCGGGAGACCACCATCGCCGCCAGCGCAACAGCGGCCGGCGGTCGGGTGGCGAGGTGACGGCCGGCGTCGATCAAGCCCTGCAGCACCTCGACGCCCCGGGCGCGCCGGCCCGGAACGTCCGGCCCCAGGGCGCCGCGGGAGAAGCCCAGGCAGGTGACGACCGATCCCACGAACAGCAGCGCGGCGATGCCGAAGACCACCGCATCGGCCTGATGGCTGGGCACCAGGCGCCCCAGCGACAGCCGGGTGCCGAAGCCGAGAGCGCCGCCGATCACCACCCCCAGCGGACCCACCGTCGGCACGATCGAGGAGGCCAGGATGAACTCCTCCGGCTCGACGGTGTGCTGCAGCCCCGCGGAGAGCCCCGCCAGCATGAACCGGTTGATGCTCATCGCCACCAGCAGCGCCCCGTAGAGCACCACCTGCCAGACACCCGTCGTGAGCCCGCCGAAGATCACCCCGGCGATCACGAGCGCCAGGACGGCGCGCAGGACGTCGGAATAGAAGGCGACGTTGCGCCTCGGCCACCGGTCCAGCAGCGGGGAGACGAACGGCCCGACGATGGTGAAGGGCAGCAGCGTGAGCGCCAGCACGGCGGCGATCGACCAGGCATCCGGCTGGTTCTGCGGGGAGAACAGGATGTAGCTGGCCATCCCCACCTGGAGGGTGCCGTCGGCGGCTTGGCTGAAGACACGCAGCGTCAGCAGCCGGCGGAACGCCGCGTGTCTCCAGAGCTGCCTCAGGGCAGCGACGAGTGGCATGGGTATCAGCAGACGGGGTATCGGCGAGACGGCGCGCCGGTCAGGCCGTGGCCTCGGCGTGCAGCCTCTTGGCCTTCTCCACGGCGCGATCGGCGCTGAGCTCCTCCATCATCGCCGTCACCTTGGCCGGCTCGAACTGGGAGAGCTTGGCCTCGGCCTCGAGCAGCTTGGCGTAGTTCTCCTCGCGCTCGGTGTCGTCGTCGGCGTGGTACTCGGTGTGCAGGTAGGCCGATGCCAGCCGTTCGACGCTGCCGACCGCGGCCAGCAGCCGACCCTTCTTCGACGTCAGCGACAGCACGACGGTGATCGCTAGGACGCCGAGGATGATCGGCAGCGAGGTGGAGGGGCCGAAGGTGAAGACATGCACCGGCTCGCCGTCGTTGATGAACGGCAGCTGGTTGGTGTGCAGCGCCTCGAGGATCATCTTGACGCCGATGAAGCCCAGGATCAGGCACAGGCCGTAGTTGAGGTAGACCAGGCGGTCCAGCAGGCCGTCGATCAGGAAGTACAGCTGGCGCAGGCCCATCAGCGAGAAGGCCGTGGCGGTGAACACGATGTAGACGTTGGTGGTGAGGCCGTAGATGGCCGGGATCGAGTCCAGCGCGAACAGCAGGTCGGTGCCGCCGATCGCGATCATCACCAGCAGCATGGGGGTGAGCACCCGCTTGCCGTCGACGTAGGTGAACAGCTTGTCGCCGTCGTAGTGGTCGGAGGTGCGCAGGTACTTCTTGGCGAGGCGGATGATGAAGTTGTTCGCCTCGTCCTCGCCCTCGCGCTCGGGGACGAGCATCTTGCCGGCCGTGACGATCAGGATCAGGCCGAACAGGTAGAACATGAACGAGAAGTTCTCGATCAGCGCCTTGCCGGCGAAGATGAAGGCGCTGCGCGCGAACAGGGCGAAGACGATGCCGAACAGCAGCACCTTCTGCTGGTCCGCCCTGGGCACCGCGAAGCTCGACATGATCACGAGGAACACGAAGAGGTTGTCGACGCTCAGCGCCTTCTCGGTGACCCAGCCGGCGAAGTATTCGGCGCCCATCTGGTGGCCGCCGAAGATCCACAGCACGATGCCGAAGACCACCGCGAGGCCGATGTAGACGGCCGACCAGAAGGTGGCCTCCTTCAGCGTCGGGGTATGCGCCTTGCGCACGTGGAAGAAGAAGTCGAAGAGGAGGAGGCCGGCTATGAGAACAATGGTCACAGCCCAAACCCACAAACGAACGTCAGACAACGAAGGTCAACTCCTGGTAGGTGAACACCGCCGGACGACTGCCCGCCGGAGCGGCCCCGCGAGAGACGGGACCTTTTTCAAGGATACGGGCAGGTCCGATCAGCGCCGAATGGATTCAGCATCCGCGCGAAGATGTAACACCATCATGACCTGACTGTGCGATCGGCACGGGGCGATCGGCACGGGCCGGGAGGACCGGCGGGCCGCCGAGCGGGGCGAGCCTCTCGTCGTCGACGAGCACCCCGCCGAGCGGATCGCTGAGATCGGGCGTGCGGAGAGGATCGCGGGCAGGACGCGCCGCGTCGAGGAGGCACTCGACGAGGATCCACACCTCCACGGCGACGCGCGCCAGCACCGCGAGGTAGTACAGCGCGACGGGCCCGTTCCTCGCCGCCGTCAGATGGCCCGACAGCCATCCCCAGATGGCCGCGGCATAGACCGCGTGGAAGGCCGCAGAGGCCCACAGCTCCGCCGCGAACGGGCGCGCGACGTAGACCGCCAGCAGCACCCACAGCGCCGTCTGCGGGGAGAACCCGGGGGCGATCAGCACGGAGCCGAGCACGAAGATCCCCACCAGCGTGCCCACCCGAGGGCGACGACGGGTGACGAACAGCCACGCGATCAGCACGCCCCCCAACAGGAGGCGCACGGCGAAGAACAGCCCGCCGATCTCCCGCGACTGGAACCCGAACATCTGCTCCAGCAGGTACAGCAGCGAGCCGTCGCTGGAGGGCCTGTCGATCTCCGCCAGGTAGTGCGCGAGGATCGTCCCGGGCCGGTTGATCAGCAACGGCAGGTGGACCGCGAGGAAGGTGCCGATCGACGCGGCGAAGAACGTGACGACCGTGCCCCGGCGCCCGCGCAGCCCGACGGCGACCGCGACGCCCAGCCACACCGCGATCGCCATCGTTCCGGCCGACGCGGCGAGGCCCAGCACGATGGCGGCCTCGAGCACCCGGCGCTGGGCGAACCACAGCAGGCCGAGCATGGCGAGGCCGACCGGAAGCAGCGACCAGTCGATCAGCCCGACGGCGAGCACGATCGGCGACGCGGCCACCGCCAGGCCCCACCAGGAGCGGTAGCGGCCGCCCGCCGAGTCCGGGCCCATCAGCACCGCCGCCACCGTCGCCACCAGGAAGGCGGCGAACAGCAGCAGCGTGGTCAGCCCGAAGAACAGCGGCAGCGCGTCGAGGTGGGCTTGCAGGTCGGAGGCCCCGCCGGCGCCGGGGCCCCGCAGGGAGGTCAGCCACACCGTCGCCGCGACGGCGACGGCCGTGAGCGGGGCGAAGGCCGTCTGCTCCCCGAACACGCTCTCACCCGCCGCCAGCCCCTGGCTGACGAAGGAGGTCTGGATGTCGGTGTAGCAGAGCCGGACGAAGGCGTCGACGGCCTGGGTCGCGTCGCGCTGCAGGCAGGGCAGGTGCCGCAGGTACAGCAGCGCGAACAGCGCCGTCGCGGCGACGAGCGCCCAGGGCAGCGGATTGAACCACACCCCGGCCGGCCGCGCGTGCCGCCCCATCGGCCCGCCCAGCACCGGGATCAAGGCGTTGCCCACGACGCGCCTACTCGCCCTCCGGGGGCACCGCGTCGCCGCCCTCGGGAGGCGACGACTGCTCCGGCTCGGACGGCTGCGGCTCCTCCGGCTCGGTGGTCTCCGGTTCCGACGGCTCCGGGGTCGGGCTGGGTTCCGGTTCCTCCGTCATCGTCTCCGACGGGCTGGGGCTCGGGGAGGGCGAGGGGGTGGGCGACGGGCTGGGCTTCTCGGTGGGCTCGGCCGATCGGGTCTCCTCGCGCTCCGAGGGCTCGTCGAAGTCGAGCACCGGCATGCCGTCGGTGGCCACCTCCATGAAGCCGAGCCAGGTCATCAGCGGGTAGCTGGAGCCGAAGAACGTGGCGTCCTGGGGCCGGCGGAAGGGGTCCAGGTCTGCCGTGCCGTCGCCGGCGACGTACATCACCGCGGTGGAAATCTGCTTGGTGTAGCCGACGAACCAGGCCGACTGGATGTCGTCCTTCACGCCGTGGGTTCCGGTCTTGCCGGCGACCGGGCGGCCCAGCGCCGTGGCGCGGCGCCCGGTGCCCTCCTTGACCACCGAGGTCAGGGCGTCGGTGGTGGTGGCGGCGATGTCAGGCTCGATCGCGGCCGCCGAGGCGGGCTCCGCCTCGTAGAGCACCGCGCCGCGGCTGTCGGTGACCTTCGCGACGATATGCGGATCGTTGCGGCGGCCGCTGTTGGCCAGCGTCGCGTAGGCGTTGGCCATGTTGACGGGGCTGACCTCGGCCGCGCCGAGCGAGATGCGGCTGCTCATGAACCAGTCATCACGGCGAGGAGCGCCGGCATCATCCGCGGCCTTCGCCACCTGCTCGGCGCCGTCGGGGATCTGCTGGGTCATGTCGACGAAGGCCGTGTTGATCGACTCGGCAGTGGCCCGGCGCAGCGTCACGGTGCCGTATTGGTTGCCGAACTCGTTGCGGACAGGACCGTCGTCGCCGCGCGGGGTGAAGGTGTCGCCGTTCAGCCGGGAACTCAGCGTGAACCCGTTGCGCAGGCCGGCGATGGTGGCGAAGGTCTTGAAGGTGGACGCCGTGGCGCGGGGCGTCGTGGCCCAGTTGCGCTGGCTGGTGACGTAGTCGGGCCCGCCGTACATGGCGAGGATGGCGCCCGTCGCGGTGTCCACCGACGCGAGCGCGACGTGCAGCTCCTCCGCGTCCAGCGGCGCGTTCTCGGAGGCCTCCGCGGTGTACTGCTGCGCCACCGACACCGCCGCCTCCTGCATCGTCGCGTCGATGGTGGTGACGATCTGGAGGCCGCCGCCCTGGGTCTGCGACTCGTCGAAGCCCAGCTTCTCCATCTCCCGCTCGACGGCGTCCATCAGGAAGCCCTTCGGCCCGCCGTAGCGGTCGTTGCGCGGCACCTCCGGGAACTCGGGCAGCCGGCCGCGGTTGGCGTCGTGCTCGGCCTGGGTGATGGTGCCCATCTCGAGCATGCCGTCGAGCACGTAGTTGTACCGGTCGAGCAGCGTCGCCAGCTTCTCCGGCCCCTCGGACGGGTTCATCGCCGCCGGGTTGTTCAGGATGGCGGCGAGCGCCGCGGCCTCGGCGAGCGTCAGCTCCCCCGCGTCCTTCAGGAAATACGAGCGCGAGGCGGCCTGGATGCCGTAGGCGCCGCGGCCGAGGTAGATGGTGTTGAGATAGCCCTCGAGGATCTCCTGCTTGGGCACCTCGCGGCCCATCCTGATCGCCAGCATCAGCTCGCGCACCTTGCGGGTGAGGGTGCGCTCCGAGTCGAGGTAGAGGATCTTGATGTACTGCTGGGTGATGGTGGAGCCGCCCTGCAGCTCGCCGCCGGTGACGATCGACCGCACGGCGCGCGCCAGGCCGCTGGCGGAGAAGCCCGGGTCCTCCCAGAAGGTGCGGTTCTCCGCCGCCACCACGGCGTCCGTCACCACGTCGGGCATGTCCGCGAACGGGATGCTCTGCCGGTTCTGCACCGACAGGTTGCCCATCTTCGTCTCGCCGTCGGCGTAGTAGATGAAGGTGGTGTTGGTCTGGAAGTCCGCATTGGGGTCGGGCAGGTCGGTGGTGAAGTACAGCAGGGCGAACGCGCCCAGCCCGCTAAAGCCGACCACGAGCGTGGTCACCAGCGCGATGATCCCGAGGGTGCCCCAGAACCCGCGCCTCCGCGGGGATCCACCCTTCGTCGCCGTGCTCTTGCCGGAGTCCTTGGCCATCGACGTCCTCCACCTCTTCCGCCGGTCCAACGCGACCAGCCTAAGAGGTGAAGCCAACAGATCCGCTATTGCGGCGTCGCGAGGGACTCCGCGCCCGGCACGATCGGCGGGCGGATGCCATGCTCGGCCAGCGCCTCCCTGGCGTACTCGCGGATCTCGCGCATGAGGCCCCACTGCTGATTCGCCTTGGTCTTGAGCAGCACCTGGATGGTCATGGTGCCGCCCTCCAGCGCACCGACCCCGAGCACCTCCGGGGGCGCCATCAGCACGTCCTTCCACGCCTCCTCGGTGGCGATCGGGGCGATGGCCTCGCGCAGCACCTGCTTCACCTTGTCGGGGTCTTCGTCGATGGCCACGGGGATGTCCACGACGGTCGACGAGTAGCCCTGGGTGAGGTTGCCCAGGGTGAGCACCTCGCCGTTGCGGATGTACCAGATCGCGCCGCTGGGATCCTCCACCTTGGTGACGCGCAGCGTCACCTCGCGCACCGTTCCCTTCAGGTCTCCCACCTGGATCATGTCGCCGACGCCGAACTGGTCCTCCGACAGCATGAACACGCCCGACAGGTAGTCCTTGACCAGCGACTGCGCGCCGAAGCCCAGCGCCACGCCGCCGACGCCGGCCGACGCCACCAGCGGCCCCATCGGCACCCCCCACAGCGCCAGGATGGTGAGCGAGCCGATGGTGACCAGCGCCACGTTGACGACGTTGCGCAGCAGCGACCCGATGGTCTCCACCCGGCGCGCCTGCCGATCCGGATCGGCGCCGTCGGCCCGGGCCAGCATCGCCGCCGTCTTCCCGGTGATGCCCACGCGTTGCGCGCTGCGGCGGGCGATCGCGCGCACGCCGCGCCGGATCACGTACCCCAGCACCACCCGCGCCACGAAGGCCGCCATCACGACGACCAGCGTGAGCAGCGCCTTCTCCGACCAGGAATCCCACATGCTCCCATCCTCCCACCTCCCACCGACAGCGCCGCGTCGGCGCGGGGAGGACCGCGGTCCCGGCGCGGCGGCACGGTAAGATTTCCGGTCGTGCCGAGTCTCACCCAAGCCCAGACCAATGCGATGGAGCAGTTGCTGCGCATCGCGCCGGTGATCGACGAGCTGGGCGCGCTGTTCCGCCGGGCCGGTCACGAGCTGTACCTGGTGGGCGGATCGGTGCGCGACGCGCTGCTCGGCGTGCTCGGCGACGACCTCGACTTCACCACCTCGGCCCGTCCCGACGAGATCCAGCGCCTGCTGGACCGGTTCAGCACCACCACCTGGGACGTCGGCAAGGACTTCGGCACCATCGGCGCGATGAAGCGGGCCGAGGGCATGGAGTGGAAGATCGAGATCACCACCTTCCGCGCCGATGCCTACGAGGAGGACTCGCGCAAGCCCGCGGTGGCCTTCGGCGACACCATCGACGGCGACCTCGTGCGTCGCGACTTCACCGTCAACGCCATGGCGGTCGACGTCTCGACGCGCGCCTTCGTCGACCCGTACGGCGGGCTCGCCGATCTGGCGGAGGGCGTGCTGCGCACCCCGTCGGCGCCGGAGATCTCCTTCTCCGACGATCCGCTGCGGATGCTGCGGGCCGCGCGGTTCGCGTCGCGGCTGGGTTTCCGGGTCGCGCCGGAGGTGGTGCGGGCGATGACCGACATGGCCGCCCGGATCGAGATCGTCTCCGCGGAACGCATCCAGGGGGAGCTGACCGGGCTGCTGCTCACCGACAGCCCACGGCGCGGGCTGAACCTCCTGGTCACCACGGGCCTGGCCGACCACTTCCTGCCGGAGGTCTCGGCCCTGCGACGGGAGAAGGACGAGCACAACCGGCACAAGGACGTCTACGAGCACACCCTCACCGTCGTCGAACAGGCCATCGACCTGGAGAAGGCCCGTGGGCACCAGCCGGACATCGTCAACCGGCTCGCCGCGCTGCTGCACGACATCGGCAAGCCGGCCACCCGGAGGTTCGAGGGCAGCAAGGTCACGTTCCACCACCACGACGTGGTGGGCGCGAAGCTCGCCGCCAAGCGCCTGCGGGCTCTGACCTACTCGTCGCAGATCGTGAAGTCGGTGTCGAAGCTGGTGGAGCTGCACCTGCGCTTCCACGGCTACGCCGAGGGAACCTGGACCGACGCGGCCGTGCGCCGCTACGTCCGGGACGCCGGCGACGAGCTGGAGCGCCTCCACATGCTCACCCGCGCCGACTGCACGACGCGCAACCGGGCCAAGGCCACCCGCCTGCGCCGGGCCTACGAGGAACTGGAGTGGCGCATCGACGAGCTGGCCGCGCAGGAGGAGCTCGACCAGATCCGCCCCGACCTCGACGGCACCGAGATCATGGAGGTCCTCGGCATCGGCCCCGGCCCCCAGGTGGGTAAGGCCTACAAGTTCCTGCTCGAACACCGCATGGACAACGGCCCCGTGGGCAAGGAGGAGGCCTCCCGGCTGCTCCGCGACTGGGCCGCCTCCCCGTCCGAGTAGCGGCGTTCTTCGTCGGACGCGACAAGTATCATGGCACGGTGAATCCGATCCGAGCTGTGCTCATGGCCTTGACCGTGGCCCTCGCCGGGTTCTTTTTCCTGCCCGCGTCCGCGCAGGCGGAGCCGTCCCCGCTGCTGGAGGTGCGCATCGACGCCGTCACCCCGGCGGTGATCGACCCGGGCAACAGCGATCAGGTCGTCGAGATCAGCGGGACGGTCCGCAACCCGACCGACGTCGGCATGCGCTACGTGAACGTGCATTTCTGGCGCAGCGATCAGCCGCTGGACAGCGTCGAGGACCTCGACGCGGCGGTGACGGCCCCGCTGAACTCGCCGCTCGGCGCGCGGCTGAACAACCCGGAGACCGGAAACCTGGACCTCCTCGCCGACAACGTCCCGTTCGCGCCCGGAGCGACCGCACGATTCACCGTGCGCGCCACCGTCGGCCAGCTGAGCCTGCCCGCCGGCACGGAGGCCGTCTACCGGCTGGGCGTGCATGTGCGCGCCGTGCCCGACGGGGGCGTCAACACGACGGCGGGCCGGGCCCGCGTGCTGGTCCCGGCCGTCGCGCGCATGCCGGAGGTCAGCACGACCGTGCTGCTGTCGTCGCGCCCCGTCCTGCTGACCGACGGGGTGATCGCCGACGAGACCGCCGCCGACGCCTTGTCGGAGGAGCTCGCCGGGCGCCTGGAGACCCTGCTGGCCTCGGCGGAGCGGCCCCGCGTCGTCGGCATCATCGACCCCGGTCTCTACGACGCCGCCCGAGCCCTGGCCGCGACGCCGCCGACGGGGGACACCGCACCGCCCGACGACGGGATCGCGGCGGAATGGGTCGCCCGCGTCGACGCCCTGGCCGGCGAGGGACGGCTCTGGCAGCTGCCCCCGGGAGACCCCGACCTGGCAAGGGCCGACGCGGCCGGACGCCTGGACGCCGTCGGCACCGACGCCGCGGACGGCCCGCTCGCCCGGCTGCCGGTCGCGGCCGTACTCGGCGAGACGGGAACCGAGGACCTGGCCGGGCGCCTCACCGGATTCACTCACATCGTCGCCCGGCAGGCCCGCGGCGCCGCGGGCGCGATCCTGGAGGGCCGCGCACCCGCGATCCCCGAGGCCCTGACCCGCGGCACGACCGCCGAGCGGCACGGCTACCTGCTCGCCGCCGAGGCGGTGGCGACCGGGCCGATCAACTACCTGCTGACCGACGAGGAGCAGGTGGAGACGGAGGGCGCGCTCGAGCGGCCTCGCCCGCACGTCGCCCCGGGCTCCGCGCCGGCCGGCGACCTCTCCTGGCTCCCCACGCAGCAGGCCTCCCCCTGGGACGGCCTGACGGCCTGGCTCGACAGCCTGGACCTGGCCTGGGAGCTGACCGGCGACGAGGCCACGGCACGTTTCGAGGCGGAGGCCTACAATCGGAACTTCGCCACGGAGGAGGAGGCCATCGCATGGGTCGCCTCCTCCCCCATCGGCAGATTCGATCCGGGCAAGATCGTGGTGCGCTCGGCGCAGCAGTTCGTGATGAGCTCGCCCACCGGAACCCTGCCCGTCACCATCAACAACGAGACAGAACTTCCCGTCACCACCCTGCTCCGCTTCCGTTCGGACGCCCCCCAGCGCATCAACGTGCCGGATTCGGAGCCCGTGACCCTGCAACCGGGTCAGTCGCACACCCTGTCCATCGCGCCCGAGGCGTCGGCGAACGGCGTCACCCTGGTCCACGGGCAGCTCGCCACCGTCTCGGGGCGGGGATTCGGGCCGGAGGTGACGATGGAGATCAGCGCGACCAGCTTCGGGCGTGTCGGATGGATCATCATCGTCGTCTCGGGTGCAGTAGTGCTGGGAGGAACCGCCCTGCGGATCAAGACGGTCCGCGCAGAGGAGAGTCATGAGTCACGTCAGCAGCAGTAGGAAGCTGGTTCGCTCCAGCGCGATCATGGCCTCCGGCACACTGATCTCGCGTGCGCTCGGCGTCCTGCGCGTCATCCTCATCACCTTCATCCTGGGCACCGCGACCCGGCAGTCCGACATCCTCGCCCTCGCGACGATGGTGCCCAACTCCCTGTACATCCTGTTCGTCGGCGGCGCGTTGAACACGGTGCTGGTGCCGCAGATCGTGCGCCACATCAACGGCGACGAGGACCGCGGCGAGGCCTACACCAACCGGATCATGACGGCCTTCATGCTGATCGTGACGGTCGTGGCCATCGTCGCGACGTTCGCCGCCCCGCTGGTCGCCCGGCTCTACTCGTCGTCCGACTGGCGCGCCCCCGAGCTGGCTGATCAGTTCGCGTCGATGGTGATGCTCACGTATCTGACGCTGCCCCAGATCTTCTTCTACGGCGCCTTCTTCCTGCTGGGCCAGATCCTGAACGCGCGCGACAAGTTCGGGCCCATGATGTGGGCGCCCATCGCCAACAACCTGGTGTCGATCGCGACGCTGTCGGTGTACTTCCTGGTGTGGGGCAACGACAACGATCACTCCCTGGCGTTCACGGGCGCGCAGCTGCTGCTGCTGGGCCTGGGCAGCACGGCCGGGATCGCGGTGCAGACCCTGGTGCTGCTGTTCGCGGTGCGCCGGCTCGACTTCAGGCTGCGCCCGCGCTTCGACTTCAAGGACACCGGGCTCGGCCACACCTTCTCGCTCACCAAGTGGACGCTGGGCTTCGTCGCCGTCAACCAGCTGGCGCTGATGATCGTCAACCGCCTGGCCACCTCGGCGACGGCGACGGGCCACGGCGCGGGCGCCAACGTCTACGCCAACGCCCACCTCATCTGGATCCTGCCGCATTCGCTGATCACGGTGTCACTGGCCACCGCCATGCTGCCCAACGCCTCCCGGCTGGCGGCCGCCAAGAAGATGGGCGATGTCGCGACGGAGATGACCAAGACGATCCGGATGGCGCTGATCGTGATCGTCCCCGCGGCCGCGGCCTTCATCGCGCTGGCCGGTCCGATCAGCGGGCTCCTCTTCGGGCACGGCGCCGGCGCGGCCGACGCCGGGATGATCGCCTGGACGCTGATCGCCTTCAGCGTCGGCATGATCCCCTTCACGGTGCAGTTCGTCTGCCTGCGCACCTACTATGCGCTGGAGGACACCCGCACTCCCTTCTTCCTGCAGCTCCTGATCGCCGGCATCAACGCCGGCGGCGCGGTGCTGCTGGTGTGGGCGGTCAACTCGCCCTCGTTCGTGGCCGCCGCGCTGGCGCTGGCCTACTCCCTGGCCTACGCCGTGGGGGTCTTCGCGTCGTGGCATGTGCTGAAGGGCCAGCTCCCCCAGCTGAACGGCGGTGCGCTCGCGCTGCACACCGCGCGGCTACTCACCGGCGCGGCCCTGGGCGGCGCCGCCGCCTACTACCTCAGCATGTTCATCCTGCAGCTGATCCCGCACAACGTGTGGGGCAACCTGGTGGCCGGGCTGGCCGGCGGGATCCTGATCCTGGGCCTCTACTGGCTCGTCGGCCGGCTGCTCAACGTCTCCGAGCTGCGCGACGTCGCCCAGTTGCTCCGGAGCCGCTTCGGGAAGCGCCCGGAGGCCGCCGCGGACCAGTCCCCGGCGGCGCAGGACGAGGTGTCCGAGCGCCTCAACGAGATGACGATGACCCAGAACGCCGTGAGCGGTGGACAGTCGGGGTCGGCGATGCTCGCCGAAGACCACGTCCCCACCGCCGTCACGCCGAAGCTCACCGATGCCGAGATCCGCCGTCGCGACGCCGAAGGCGCCGATCCCGCCACCCGTTCCCGGGGGGTCTGGGGGCTCTGGAACGACGACACCTCGCCGTACTCCCCCAGCCCGCCGGAGGACGACGAAGAGACGACGGGCTCCGGCTTCGACCCGTTCGTCACCCCTGCTCGGGCCGTGGGCGCCCCGCTGATCCCGCCGCCGCAGCCCAGCCCCGACGATGACGACGACGAGCCGTCGGTCTCGATCGGCGACCTCTTCCGTCCCGTGCTGCCCCCCATCGCCGACGACGGCACCATCCTGCACGCCCGCTACCAGCTCACCGAGCTGCTCACCGAGCGCGACCACTCCGAGACCTGGCGCGCCCACGATCAGGTGCTCTCCCGAGACGTGGTGGTCCACGCCATGCGCAAGGACGACCCGCAGGCCGACGAGCTCATGGCCGCCGCGCGGCGCGGTGCGATCGCCACCGAGTCGCGATTCCTGAGGATCCTCGACGCCGGCATCCTCGACGACCCCGACCTGCGGATCGGCGCGTACGTCGTCTGCGAGTACGCGCCGGGCAAGTCGCTCACCCAGGTGCTGCGTTCCGGGCCGCTCAGCGCCATCGAGGCCGGCTGGGTGGTCCGCGAGCTCGCCGACGCCCTCGCGGGGGTGCATTCGCAGGGACAGTTCCACGAGCGGCTCACCCCGGACACCGTCGTGATCACCACCTCCGGCACCGTGCGCGTGGTGGGCTTCGGCGTCGAGTCGGCGCTCGAGCCTTCCGCCGGCGAACGGGCGTGGAGCGAGCGCGAACGCGCCGACATCGAGGCCCTGGGCACCCTGCTGTACGCGATGCTGGTCCACCGGTGGCCGCAGGGCAACCGCTACGGGCTGAAGGCCGCACCGCAGGTGGGCGGCCGGGTCGCCGCGCCGAGCGAGCTGCGCACCGGCATCTCTCCGGCCCTCGACCGGGTGTGCATGACCGCGATGAGCGGACAGGGCTTCCACACCGCCCGCGACCTGGCGCGTGCGCTCACCGAGTTCCTCGGCACCGCCGACGCCTCCGTCGACCTGGAGGACCGGGTGCGCCGTCCCGCCAAGCCCGCCGTCTCCATCGCGGAGCCGGCCATCGAAACCGAAACGGTCGTGGGGCCGCCCCTGCTGGTGCGTCCGGTCGCCGGGACCGGTGCCGGCGCCGCGTCGCCGCTTCGCGCCCGGCCGGACGAGGAGCGCCGTCCCGCCGCGCCCACGCGGGCCTTCCCCGGGGAGCGCAGCGAGCCAACGATGACCGTCGCGCACGAGCCGCCCAAGTCGCGGCAGCGCGTCATGGTGGTCGCCATCGTCGCGATCGCGTTCGTCGTGTTGTCCATCGCGCTGCTGATCGGCGCGTTGAACAGCGCCCGCAACGACGACTCGGAGGCGGCCGGAACGCCCACCACCAGCCTCAGCCCCAGTCCCAGCGTCGCGGAATCCCCCACGCCCGCGGCCGAGCCGGGGCCGCTGGCCATCGCTTCCGTGCGCGACTTCGATCCCGAGGCGGACGGCGGCAACGACGAGGAGAACCCCGATCAGGTGGGCAACGTCCTCGACGGCGACCCCTCCACGGGCTGGGAGACCATGCGGTACCTGAACCATCCCACCCTGGGCAATCTGAAGCCGGGCGTCGGGATCGTCGTCGACCTGGGACAGCCCCGCGAGGTCTCCACGGTCGACCTCACCCTGGGCGGAGGCGGCGGGCCGACGGCCGTCGAACTGCGCGTCCCCGCCGGCGACACCGCCTCCATGGCGACGCAGGAGGACTGGACCGTGGTGGCGACCCGAGCGGACACCCCAACAGGGAAGACCACCTTCACGCTGACCGAACCGGTGACCACGCAGTACCTGCTGGTGTACCTCACCGAGCTTCCGGAGATGGAGGACGGCACCGGCTACCGGGGCGTGATCACGGAGATCGCGGTCGGCGGCCGGTGATCCGGTAACCCGGCGGCGGGCGGCCCGTCAGCAGCTCGCGGGCAGGCCGTCGAGTTCGGCGAGCTGGCCCACCCGGCGGGCGTGACGGTCGCCCTCGAACTGCGCCTCCAGGAAGGCGAGGCAGATCTCGTGGGCCACATCGTCGCCCACGACGCGCGCGCCGAAGCACAGCACGTTCGCGTTGTTGTGCTTGCGCGCCATCGCCGCGGAGTAGGTCTCGGAGACGCAGGCCGCGCGCACGCCCTGGACCTTGTTGGCCGCGATCGAGATGCCCACCCCGGAGCCGCAGATCGCGATGCCCAGGTCTCCCTCGCCGGCGACGACGGCCCTGCCCACCTTGGCACCCCAGACCGGATAGTCGGTGGACTCGGGCGACCCTGTGCCCAGGTCGACGACCTCGTAGCCGTCCTCTCGCAGCTTTCCGACCAGCTTGGTGCGCAACTCGAAGGCCGCGTGGTCGCTGCCCATCACGATTTTCATCTCTACCCTCTCGACACCTCGCAGTCTAGGCCCTGTCCGCCAGCTTCCCGAGGGCGCCGCTCAGCTGCGCGAACTGCCCGGGCAGCTCGGCCATGACCTGGTCGACGCCGCCCGCGGCCTGCCCCGCACCCCCCGCGACCTGTTCCGCCGCCGCCAGCAGCGTGACCCCGTCCTGGGGCGTGTTGAGCGCCTGGACCCCGGCCCTCGCCCCGGCCTTGAACCCCTCGAGGGCCGCGGCGTTCGCCCCGGAGGCGAAGGCCTGCGTCAGCATCGCGCAGGTGGCGGCGTCGTCGACGGGGCAACGGAAGGCACCCGCGACGGCCACCCCGATCTGCCCGGCGGCGGCCTTGGCCTGCTCGTTTCCTCCGGCCAGCCCGGCCAGCGAGGTGTTGACGGCGCCCAGGCCGTTGCTCACCCCGGCGGTGCCCTGCGCGAGGCCGGCGATCCCCTCCGCGAGCGGCGCGAACTGCTCGGCGACGCCGTCGGCGGAGATTCCTGAGGCGGCCTGATCGAGGCCGGCGGCAAGCTGGTCCACCCCGGCGGCGAACTCCTTGACGCCGGTGGAGAGCTGCGCGCTGCCGGCGACCAGCTGCCCGGAGCCGTCCGCCAGCTGGGTTCCGCCGGAGACGAGCTGGGGGGCGGCGTCGCCCAGTTGGCCCAGCCCGTCGGCGAGCTTCGCCCCGCCCTCGGCCGCCTCGCCGGCGCCGTCGGCCAGTTCCCCGGCGCCGTCGGAGAGCGTCGTGACGGCCTCCATGATGGTGCCGAACTGCTCGCCGACCGTGTTGAGGCCGATGTAGACGTTGTCGAGATAGGTCTCGGTGAGGGTCGCGTTGATGGTCTGGGTGGCCAGCCGCGCCACCTGCTCGCCCACCTGGGCGTCGGTGATCGGGGCGTTCTCACTCACGTCGACGCGGATCGTGGCCTGGGTGGCCGCGGCGGCGTCGTTCTCGCTGAACGAGGTGGCCGCGGCGGAGAAGGTCTCCGGGATGGTCACCACGACGGCGAACTCGCCGGAACGCAACCCCTCGCGCGCCGTGTCCTCGTTGGCGAGCATCCAGGAGATGGCGTCGTCGTCCTGCTCGGTGATCGCCGCGGCGAGCTGGCGTCCCATCGGGATGTACTGCTCACCGAGGGTGACCGGCTCGTCGAGATTGACGATGGCCGCATTCACCGGCGCCCCGGCGCCTCGCCCGGTCAAGCCCAACAGCACGCCGACGGCGAGGACGGGCACCAGGGCCAGGATGATGACGGAGATCCAGCTCAGCGTCCGCCCGCTGGCGGCGGATTCGGGCCTCATGCGTTGCTCCCTTCGTGCTGCTGACTCTGCTCGATCTGCCGACCCTTTTCGATCTGCTGATCCTGCTCGCTCCGCTCACTCTGCTGATCCTGCTCGCTCCGCTCGATATGAGGCTCCTCGACGGGCGGCGCGGGTGGCTCGGCGGCCACCACACCGTCCGGATCGAACATCCGGAGGTGGGCCTGCGTGGTGCCGCACAGCAGCACCGCGTGGGTCCTGGTCGCCCGGGCGCGGTCGATCACCTGGGCGAGGGCTGCGAGTTCCGCGTCGGTGCCGGCGGCTTCGACGTTGTCGACGAACAGCACCGAACCGTCGTGCGCCTCGAGGCGGCGCAGCGCGGCCTCGATGTCGTGGACCAGGAGGAGGTCGACGTACTCCGTGGCCCGGCGCACCCGCGACGCGCCCTGCGGCAGGAGCTGGCCGGCGACGCGCGCCCGGCCTCCCGTCACCTCGAGCCTCCCGCTGAGGGCCAGCGCCGCGCCGGTGCGCGCCCCGACGGGGCCGGCGAGGCCGACGACGTTGCCCGGCATCAGCCGCAGCGACAAGGGCGCGAGCACGCCCTCCACCGCCAGCTCCTCCGCATAGGCGACCGAACCGTTGCCGGGCCACTGCGCGAGCTCCAGCTCACGGGTCAGCGTCTCGCCCTCGACGTCGAAGGTGGGCAGGAGGCGGTCGAGCCAGGCGGGCAGCCACCAGGCGCGGTCGCCCAGCAGCGTGAGCACGGCCGGGACGAAGGTCATCCGGATCACGAACGCATCGACGGCGACGCCGACCGCCAGAGCGAAGGCGATCTGCTTGATCGGCCCCATGCCCTCCGGCACGAAGAACGCGAACACGGCGAACATGATCAGCGCCGCAGCCACCACCACGGGACCGGAGGCGACGAAGCCCGAGCGGATGGCCTCCACCGCCGGCTTGCCGTGGACGTAGTCCTCGCGGATCCGGCTGACGAGGAACACCTCGTAGTCCATGGCGAGGCCGAACAGGATGCCCATCAGGAGGATCGGCAGGAAGGAGATCACCGCCACCGGCTGCTCCAGGTTGACCAGCCACATGAGCCGACCGTCGTTGAACACGAGCGCCGTCGCACCGAAGGCGGCGCCCACGCTGAGCAGGTAGCCGATCGTGGCCTTCACCGGCACCCACACGGAGCGGAACACCGCGGCCAGCAGCACCAGCGAGAGCCCGACGACCAGCACTCCGAACGGCAGCAGCGCGCTGCCCAGCCGGGCCGAGACGTCGTTCTGGATGGCGGTGATGCCGGTGACGGCCGTGTCGACGCCGAACTCGTCCTGCCAGTGCGACTCCAGTTCGCGCAGCGCGTCGGCCAGCTCCTGGGTGGCGGGATCGTCGGGCGCGGTGGTGGGCACCACCTGGATCAGGCCGGTGTCGACGTTGGCGTTGGGCGTGGCCATCGGCACCGACGCGACGCCCGGGGTGGCCTCGATGTCGGCGACGATGCCGTCGAGCACGGCCACCGGATCGTCGGAGGTGAGGATGTCGACGGTGACGATCAGCGGGCCGTTGAAGCCGGGGCCGAAGTGCTCGGCCACCAGGTCGTAGGCGATCCGGTCCTGCGCCGTCGACGGGTTCTGGCCGGAGTTGGGCAGCGAGAGCCTCAGCCCGGCCGCCGGCACGCTCAGCGCCCCGAGCGCGAGCACCACGGCGATCACCGTGACGATCGGATGCGACGTCGTGATCCCGACCCACCACGCGAAGGCCCCGCCCTCGCGCGCGGCGGCCCGCTTCTCCTTCTTCGGCTTCGGCCGCATCCGCTCGCCCAGGAAGCCCATCAGGGCGGGCAGCATGGTGAGCGCGATCACGACGGCGAAGGCGACGGTCAGGGCCGCGAAGACGCCCATCGCCGTCAGGAACGGGATGTTCGCGACGCCGAGGCCCAGCAGCGCGATGAAGACGGTCAGGCCGGCGAAGACGACGGCGGAGCCTGCGGTGCCGACGGCACGGCCCGCGGCCTCCTCCGGCTCGGCGCCCGCGCGCAGCTCGTCGCGATGCCGGGAGAGGATGAAGAGGGCGTAGTCGATGCCCACCGCGAGGCCCAGCATCACCGCCAGCATCGGGGTGGTGGAGCTGATCGACGCCACGCGGGTCACCAGCAGGAGGATCGACATCGCGATCCCCACGCCGACGATCGCGGTCAGCAGGGGCAGGCCCGCGGCCACCAGGGAGCCCAGCACCACCGTCAGCACCGCCAGCGCGACCAGCACGCCGATGGCCTCGATGATCGACAGCGCCGGGAGCTGGATGTTGAAGGCCTGGCCGCCCATCGCGACCTGCCAGCCCTCCGGCAGCCGGTCCTGCACCGCATCGCCGATGGCGGTGATCTCGGCGAGCTGTTCGGCGGTGGGGGTCTCGGTGACGTTGAGGTTGAGCTGCATCATGGCCGCGCGCCCGTCGTCGGAGACGGTGCCGTCGACCATCTCGTCCCACGGCGAGACGGCCAGGTCGATCGTCGGCACCCCTTCGAACTCAGGCATCGCGGCCTCGATGGCCGCGCGCTGTTCCTCGACGGCGTCTCCCTCCGGGGCGACGAACAAGGCCGTGGCGGTGGTGGCGGTGGCCTCGGGGAAGGTCATGTGGAGACGGCGGAACGCCTCCGAGGAGGAGCTGCCCGGGATGTCGAAGGAGTCGTCGAAGGAGCCGCGGAAGGCGACGCCGATGCTGCCCAGCACCACCAGGAGGGCGAGCCAGAGGGCCACCACCCTTCCCCGGTTGCGGTAGCACCATCGACCCAAGGCGTAGAGCGTTGCGGACACGGTAGACCTCGCGTTCGATACAGAAGTGAATCCATTGGCAGCATACCCACAGGAGCGCCGTTGGATACAATCGTGTATCCAACGGGTAGTGTGGCTCCATGACCGACAGCACCCCGCGACGAGAGGCCACCCGGAGGCGCCTCATCCAGGCCGGGATCCAGGAGTTCGCCGTTCGGGGGATCGACGCCACCAGCGTCGAACAGCTCAGCGAGGCGGCTGGCTTCACCCGCGGCGCGTTCTACTCCAACTTCGACGACAAGGACGACCTCATCCTGGCCATCCTGGAGGACGTCCACACCACCACCAGCACCTTGTTCCGCGAGGCCGTCGAGCAGCTCCCCGACGGGGTGAGCCTCGACGAGGCCGTCGCCATGGTGCTGCAGAGCCGGATGGTCTCCCCCGAGGTACACACCACGATGCTCGAGATCACCCTGCGATCCCGGCGCAACCCGCAGCTCCAGGCCCGCCTCACGGAGCGGCGCTGCGAGCTGAACCCGCTGTTCCGGGAAGTCCTCACCGCGGCGGCCGAGCGCCTCGGGCTGCGGCTCACCGTCGACACCGCCGACTTCATCGACATCATCGACGCCCTGTACGAGTCGAGCTTCGTGCTCAGCACCGGGGGCGGGGAGTCGCGGATGATCTACCTCACCGGGTTGATCGCATCACGCTTCACCGAGCCCGGACCGGAGCGTCCCTAGGCGCGGTTGCCCTGCACAAATCTCCCTATATGCCGAGGCCTTCCCATATGGCCAAGACCTCGGCATATAGGAAGATTTATGCACGGAACCAACGAAGGAGCCCGGCCATGACCCCGCGGATCGAACGCGTCCTGACCACCGACCCCGCCTCGGGGATGGACAACAACACCTGGTTGGTCGGCGACGAGATCGACGTGATCGTGATCGACCCGGCCCACGACGCCCGCCCGGTATACGACGCCGTGGCTGGGCGTCGCGTCGCGGCGATCCTGCTCACGCACGGCCATTGGGACCACGTCCGGGCCGCGGTGACGCTCGGGGCTCAGGTGGGCGTCGCGCCGCTGCTCAACGCCGCCGATGGGTTCCTGTGGCGGGAGTCCCATCCGGACTCCCCCTTCTCCGAGCTCCACGACGGCGACGCCTTCGAGGTGGCGGGGGCGTGGCTGATCGCCCGAGTCACCCCGGGCCATACGCCCGGCTCGATGTGCATCCTCGCGGAGTCGCTGGGCGCGGTCTTCACCGGCGACACCCTCTTTCCCGGGGGCCCCGGCGCGACGCGCTGGGCCTATTCCAGCTTCCCCACCGCGATCGACTCGATCAGCCGCGTCCTGTTCACCCTCGACGATGCCACCGTCGTGCATCCCGGTCACGGCGACTCCACCACCATCGGGGCCGAACGGCCCCACCTGCGGGAGTGGATCGCCCGCGGCTGGTGAGCGCGACCGTGGGCAGCGTCGCGACCCCCAGTATTCTGCGTCGGAAGTTCATTGGCGTATCCGACGCCAGCTAAGGCACCTCGCTTCGTTGGCAAAACGCCTTGAT
>DAOLFC010000186.1:0-4783 GCA_035326505.1 Arachnia sp.
GCTATGACTCCCTCCTCCGCCTTGTCACTCATCCCGCCTGACGCCCCATACCTCTACGCACCTTTAGGCGCGACAGACTACTAGCGCCAAGGCCGCGAAACCTGCAGGGCAGCAACACATTGCTGCGAAAAGGGCTTTAGCACGGAAGCCGGCGGGCACCAGAGCCGGCGGGGCATTCACTCTAATATTGTTAGAGTAGGTGAGAGTAGCTCGTCAGAGTAGATGAGAGTAGCGCGGTCAGCGCCGACGAGGCCCCCGCGCGAACCCACTTCCACCGACCGAACCGCCAACTAAACCGGCTGTTTAGTTGCAACTGAGCGACCAAAGTGCAAGTCGGACTTGGCACCTCGAGGAGAAGTGGCAAGTAAAACGGCCTTTCGTTGCAGGTTCACCCGTTCAAGGCGCCCTCTCCTCCCCCGTCGGACTGCCCACGCGGAATCCAGGAACCTCACCACCCGGCCCTGTCCGTCAGATATCAGCGTCGGCTGATCCAGGCCGTCACCAGCAACGACTTGGAGGGAGCAGGGATGGCCGAGGCAGTCCTCGACAACAACCCGGGCGTCGCTTTCCTGGAGGGCTTCATCGCGTCGCTCGCCGTGGCCGCGCTATCGCCCGGCGACGTCAGTTTCACCGCGACCATCGCGATCGCCTGCGCCGTGGTGCTCACCTGGCAGTGGAAAGGGATGCACACCGCGGTTCTGATCGTCTTCGGCGTGATCGGCGCGATCGCCACCACCCAGGCCGTGGCCGCCTACTTGGGCGATGACAGCTGTCTCACCTGGATACCCCTCTGGGGACGGATCCTGCTCCTGCTCGGCATGGCCATCGCGTTCGGCTGGGGCTTCGTCCACACCATGTTCATGAGGAAGGACTTCAAAGACGTCGGCGCGATCGGTCTCGGCTGGTTCGGGATGGTCGAACTGCTCACCTTCGCGTCAACGGCCACGGCCGGCGCGGGTGGACTCGGCATCGTCGTCGTGGTGGTCGGCGTACTGGTTCTCGGCGCACTCTTGGGCGCCAAGCCCGCCCTCACCACACTCGTGATCGGCGTGGGCATGGGGGTGATGGTGGTGCTGGGAAGTTCGCTGTTCGGCACACCCGCCGCCACTGGCGCCGAGTGCCTCCTGGTGCAGGACGCCTGGGCCACCGGCTTCCTCTACCTGGTCGCGTTCGTCCCCGCGACGCTGGTCTGGGTGATCTTCATTCGCCCGTTCTTCCGAAAGCGAGGCTGAGCCATGGTCACCAATCATGCGACCCTCACCTCTGTTCACCAACCGTCGGAATTAGCCATGTACGAAGGCCCTCCTCGCGCGGGAGGGTTCACCCGGTCCCGAACACTGACGATCATTGTGCTGGTGCTATCGCTCCTTCTGATCTCATGCTCATCACCCAGCTCATCTGACGATTCAACCTGGAGCGGCCGAGTGGGCCAGGGTGAGGTAATCGCCCAGGTCGGACAGACGACCGTCGTCTTTCCCGACGGCGTGGCACCGGCCGGAACGAAGGCGAAAGTGAGCCTCAAGCCGTCGAGCGAGATGTCATTCGACGAGGCACTCACGATGTCCGAGATCGTGGAAATCGGTTTGGAAGAGGGGCTTCAGCCGGAGGCTCCGGTGACCATCACCATTCCCGTCGATGCCGGCACCGCATCAGCTTCGGAGGTAGCTGAGAGCTACTTTGTTTTCGGCCTGGGCGTCGCGGACGACGGCACCGAATCTTTCCACACCGGCAGCTTTGATGCCGCGAGCAGTGCCTTCTCCATGACGGTCGACCATTTCAGCACGTTCACCGTACTGGGTCTGGACATCGGGGCAGCTCTGGAGGAAGCTCGAACAGCCGTCATGCAGGGCATCGGGTTCGAGTTCGCAGCACCGGATTGCATCAACAGGCCGGCCGTGATTGATGGCACCACCTACGAGGTCATCTCACCCGCTGCCGCACACATGTGCACGGAGGAGAGGAACGGATCCCTCGTCGTCACTGCCTATCCGGCGATTGCGATTCCCTACCTGATCACCTCGGCACCGTCGAACAACGGCGAGACCACCGGCGACGAGATCAGCCTCAGTACCGCAGGGATGATCGTGATAGCACGAGCGCTCGGGCTGCTCGACAGCGGCGGCAAGACCGGGATCTTCCCGGGCGCCAAAGCCGTCCATACCTTCGACGGAACCCCGGAATCGATCCAGTTCGTGCTGGAGCAATACCCTGTCCTGCTACTGATGGCCATCCTCGCGGAGACCCTGGATGTCCTGGGGCTCACGAGCATCGAGCAACTCGAAGGGTTGCAGTGCCTGGTCGACGTTGCTGATAGTAACTCTGCCTTCAGCGAGGGAATCACCGGCGAAGCCATGGGGGCATTTGCCACGACCTTTTTCTCATGCGCGGGGGCCGTCGGCGATCTCACTCCATTGGGCAGGTTCGTGCTTTCAGTTCTCGGGGCGGCGCCTGGCCTGCTCGTCTCAGGGTTCCTCGGCGCGACGCTTGAGTTCACCGGCCTGGCCACCCAGTACGTCGAGGTGACCGTCACGCCTCCTGCACCTCCCAAAGCACCAGATACCCATGCCCTTCTGAACGCAGAACTTCCTCCCAACGTCTGCTGGACCGGCATCGATGGATGGGAGCATGAGAGCGGCATTCAACTGACCGACGGTGTCGGGATCGCCAGATGGCCAGACGGATCCTTCGCAGATGCAAGCGTCATCGAGTCCTCCGTACTGGGAGTGGTGGACCTCAATGGCGACGGCAGAGACGAAGCCGTGATGGCGTTGGCCTGCTCCGGCAGCCATCCGGACACCTGCTGTGCCGGGCGTTCATCGAAGATGGTGACCGTGGCGACACTCGCGGTTGCGGATGACGGAACGCTGCAGCTGGCTGCGCCCAGCTTCATGGGCGGCGAGAGCTTGCCGGGTGACGAGTTCGGACCGGCCCCAAGACAGATCGTCTCGGTGGAGCTTCAAGGCAACACCGTGGTCACGAGCGAGACCATTATCTACGCGGACCACTACACCGAGGACCAGGTCGGCGGAGACCCCTACCTACCCGTGACCGTCACGTATCAGTTCACCGACGACGGTTGGATCGGATCTGAGCCGAGGAACTGATTCCGGGCACCGGCCAGCGGCCACGTGTTGTCTTCGACCCCAAAAGCGTCGATGTCGGGACCGTCATTCCTTGCAGAGCGCAGGAGGCGCTTACTACCCTCCGAGACGGACGATTCGGACGGCGAGTTCCACGAGGGAGCGGGCGCGGCGCAGCAGCGCTTCGGTCTTGGCAGCGGGCATGAGCCTGGTGCCGTACTCGACGTCGCTCCTGTGCGAGATGAGTCCACCAGTCATATGACTGCCACACCGGTCATACACCGTCGCGAATTGCCGCCGAGATCCGGCGCTACGCGGCCCGGCTCCGGCCTGTCCGTCAGGATAAGGACACCAGCGGCTCGGCGAGGAGGCCATCTATGAGTATCGACCAGCGCCACTATTCGGTGTTCATCAGCTACGCCCGTCGCGATGACGCCGACGGCACCGGCTGGGTCACCACCCTGGTCGACGCGCTCCGGGCCGACGCGCAACCCTTCGGCGATGCCGACCGCATCTTCTTCGACAAGACCGAACTGGAGACCTTCGAAGATTGGGAGGCGCAACTCAGCCGTCAGCTGCGCCACTCCGAGGTGCTGATGGTGTGCGCCTCCCACGCCTACTTTGCCTCCGAGCCCTGTCTCTGGGAGTGGCGAGCCAACGAGGCCAAGGCCGCCAACCTCAACTTCCCGTCCTCGGTGGTGCCGGTGTTGCTGGAGAACGTCGCCGGCACCGATGTTCCCGAGGCGCACCTGGCGTGGCGGGATCGGGTCTACGCGCCCCAAACCCCCTTCGACCTCCAGAAGCTCTTCCCTCACCACCCGAGAACCGTCTCCCTGGACCCTCTCAAGGCGCAAGTGGGTCGGCTGTCCGAGGAGATCATGCGCCGACGTGAGGAGGCCCGGCACCGGGACAGGTGGATCAATACCCATTCCAACCTCGATGACGGCACCAGCCGATTCGTCGGCCGCGCCGCTGACCTTGCCGAGGTCAACAAGGTGCTGACTTCCCCTGAAGTGATCCGGAAAGTCGCCGTGGTGAGTGGTCCTGGTGGGTACGGCAAGACCGAGCTGCTGCGCCAGCACGGCCGGTTGTCCTACACCAACTACAGCGGCGGCATCTGGCAGCTCGACGCGGAGGGCCACACGGAGATCCTGCCGCTCCTGGTGCAGCTCGTCGAACGGTTGCGCATCACCGTGCCCGACGAGATCAGGGACAGCCCCACCAAGATCGGGCAGCTGGTGCTGCGCGAGTTGCATGCCCGCACCAACGACCAGAAGCCGCTGTTGCTGATCTTCGACAACGTCTCCAAAGACGCTCTGCTCTCCCCGGTCGAACTGGACAAGCTCCGCGCCGGCACGTATCTGCATCTGGCGGCCAGCACCAGGCTGGGTCCCACCGACTTCATCGGCAATGACCGCGTCACGCACATCCCACTCAAGGGTCTCAGCGACGACGCCGCCGTGGAGTTGATCCGCCTCCACCAGCTCGGCCCCCTTGGCGACCAAGAGCCGGACTTCCGCAGCACGGACGATAAAGCCGCCGCCCACGAACTCGCCAGGGTGCTCGACGGGTTCACCCTGGCCGTCGAACTCGCCGCCGTCTACCTGATGACCAATCCCGAGATCAGCGTGCGCCAGTATCTCGATCTTGAATCGCCCCGACTTTGATGGAGGCTCTCAAACCTGGGAAGGATGAGAGTCATG
>DAOLFC010000046.1:0-25875 GCA_035326505.1 Arachnia sp.
GCAATCCGCCAGCCGTATACGGCTGGCGGATTGCAGTAACGCTGGCGTCGAGCACTAAGCCAGGCGTCGAGCACTAAGCCAGGCATCACCGTCGACAGGGAGCCGGAGGTCGATTCCGGCGGAATTGCGCCGACTGTGCGGGTCGATGCCGTAGCGTCCCACGCATGAGCGAATCCACTGCGTCCCAGGCCTCCGAAGTCACCGTCGGCATGGTCACCATCGACTGCCCCGATGCCGCCGTCCTCGGGGCGTTCTATCGCGAACTGCTCGGCTACGAGACGCTGTACGAGGCCGACGGGTACGCGATGATCGGCCGCGCGGGCTGCACGCCGCTGGGCTTCGGCTCGGACCCGACGTTCCAGGCGCCCGCCTGGCCCGACTCCGGGCACAAGCAGTTCCACCTCGACCTGGCGGCCGTGAACCCCGCTGCCGCAGAGGCGCGGGCCCTGGAACTCGGCGCAACCCGTCCAACAGAACAGCCCGGAGGAGACCGCTGGACCGTACTGCTCGACCCCGCCGGACACCCGTTCTGCATCACCGACGCCGCCAACTGGGGTTGATCGGCGGCAACGGCCCGGCCGAGCTCACGGCCCTGACCCGGGTCGAGTACGTCGACCTCGGCGGCGGCCACTGGCCGCAGCCCACCCAGCCCAAGCGTCACGCCGAGATCAGCCGCCGGGCCACGTCCCGTACGCAGCCATGATCATCTATACCGTCGGGCACTCGACCCGCCGATCGACGAGTTCATCGCGCTGCTCGGGGCCCAGGGGGTCGAGCAGCTCGTCGACATCCGCACCATCCCGCGCTCGCGTCATAACCCGCAATACGAACAGGATGCGCTGCGTACCTCGCTCGAGGCCGCGGGCATCCGCTACGTCTACCTCAAGGCGCTCGGCGGCCTGCGCTCGGCGCGCAAGGACTCCCCCAACACGGGCTGGCGCAACGCGTCGTTCCGCAACTACGCCGACTACATGCAGACCGCGGACGTCGCCGGCGGCATCGCGGTGTCGTTCTTCGGGCTTGCCCCTATGTGACCGTAGACACGCTGCTGTCGCTGCTCGGGCTACGCGAGGCGGAGCACTCGACGGTTGGGATCGTGATCGCGGCCTTGAGCCTTGCGGTGATGCCGTTGCTGTCCTGGTTCGAGCGGCGCACCGGACGCGAACTCGGCTCCGCCTCCGCAATCGCGGACTCCAAACAGACCCTGATCTGCACCTACCTCTCGGCCGCCCTCCTGGTTGGGCTGCTGCTGAACAGCCTGTTCGGGTGGGCGTGGGCGGACTCCCTCGCCGCGCTCGTGATCGCGGGGCTCGCGATCCGCGAGGGCATCGAGGCCTGGCGCGGGGATGCCTGCTGCGCCGCCCCCGTCGCAGTTCTCACAGGGGAGCGCGAAGACGCTTGCTGCGCCGACGACTGCTCCTCTGCCACCGGCAACGAACAAAGCGCGCACACGTCCCCGACGCCCGGAGAGCGGGGCGGCAGGTCAGTCGGGCGCCGCGATGGCGGCAGTCGGGCTGGCGAACACCGTGTAGGCCAACCAGGTGGGGTCCTCGGGGTCCTTGATCGCGAGTCTGGCCGCGAGGGCGGCACGACCGATGGGCTCGCCGACGACCAGGTGCGCATAGAGCGTGGTCGCGAACTGGTGGGCCTTCTCGTCGACGACGTCCCAGTGCGCACCCACGAACGCTGCGGACCCGGCCTCCAACATGGCGCTGGCGAAGCCGACGGGACCGACGAGACCGGGTGAGGCCGACCCGATGCGGCAGGAATTGAGAAAGACGAGCGGTCCAGTGCGGCCGAAGTTGCGCGCCGCGCCCTTGATCGACCCTGCGCTGAGGTAGGACGCGCCGGACAGCACCATGCGCGCCGAGGACGCGTTGGCCGGGTCCTGCAGTTCGCCGTGCCCAATGAAGTGGATGACGTCGTAGGTTGCGGTCTTGAGCATGCTCATCACGTCCTTGGAGGTCGCCCGCACCGGCGAGACGGTCCGACCGTCCGACCTCAGCCCCTCGAGCATCTCCACCTCGGCCCTTCGGGACTTGAGGCCGCTGTCGGCAGGAGCGATCACGCCGATGCTGGTCATCTTCAGTTCCTCACGCGCTGGCAGTAGCGGTCGCCAGCGGGTGAGTTCGAATAGCTCGCACAAGAAGCCCAGCTCCTCGACGCGCCCGTCGGGGTCCTCGTTGGTCAGCAGGCAGAGTTCCCAGGGCAGCAGACCCTCCTCGCTGTGTACGACGATGCTGCGGATGGACTCCTGGTGCTCGGCGAGGAAGCTCATCAGCTTGGGCGGGAACAGGTCCTCGCTCAGCGTCAGGCCGATCGTGCGCACGATCTCCTCGGGCGACGTCGTCGGCGGCGGCTGACCCGGCCCCGGCTTCGTCAGCGCGGCGTTGATGGCTTCGAAGAGGGGCTGGAGATAGCCCTTGGCATCGCCGCTAACCCTTCGGAACGGGAACGCGATCGGCGGCTTCCCCTTCTCGATGGCTACGAACCTGAGCCCGCGCTCGCCGGCAGCGTCCTTCGTCTCGACGATGTGTACGGCGAGGTCGGACTGTGGCGCCCGGCTGCGGCTCAAGGGGATGACCTTCGCTCGCTCGGCGGCCATGGGGGTGGCCGTCACTGTCACCCGCATCTCTACGAGCGCGCTGCCAAGGAAGGTCTGGTCGCTGTAGGCGTCCACGACGACCGACGCGCGGAGCGGGCTGATGACCTTGAACTCGACCTGGGCGAGCTCACCGCCGCCCTGCGCCACCGTCATCGTGGCCGTGCCGGAGCCGACCAGATCCACGCCCTCCTGCGGCCACACGACGATCGAGATCTGGTCACCGACGGCGCTCTCGAAGTCGATGTCTGGATCGTCGCCGCCTGGCCTGGTGAGGGTCGCTCGCAGCCACACGTTCTCACCGAAGGACACCGCGCCGGGAACGACGACCTGAAGGCCGGTCACCTCCGGCTCGGGTCTGGTGAGGGCGAACTGACGACCGCCGCTCACCGCCGTCGCCTCGATCCGGTCGGCAGTGGCGTGGAGCCTCAGCTCGTCGAAGATCGGCGGTGGTGCCCAATCGTCGCCAACGCCAGTGGCGCCGAGAACCGCGCTGACGGTGTTTTCGAGGGTGACTACCAAGCCCTGCCGGAGCACTTGCTCCAACTGCTCCGACGAGCGCATCCTGTGGTCGCTGTGCGAGTCGAGGTTGATCACCAGGGACGGGGAGGCATTCAGCTCGCGGACCAGGTCGCCCCCCGTCCAGCGGCTGAGTTCGTCCTCGTCGTCGAGTTCGTCGACCAGGACGCGCAGCCGATCCATGCCGAGCACGAAGACGTCGTGGTCCGACTTGTGGTTGGTGACGAGGAGGTAGGCCGGTGGGTCGTGCTCGAGCATCGACCGCAGCTCTGGCACCTGCTGGTCGAAGTCGATGCTGACGAAGGCGTCCATCATGGCGTTCGGGTCGGGCTCTGAGGTCATTGAGGCTTCCTTCCTCAGGCGAACATCGGGGTGGCTACGGCGAGGGCGAGGAGGGCTGCAGCCGACCATTTCCGGTGCCAGTGGGCGTCGGGCAGGTACTGCTGGGCGGCGACGCCTGCGGCAAGCACGAGCAGGGGCACCAGCGCGTGCTGGCTCAACATCAGCGCCAGCATGGCCGGGCCGCAGGAAACGACGCACCAGCCTCCGCGGCGCAGCCCGAAGGCCCAGCAGGAGCGCCACCGGGCGGGTTGTCGCGCCCGGATCACCTGGCGGCGGTGGCAGCGCAGCAACGCCTTCCGCTTGAGGGGAGTGAGCTCCCACGCGGCAGCCAGGAGGAATCCGGCCGACACGACGGGCCAGCCCGGAGCCGGCCACGCGTGGAGACCGACGGCGAGGATCGCGCCGGGCAGCCACGCGACCACGTACGCTGCGGCGAACGTGGAAGTCGCAGCCAGGCGCCCGCGACGCGGCACCATGCGGGCGACGTAGCGGATGCCCGGGACGGCCAGCGGAAGCATCATCGCCACGACCATGAGCACCCACACGGCCACGCCTTGGCCGGCGTCAGCCAGCACCCTCTGGGTTGCCGCCGACTCGGCGCCGGTAGATCCGGCATGGTGGTGGCCAGCGCCGCCGGTCGTCGCGACGACCGGCGGCGGGGCGACCAGCATCGCCAGCAGGGCAACCCAGGCGACGGCGGCCACAGCCAACGCGGGGAACTCGGGACGTCGCCCGAGCACCTCGGCTCGCCGCCGGAGCGGTGCCTGTGCGGGGAGGGTGGTCGCCATGCCCGTCGCTGGCCCGCTACTGGTACGACAGCGCGACGTTGCCGAAGCAGACCTCGACGACGTCGCCGGCTCCGGCGTACCTCCCGTGGTCGATCGGCTTGATCTCGATGCGCACGTCCTCCCACGACCAGCAAGCGAGGTTGCGGAGCAGGTTGACTGCGGCGGTCGCGTCGAAGGAGTACGAGAGTTCGTGTCGGTCGTCTCCCGAGAGCGACTCCTGAAGGCCAAAGAGCGGCAGGTTGCCGACGTACGCCTCGTCGTCGCTGCCGACGCCTTTGAGGTAGATGGCGTACGTGCCGATCACCGCCTGCCGGGAGCTCACCCGCTCAAGGTCCGCGGCGGAGATCGCGATGTTGTCGACGCGCAGGATCAGTCGCGCAGGTCCGGGTCGGCCGGATCGGGTGCGCACCTCGTCGTCTGGGGCCAGCGTGAACTCGACGGTCGCGGGATCGGAGCGGACGACGATCGGCTCGTCGGTCGAGCCTAGGGTGTTGGGCGTCAGCTGGCGGCGCCAGTCGTCGGCGCCCGGCTGCGGGACTTCCACTTCGCGACTCCTTGTGGGGGATGGCGGCGCAACCGGGGCCGACGTGTCCTCGTAGGTGTAGCCCAACTCGACGGTGCTCTCAACCTGCCGCGCGGTCCGGGTCCACGTCGCGCCTTCGACGTCGCGGAAGTCGAAGGTCTCGGTGAGCCAGCCTCCCGAGGTCGGGTTGGTGCGCCCGCTGCCGCCGAGCCAGACCTCCCAGAGCCGGTCTAGGTTGCAGTGGTGGAGCCAGAAGATTGGGTCGGTGCCGGCGGTGGCGAAGCTCGCCATGTCAGGGCCGACATACATATGGACGCTGCCGTGCGGGGTGAGTTCCAGGGCTCCCGCGTCCGCGAACTGGAACGGGCGATGGCGCTTGCCGACGTCGGTGCCGCCGAAGGACGGCGCTTCGGGCAGCGTGAAGAACGTCTCGCGCCACCACCCCGCGAACTCCACCTCGTCGTCGCTGAGCGGGCTTTCCCCAGACTGGACCAGCGGGAGCCGGTCGGCCTGCGCGAGCGGGTTGGGCGTACCGTCGGGCATCACCGCGTCGCGGAAGGCCTGCGGCAGGATTCTGTGGCTGCGATCCTGGTAGTTCCAGTAGGGCAGCGCCCAGGTCTCGCGGGTCTGGTCGCTGATCCGGTCGTCGTCGAGTTCGGCGATGATCGCGCGCACCACCGCCTCGTAGTGGAGGAGGTACATCCGGTGCCATGGCAGGAAGTACCAGGTGTCGTGTTGGCAGGTCGCCAGGAACCTCTCGGTGGGCGGAGGCAGCCGTCGCAGGTCGTGGACCCCGGCCTGGTAGTCGATCCTCCACGTCGGCGGCTTGCCTGGGTCGGGTGGACCCGAAAGTCTCCCGAAGGCCAGTGCGTACGCCAGCACCAACTCGTTCCAAGGCCCGTCGGCCTCCTCGGCCAGCCAGATGTCTTTGCGCTCAAGGACCATCGGTAGGTCACCTCCCCGTAGTGGCGACCGCCCGTTGTAGGCTGCGCCGCCTCGTCCTGGTCATAGGGTCGATCCCGGCTGACGACAAGCATCAGCCGGTCCTGGGGGAGCGGCCCGGGGCCGCTTCATCGACGGTTCCGTTACCGTCAAAATCCGCTTCAGCTTACCGCCGCGCATTTGAATAAATCAACCATCTGGGGCGCGCATTGTCGTCATGCGCGGTCGTTTCGCGTGCTGGCGGAGCGAGAGTGTTTCTGCTCCCCTCGCTGGTGCGCCGAAGAAGCCTTGCCTTTCGACTCCGAGACGATGTCGCCCTCCGAGTCAGCAGCCCGAAAGCCTGGGTCAGGACCCAACACCCTCAAGCGCTGCCACTGCTGCCAGCAACGGCTTCGGCGGTTGGCGGTGGTGTGCCGACGTTCTCGACCGGAATGTCGACGGCAGCCTCCGTGGTTGACCGCGCCGCGACGATGCGATCGGTGCGATTCATTCATGAATAGTGACATACCAGTGACATCGACGGATCGGAGAATGGATCCATGAGCACATCAGACCACTCTATTCTGTTCCTCAGCGGCGCGGGGCTTCCCGCATGGATCTGGGACGACGTGCGAGGTCGCCTCGCCGCACGCTACGACACCCGGGCCGCGCCTCGACCGGGGACAAGCAACGCGGCACTCGGCGAATATGTGACGGCGGCGATGGATGTCGTGACGACGGATCGGGTCACGATCGTCGGGCATTCGGCTGGCGGTGTCGTCGGCGCGGAGATCGCTCGGCGGATGCCTGAGCGGGTCAGCGGGTTCCTGGCCGTCAGCGCTGTCATACCTCCGCCACACGGGTCGTTCCTCACGGCGATGCCCATCCCGAACCGCTGGATCCTCGGCGCGGCAATGCGCCTCGCGGGCACCCGTCCGCCAGAGGCCGCAATCCGCAAGAGCCTCGCGGCCGGCATCGACGAGCGGATCGTCGATCGTCTCATCGTCGACTTCACACCCGAGTCCCAGGGCTACTACCGAGACCGCATCGGAACGCAACCCTGGGGCGGGCGGCGAGGCTATGTGAGTACCACTCGCGACCGAGAACTGCCCGTGGCGCTGCAGCGACGCTTCGCCGCCCGGCTCGCCGCCCCCTGGCAGCATGAACTCGCCACGGGCCACCTGCCGATGCTCGAGGACCCCGACTCCTTCGCTGAGGTCGTCGCTTCGTTCGTCGCCTGACACCCACCTCTTGATCAGTTCATCTGGCTACTGGCCAGGTGCATCGACTCCGAGCCCAGCGCCCTGCCACTCGGAGAAGCCGGCACCGCCGACCTGCCACTGACCGGGCCGCCGCAGGTGCGGTTCTCGCCCACCTGGGACGACCACCTGATGTTCCGCTCGATCAGCGCCCGCTCCTTGCTGCGCCCGACGGCGACGCTCCCCGGCCCTGCCGCTACACGTCGGCGAGGAGGATGCGCCAGACCTCGGCCTGGACGCCGGCGTACTGCCCGGTGTCGACCCGAGGGTCCCAGAGCAGGCGCATGCCGGCCTCCTCGGGGGTCTTGGCCCCCTTGGCCTCGTTGCAGGCCGAACAGGCGCCGACGAGGTTGCCCCACGTCCAGCCACCGCCGCGCGACTCCGGGAAGACGTGATCGACGGTGTTGGCGAAGCCGCCGCAGTAGGCGCAGGTCCAGCCGTCGCGACGCAGCACCTCCAGGCGCGAACAGCGGGTGTGCAGGTCGGGCGGCGCACGATGCGGAATGGTGACCCAGTAGTTGAGTCGCACGATCACCGGCCACGCCATGTCGACGGTGCCACCGGCCGAGCGGACGCGGCGCGTCGGCTCCACCTTGAACGGGCTGTAGATCCCGTCGAGGATGCCCGAGACGGCGCTGGTCCAGTGGATCTCGCCCTTCACGTCGTAGTCGAGGCCGAGGACGAACACGGTGCGGCTCGGCATCGCCGCCGCGGAATGGCCGGGGTGGGCGCGACCGACCGGACGCGCCGCAAGTGTGACTGCCATCGTCGGCCTCCTTCCTCTGTCTCGTTTCTCTCTCGTCTATCTCGCCGATGCGTCGATCGGCCGTCTCGCCGCCCGGAATTCGGCTGCCTCGGGGGAGGCCGGAATAGCGGAGTCGCTCGTTTCCAAACTATCCGCCGATGCCGTCGAGAATCTCCTCTTCCGATGACATCGAGGTAAACAAAAAGCCCTTCGGGAAGAACTTCCCTCAGGGCTCGGTCCGGCATGACTCGCAGCGCGACGATGCTGCTCGCTAGCTGGTCATTAGGCCCTGACAAGGGAAGAAGTGTTCTTTATGGGATGATTTCACGGAGAAGTCCGACCGACTTCCGTCCGCGAGACCACTGCGCCGACCACCACTGCGCCAACCATCCGACGACGCCCACGACGGACATGCCACGGACAGGCCGTCGTGGCCCATCGTCTCCATGTCCCGCAACACCGTCTGCTCCTTCATCTACCGAATAACGGTCCCCACCATAACACCACGAATACCCTTTCACGAAACGGGAACCCCGGGACAAATACGCTGTCGGCCAGGCCGCTTTCACCTCGGGAAAGCCGCCCGGAAAGCGACGCCAACGGGCGGGCGGCGACGCGGGGCATCGCGTAGGCTCGCCGCCATGGATTCACTCGGATACCGCGAGGACCAACCCGATCGCGCGGACATCGACGCCCTCCCGGGCGCCACCGTGCTGGTCTTCGGCACCAATTGGTGCGGCTACTGCCGGGTCGCGCACCAGCCCCTGGAGACCGCGCTCTCCGGTCACCCGGACGTTCGCGTGATCAAGGTCGAGGACGGACCGGGCCGCCCGCTGGGGCGCTCGTTCCGGGTGAAGCTCTGGCCGTCGCTGATCTTCCTGCGGGACGGCCAGGAGGTCACCCGGCTCGTCCGTCCTCGCAAGCCCGACCCCATCGGCGCCGCGCTCCGCGAGATCGCCCCGGGCTGAGACGTTCGCCGATAGGCGGCACCCACCCGGGGAGCGTCTGCCGTGGCGGTCAGGGGGCCACTCCGGCGGCGGCCGGCGTGAATCCTGATCTCACGTTCTCACAGCACGCGGGGCGACAGACATCGAACCACGGCCCGAGCCCGGTGGCCGCGGGCCGTTCGGAGGGCGGCACTGCGGCGATGCGCTCTTCGATCAGATCTACGATCCCGGCGACGAAGGCCGGTTCGGCCCCCGGGGTGTCCGTTCGCACGGCGCGAATGCCCGCGGATTCGGCACACTCCAGAGCCTCGGTGTCGAGATCCCACATCACCTCCATGTGGTCGCTGACGAATCCGATGGGAGATATCGCGATGGCGGCGACCCTTTCCGACGGCAGCTGCGCGATCCGATCGCAAATGTCGGGCTCGAGCCACGGCTGCGAAGCTGGGCCCGATCGGGATTGGAACACGAGTTCCCAGCCCACCGCCGCCAGGCGCGGATCCTGCGCGCCGACCCTCTCCATGATCGCGGCGGCGACGGCGCGGTGCTGCGCCACATAGGCACCGCCCGGACCGAAGCGCCCATCCCGCGGCCCCGAGCGCCGGGCGTCCTCGGTCGGGATCGAGTGCGTGGTGAACAGCACGCGGACGGCCCTCACGTCCGTTCCCTTCTCCAGGAACCCGGCCAGAGCCTGCGCGACCCCGGTGACGAAGGCGTCGACGAAGGCGGGGTGGTCGAAGAACGGGCGGATCTTGTCGATCGTGACCGTCCCGACGAGGCCGGCCTCCTGGAGCGCCCGGGCCAAGTCCTCGCGGTACTGCCGGCAGCTGGAGAAAGAACTATAGGCGCTGGTCGCGAACGCCAGCAGACGGGTATCGCCGGCATCGGCGGCCTGCCGCACCGCGTCGGAGAGATAGGGCGGCCAGTTCCGGTTTCCCCAGTAGACCGGAAGGCCGATGCCTCGCGCGGCGATCTCGGCCTCGATCGCCCTCCTCAGTTCCCGGTTCTGCGCGTTGATCGGGCTGACGCCGCCGAAGTGCCGGTAGTGCTGCGCCACCGCCTCCAACCGGTCGTCGGGGATGCCGCGGCCACGCGTCACGTTGCGAAGGAACGGGATGACGTCGTCCTGCCCTTCGGGTCCCCCGAAGCCGGCGAGCAGGATCGCGTCGTAGGACTGAGGGGTGGTCGCATAGGGCTCGCCGGCGGCACAGGCCGGGGAGGAGTGAGGGACGGACGGTGCGTGCGCCATGGGGCAGCCTCCTCGGTGGTTAATTTACTATAGTTTATTATATCTAGTTAGATACTATCTGGCGAAAGCCCGATCCCCGGGCTGAGCGCACGATCACCGCGCGAGGGTGCGGTAGGCCTCGAGAGCCCGCGTCCGGGTGGCCGCCAAGTCTGCGATCCGAGGGGTCGCCCCGGCATTCGGAGCCCAACGCTCCACGTAGCGCCCATCGGGATCGAACGTGCGCTGTTGACGATCCGGGTTGAAGATGCGGAAGTACGGTGTGGCATCTGCACCGCAGCCGGCAACCCACTGCCAGTTGAACGGGTTGCTCGCCTCGTCGGCGTCGACGAGGGTGTCCCAGAACCACGCCTCGCCGATGCGCCAGTCGAAGAGCAGATTCTTGGTGAGGAAGGATGCGGCGACCATCCGCACCCTGTTGTGCATGAATCCGGTACGCCACAGCTCTCGCATTCCCGCGTCGACGAACCCGAACCCGGTACGTCCCTCGCGCCACGTGACCAGCTCCTCGTCTCCGTCGATGCGCCACGGAAAATCGTCGAACCGGCGATTCAGGTTCTCCTTGTGCAGGGGGCCGACGTGGAACGCCGTGTGCTTGGCAAACTCACGCCAGCCGAGCTCGGAGAGAAAGAGGCCCGCGTCACCGCCGGCATCGAGCGCGCGGTGCCACAGGGTACGCGGGCTGATCTCTCCCCAGCGAAGGTGCGGAGACAGTTCCGAGCCCGCCTCCTCCGCAGGAAAGTCGCGCCGCGCGTACCGCGAGACCCTTCGCTCAAGAAACCGCTCGAGGGCAACTCGCGCCGAGTCCTCGCCGGGCGACCACCGCTCGGACAGCCCGCCGGACCAGTCCGGAGCGCTGGGCTGCAGCCTCCAGGACTCCAGCGACTCGCTGTGGGGCTGCGCCTGCGCCGCCGTGAGCCGAGAAGGGAGGGGCAGAGGAATGCGAGGCGGCGGAACCGACGAGCAGGCCCGCCAGAAGGCGGAATACACACGGTAGGCACCGCCCTGGCGGGTCGTGATCGTCCACGGCTCAAAGAGCAGATCCCCGGGAAACGAACGGACGGCGACGCCCGCGGCGCGCAGCGCGATCTTGAGCGCCGCGTCGTGGTGCCGGGCCTCCCCGTAGCGCCGATTCCACCAGACGCGCTCGGCGCCGCACGCCCGAGCCGTGTCCGCCACGACCTTCTCGGCCGGTCCGCGGCGCAGCACGAGCGGGATCCCGAACTCCGCGAGAGACCGGGCGAGGGACTCGAGCGAGTGGTGCAACCACCACTTGGCGGCTCCCCCCAACGGCCGGATCCGCTCGGACTCCTCGTCGAGCACGAAGAGGGCGACGACAGCTCCGCCCCCCTCGGAGGCCGCATGGAGGGCGGGGTGATCGGAGAGCCGCAAGTCGTCTCGGAACCACACGAGGGTCGTCATCGGACCCTGCCCGCGGTTGTCCCACGCCGGCCGATCATGAGCTCAGGCTCCAGGCGTAGATCAGCAGGAGGGTGACGAAGAACCCGGAGACGTAGTTCAGGGAGATGAAACGCCGCCACGACCGGTTCGTCGCGGCGGAACCGGCATCCGTGACGAAGAACCACGGACCGCAGTTGATGAGGTAGGGCACGGCGACGATGGCGGCGAGGGGAGCCGGCCACGGGGCGAGAAGGACGAGCAGCCCGGCCAGCGTCCAGAGGACCAGCGCCAGGCGGACGGTACGGCGCGCACCCAGCGCCGTGGCGATCGACCCGATCCCCGCGTGCCGATCCGGGAGGATGTCCTGCACGGCCCCGAATGCGTGCGCCGCCATGCCCCAGAGGAAGAACGAGGCCAGCACGAGCACCACGCCGGCATCGACGGTGACTCCCGAGAGCGCGAGGCCGACCACGGCAGGACTGACGAAGTGGGTGCTCGACGTGATCGAGTCCCAGACCGGGCGCTCCTTGAACCGCAGCCCGGGGGCCGAGTACGCGACCACGGCGAAGCTGCTCACGGCGATCGCCACCCAGGATCCCGGTCCCCCGGCGGCGAGCAGCACCGCCAGGAACGGAAGGTTGGCGGCGATCACGAGCCAGATCAGGGGTCGGTGGAACGTCGGCGGAAGGAGGGCTCCCTCCATGCCGCCCTTGCGCGGGTTGTTCAGGTCGGACGCGTAGTCGAAGACGTCGTTGATTCCGTACATCGCAAGGTTGTAGGGAATCAGGTAGTAGATCGCGCCGACCACGAGCACCCAGTCGATCTCGCGCGTGGTCAGGATCATCGCTGCCGCGAAGGGGAACGCGGTGTTGATCCAGCTCACGGGCCTGGACGCGACGAACGCGTGACGCAGGAGCTCTCCCACGGGCGGGCCGCCAGGACGCCTGAGCAGCGCCCAGAGAGCGGGCAACGCGACCGCGATCGCGGCCGGATAGGCGAAGTCCTCAAGGGGCGCGAGCCCGATCGCGACCCCGGAGATGTGCTCCGGGGCGTAGGTGAACAGGTCGAGTCGGATCATGATGTTGTCGAACACCGCGGTCAGAACAAGGAGCGCGCCAGCGGTGAGCGCGATGGCCCCCCAGCGCACCCCCGGCCTCCCGGATCTGCCTGCCATCCAGGCGCCGAGAAGGACCGCGACGATCACGAATCCGGCGGAGAGCACCGCATAGGTCATGGGTTGCCTCGCTTACGACGAGCCTCCAGGAGCCGCTCGGAACCGGTGTAGAGCACCATCGTGCATAGCACGAGGAAGACGAGGAACACCGGCTCCTCGAGAGGAAGCTCCGGCGCGAGGACGATGCCGGACGCGATCTCGGAGGCCCCACGGAGGAAGATCCCGGCGGCGATCCCGGATGCGTCCCACAGCAGCAGGAAGGAGACCCCGGCCGCAGTGACGAGCGCGGCGGCAGCGGGCGCGCGCCAGAAGAAGAGCCGGAATCTGTAGTCGAGGAGCACCATGCACCCGATGCCGGCGAGCAGGCAGCCGAGATACCAGAGTCCGCTCACGACCTCACCTCCTCGGAAGCATTGCGGAGCAGCGGTTCGGTGGGTCCCGGCCGATGGTCTCGCCGAATCCGCTTCACGACGAGTTCGGCGCTGATCAGGCACATCGGCACCCCCACGCCGGGCGCGGTCGTGGCGCCGGCGTAATAGAGGTTGCGGACGCGCCGGGATTGATTCTGGGGCCGGAAGAGAGCGCTCTGACGCAGCGTGTGCGAGGGCCCGAGCATGCCGCCGCGCCAGGAGTGGTAGTCGCGTGCGAAGTCGCCCGGACCGAGCGTCTCGCGCACGACGATCCTGTCACGCAGATCGGGGATGCCGGCCCAGCGAGAGATCTGGGCGATGGCGGCGTCTGCCGCGCGTTCGATCGCCGGATCGCCCTTACCGTCGGCGCCTCCCCCGCCCAGTCCGGTGTCGGCGGGAACGGGGATCAGCACGAAGAGGTTCTCATGATCCTTCGGCGCGACGGCGGGGTCGGTTGCGCTGGCCCGGCACACATACAGCGACGGGGGATCGGGGATGTGCGCGCCGCGCCCGAAGATGGCCTCGAAGTTCGCGGCCCAGTCGCGCGCGAAGAAGAGCGAGTGGTGCTCGAGCTGAGGCAGCGCCCCCTTCACCCCGAGCAGCACGATCACGGCTCCCGGCCCGCTGCGGGCCTTGTCCCACCAGCGCTGAGGGTAGCTGCGCGCCTCGGGGGGAAGCAGCCGGGTCTCGGTGTGATGCAGATCGGCCGCGGACACGACGATGTCGGCGCTCTCGATGCGTTCGACGCCTCGGCCGTCGCGAACCCGGACCCCGCTGGCGGCGAGACGCCCGCGGTCGCCTCGGGTCAGGATCTCGACGACCTCCGATTCCTCGACGATCTGCACGCCGGCCTGGATCGCGCGCTCTTCCAAGCGCTGGACGACGCCCCAGAACCCTCCCATCGGGTACCGCACGCCCTCTCCCAGGTCCAGGGCGCTCATCAGGTGGTACATCGCCGGCGCCCGGCTGGGCTCGGTCCCGAGGAAGACCGCGGGATACCCGAGCACCTGCCGCAGCACGGGGTCGGAGAATCGTCTGGCGACGAAGCGCTCCAGGCTGGTGCCGAGCAGCGAGACGAGCCTCGGGAGCATGCGCAGGACGTCGGCGGTCGCGAGGCTGCTGAGCTTGGTGAAGGGATTGTAAAGGAAGTACCGCTCGGCCATCCGGGAGGCTTGCTCTGCCGAGGAGAGATAGCGGCGCAGGACGCGCGCGCTGCCCGGCTCGATCGTCTCGAAGCGCCGGATCACGCGTTCCTTGCCGAAGGGGATGTCGATCATCCGCGCGGGTGCGCTCCCCACCGGCTCCGAGAACACGCGGTAGCCCGGATCCAGGGTGCGCAGGTCGAGCTGCTCGTCCGTCGTCGTGCCGAGCAGAGCGAAGAAGTGCTCGAACACCTCGGGCATCAGATACCAGGAAGGCCCGGTATCGAACCGGAAGCCGTCGCGCTCCAGGACGCCTGCCCTCCCGCCGAGCCTGCGGCCTCGCTCCAGAAGCCTGACGGCGTGCCCCTCGTGCGCGAGCAGCGCGGCGGTCGCGAGCCCGGCGATCCCGCCCCCGATCACCATCGTTCGAGTCATCGCGGCCCCTCCTTCCTGACGTCGAGCGCCGCTTGGACGATGAGCAAGGACTTCTCCGCCGCCGAGACCCGCACGCGCCGCCTGTAGAGGTCGCCCACGGGGACCCGCGCGATGCGGTCCCCGAGCCGGCCGAACAGTTGCACGGCGGAGGCGACCGCCAGACGGGCATCCTTCGGGAGAAGCGGCAGCGCCGCTCGGGCATCCGAGAGCTGATCGCGGATCTCGGAGAGCCAGCGGTCTCGTATCTCTTCGTCCATCCGTCCGTCCTCACTCAGATAGCTGCGCCCCAGGCGTCCGGTGTCGTCCGCGAGGTCGCGCAGGAAGTTGACGTTCTGGAACGCGGCCCCGAGCCGGCGCGCTCCGCGTTCCAGCAGCCGGCTCTCCTGCGCGTTGGGCATCTCGTCCCTGACGAACACCCGCAGGCACATCAGCCCGACGACTTCGGCCGAACCGTAGACGTACTCCGCATGCTCGGCGTGCCCGAAGAACAGCTGCGGAGCATCCGGCCCGCTTCGGGAATCACGGGCCTCAGCGACGAGGTCCGTCCGCATGGAACAGAAGAAGGGGCGGGTCAGCTGCTCGTCGATGCCGGAGGAGCGCGCGGTGTGCGCGAACGCATGCACGATCGGATTGCTGCTGTAGCCCGACCGGAGGGCGCGCTCGGTCTCCTCCTCGAGCCGATCGAGCGCAGAGCGCTGCTCGCCGAGCGTCATATCCGCGTCGGCGGTCGCACCGTCGACCAGTTCATCGGCGACGCGCACCAAGGCGTAGATGTTGCGCACGTGGCTGCGGTGCCGGACCCCCAGCAGGCGCGTCGCCGTGCCGAAGGAGGTGGAGTAGGCCTCGATGATCCGTCCGGCCGCGATCTCGGAGGCGCGGGTGTATCGAACCACCGGGCTCAGCCCGTCGAGCGCACGCATCACGACTGCCGCTCCTCGATCGTCCGCATCAACCGGGCGAGAAACCCCGAGAGCGCGCAGGGAATTCCGGACCCGGGCGAGGAGAGGGCGCTTCCCGCCGCTCGGAGCTGGTCTGCGACGAGTGAGCGAACGAACGCTTCCGCTCCGCACTCACGGAGAAGCCGTCGCGCCGTGAGGGCATCGGCGATGCCGAGCCCGGGATCGCCGAAGAACGGCTCGATCCTTCGCCACTCGGTCGTCATCCGGGCATAGGCGACGATCGCGGTCTCCTTGCCCTCTCTCAGATCGGAGAAGGCGTCCTTTCCATGCTCCGCCGCGTCGCCGAACGTGGAGAGCAGATCGTCCTGCAGCTGGAAGGCGAACCCCAGCCGGCCGCCCACGACGCCGAGCGCCTCCTGGATGCGGCGCGTCGACCCGGCAAGGATCGCGGCCGCCTTCAGCGGCAGTTCGAAGGTGTATGTGGCGGTCTTCAAGCGGGTCATGCCGAGCACCGCATCCAGGTCGGAGGGGACCACGCCGTCGCTCAGGGCGACGTCCAGCTGCTCGCCGACGATGGACTCGGTGATCGTGTGGTCGAGGAGGTCGAGCAGAAGGCTGCGCATGTGCGGGGGAACCGGTTCGCGTGCGAACACCTGGTGGACATCGGACAGCAGCAGGTCTCCCATCAATATGCCGCCGACCCGCGCCCAATGGAGATCTCTGGGGTCTGCTCTCGAAGCCTCCGGGGCCAGGCTCACGGCGCGGCGTTCCTCCAGAAGAGTGCCGATGAGGTTGAGGCGCCCGCGCCGGCGCAGATCGCCGTCGATGACGTCGTCGTGAAGGAGCAACGCGTAGTGAAGCACCTCCACCGCCGCCGCGATACGCACCGCAGCCGCCTCGAACACCCGGCCGTGGGCGCCCGTGGCGCTGAGCGCGCCGAATGCGCCGAGAAGCAGGCGCGGGCGCAGCAGCTTGCCGCCTCCCACACAGCGAGAAGCCGACTTCCACAGGGCTGAGAACTGAGGGCCGTACCTGGCGGCGCTCGTCGACCGGACGTCGAAAAGCCGTCGGATCTCGTCCCTCACGTCCTGCTCGTCGAGTCGATGCGCGCGCGCCGACTCGACCAGCATCTCGGTCATGTCCGGCACCCCTCGAAGGCGCCGACGTCGAGGAGGCGCGGAAGTTGTTCGACCATCCACGGACTGAACACGAACGGCGCACGCGCCGCCGCCTCAGCCAGGTCGTGGGGATCGATCCACGCCCACTCGACCACCTCTGCCGCGCGAGGGGCGAAAGGTCCAGCCAGCCGGGCCGTGAACACGGGGCACACCTCGTTCTCCTCGACGCCGCCGGCATCCAGCGCGCGGTAGCGGAAGTCGGGCAGCACACCCTCGACATCGGCGAGCTCGGCGGCAAGCTCCTGGCGCGCGCGCCGTATCACCGCGTCCCGGATCCGCTCGCCCGGCGCGGGGTGCCCGCAGAAGGAGTTGGTCCATACGCCTGGCCAGGTCAGCTTCGAGAGAGCGCGGCGGGTGACGAGCACGCGACCCGACTCGTCCCGCAGGTAACACGAAAAGCCGAGATGCAGGGGCGTAGGCACCGAGTGGACGCGGGATTTCAGGGCGGTGCCGACGACGGATCCATCGCCGTCCACGAGCACCACGCGCTCCGGTGTGGTCATGGCGTCTCCTCCGATCATTAATTTACTCTGGGATAATATCATCCTATAGGCATAGTAACTAAAAGTAGATTATCTACCAACAAGCCGGGAAGCGGCGTACGATGACCTGCATGGCGGAGTCGGGTTCGGGCCGAGAGGCGATCACAGCGAGCCTCTACGGCTTCAGTTCGGCCGACCCCGACAACGAGTCGTTCGACGCGGTGACCCTCTCGCCGGAGGACATCAGTCAGATCGGCAGGCTGATGAGGGCACTGGCCGACTTGCGGGAAACCGAGCAGGAGATCCTGGACGCCTCCGAGAAGTACATGAAGCTCAGCCGGCAGGACATGCGCGCCCTCCACTACCTCATCGTCGCGAATCGTCTTGGTGAGATCGTCACGCCCAGCATGATCGCGACGCACCTGAAGATCTCGCCCGCCTCCACGACGAAACTCCTGAATCGTCTCGAGAGAGGGGGACACATCGCGCGACACATGCATCCGATGGACCGCCGTGCGTTCGCGATCGAGGTCACGCCCGCGACCGAGGCCTCCGCGAGGCAGACCGTCGGGAGGCAGCACGCGAAGCGGGTGCATGCCGCCGCTCGCCTGTCCGGCGAGGAACGCGAGACGGTGATCCGCTTCCTTCGCGATATGGCGCAGGAGATATCCATCTCCAACGCGGACTGGGCGCAGGACCACTGAGCAACGACGCGGGCCCAGACGGAGGAGCGTCTCGAAAAGAGCTCCCGGTAGCCGGACGACAATCCCGGGACAGGTCCCTGAGGATAGTTGCGCTGGCTCCTTTCGAGGCTCGCTTCGCTCGCACCTCAAGGAGCGTCAAAAAAGGGGGCGCGGGCGTGTTCGAGGATGTGCCTGCAGCACTCTGCGGGAACCTGTTCACGGGTCCCTGAGGGCCCTCGCGCGCAGGTACAGGGTCTGGTGGGCCGCCCTCCGGTTTGCGCATCGCGAAAGGTGGGGCCTGACAGGTCGCGGTTCGCGTACTGCTACCCTCGGACGGTAGGCGCGCCGCACAATCCCAATCGCGGCACGAACGACGAACTGGGGGGACATGTCGTGTCGAGTTCCATTCCTGAAGGCCCGTTTGCCGAGCTGACCAGCGCGACGATCAGCCGTCGCGCCGTCGTTCAGGCGTCCGCCTGGTCGACGCCCGTCATCGCCGTGGCCGCGACCGCCCCGATGGCGGCGGCCACGGTCGAGGAGAAGACGGTCGCCGTCGCGAAGATGGGCACCCTGGAGGCCGACAACGGCGCGGCCGAGGGGAAGTTCACACCCCAGGCGCTCTTCGCCTCGTCCGACAGCGCGGAACAGTGGAACACGGGCACGATCACCGTGACGGTGGCCTTGTCGGGGCCCTGGGAGCCGGGCGCGACGATCCTCGACGGCGAAGGAGAACCGTGGGGCGCCACGGCGACATCCTCGGGCATCGTCTGGTCGGTCAGCGTGGTGGAACCCGTGGGCGGCCCGCCCAGCGTCGTCTTCACCAGCACCGGCGGGGCCGACGTGACCGGAACCGGCACCGTCGACCTTCCCGAGGCGACGTTCAGCGGAACCTACGACCCGGCCGCCGTCAGCCCTGCCAATCCGATCACGACGAGCGTCACCGTCGAGGCCACGAACGTCGCCCTGCCCGCCGCGAAGTCGCTGCACCACGACGGGCCACGCACGATCTATACGCCCGTCCCGTTCAATGCCCCGACGTGGACCATGGACCGCGCCGAACCCCAGGCGCGCACGGCCGATGCCAACAGCCTCACCGTCACCATCGGCACGCCCAGCACCAACAGCAACCGGTACTACCGGTTCGAGGGCGTCCGGGCGCCGACCGCAGGGCACATCACCGAGGAGCAGGCCATCCCCGCCGGCGTGAACAACGTCCGTGCAACACTGCACTTCGATCCGACCTGGATAGACGTCTACTTCGTCACCGCCGAGCTGTGGATCAGGGCCCCCTATAGCGATCCGGCGACGGAGGGCAACTCCGCCTTCCCGACCATCTTCATGTCCGCTGAGGGCGGCATTCCCTATATCGAGGTGTTCGACCTGTACGGCGTCGTCCATCGCGGCCCCCGGGTCGCCGAATACTGGCTCACGCTTGAGGTGGCTCACGATCCCTTCGCGGACACGTTCAGCTACTACGCCAACGGCGACCTGATTCACACGGAGAGCGCCTTCGGCGCGAGACATCTCGACACGGTGTTCTTCAATCACCAGAACCCGAACCATCCGGCCGCGCAGAGCGAGTCCCAGACGACGCCGGCCGCCCCGTTCACCGTCGTCTGGTCGGACCTCGAGTTCGGCGAACGGATCGACCTGGGAAGCTACACCGGCTGAACGATCTACTAGCTAGCTAGTGGCGCGAGAGGAGCCGGCCGTCCCCGTCGAAGACGAGACGCTCGCTCGTCCGATCGTCCGCCCGCAGGAGCGAGATCGTTCCATGCCGGCCCGGGGGGATCGCGCGCAGCGTGACGGTTCCCGAGTCGATGCCGTCGATGGCCTCGACAATGCTGCCCACGAGGGCGTCGCTCAGGACATCGGCTTGCGACGAGCTGCCGAGGAGCAGCGCACGCACCCCTCGCCGGCGCGCCCTGTCGATCGCCGCGCGAAGAGCGTCGTCGCGCAGGTGGGGCGAACGTATCCGATCGCGGAGGTCGGCCTCGATCACCGCGATCCGGGCCAGGAACTCGTCGTCGAGCGCCTGGCCTTCGCTGAGGGCGCTCAGCGTCGCACCGACCTCGGCGCGGATCTCGGCGAGTTCTTCCTGGGTCGCGGCGGCGGAGGCCTCGGCCGCCTCAGCCGCCATGGTGGCGCGCCGTGTCTCCCGGTCGTGGGTCAACTCGCGCACGACGATCCGTCCGAGCAGTCCGCGCCAGGCCGTGCCGATGACCAGTGCCAGAAGAGGCAGGGCGAGCAGATCGACGAACTGCACCGCCGATGCCCCGGACGAGATCGCCCACGCCACCCCCAGGAAGCCGATGGAGGCGCCTCCGAGGAGCCCGCAGTACACGTTGCCCCGGGGAATCAGCAGGGCCGTCGCGTAGGCGGCGAAGTTGAACGACCAGTTGTGGCCCAGCGGGGCGCTGGAGGCGAGCGCCCCCAGCGACGACAGCACGGCGGTCACCGCGACCAGGATCCCGCGACCCACAGGAAGCGCGTCGTCCCCCCTCGTCGTCAGGACGACGGCGCTGACCAGACCCAGAAGAAGCGCCGGCAGTTCGCTGCCGAACGGCGGCGCCACCGATCCGCCGAAGATGTCGGAGAGCGCCCCGAGCCCCCAGGTCGCGGTCAGCGCCCAGCGGGCGGCCGCCGTGCCGAGGCCGCCGGCGCCGGTACCGGCCGATGTCAGATCCGCCATGTCACCAGCACCCTCGTGCCGTCGCCGGGCGTCGACTCCACGGTGGCCGCCCCACCGGGAAGGGCGCGCATCCGCGCGACGATGCTCTGCCGGATGCCCAGCCGGTGCTCGTCGACGCCATCGGCATCGAATCCCGGGCCACGATCCTGGACCAGGACCGCCACACGATCGGGTGACACGGAGATCCCGACCGTGCGCTCGGCACCGGCGGCGTGGCGCACGCTGTTGCGAAGGGCCTCCGCCGCGGCGGCACCGATCGTCTCCACCACCTGGGAAGGCACCTCGCCGCGAGCCGAGACCCACTCCATCGCGGCCTGGTCGTCGACCCGGCGCAGCACCTGGACGAGCCGATTGACGGCGAGACCGGTCTCGACCAGCACGGCCTCCTGCTCCCGGACGGGCCGGTCGAGCAGAGCCTGAGCGTGAGCGGCGTTGGTGCGCAGCTCGGGCGGGGGCACCCCCCGGAACGCCGCCGCCGCGGCGAGCACGGACAGCACCTCGTCGTGGACCAGCCTGGCGAGGTGCGCCTTGTCGCGCGCGGAGATCAGCGCGCGGACCCGCTGCTTCTCGGCGGCGAGCGCACGCGCCTCGGTGTCCCGCAACCGATTCAGCCGGGCGCGAATCCCGCTGAAGAGCGCGATATAGATCAGGTTGGCCACCTGGATCGGCGTCTCGACGAGGAGGACCCGAGGAACCTCGTCGAGGAACAGCACCGCGGAGAGGATCGGCAGCAGGGCCGTTCCGACGGTGCAGCCGGTGGCCCACAGCGGAGGGATCGTGAGCACCAGATAGGAGACGATGGCGGCGGAGAAGGCCCACGACCAGGGCGAGCCGGTCACCGGGAGCTCACCGCGATAGACCGCGAAAGCGGAGAACAGCAGCAGCGCGTTCAGGATCGGTGCGACGATCCAGCCCGCTCGCAACCAGCGCGTCGGAAGGACCCATCCCAGCGTCGCGAAGACCACGATCTGAACCATGAGCGCGACCGCGAGGGCATTCCACCACGGAGGGAAACCGTCGGCCTGGCCCAGGAAGCCCGTCGCCTGGCCGAGGATCAGGGCGACGCCCCCGAGCGAGATCAGCTGGCTGACCTGGCGGTCGGTCCGGTCGGCCGCCTCCACGCTGAGCCACAGGTTCTCGTCCGGCGGACGGCCCCACCGCGGAGCGCCGGACCGATCGCTCGCCCGATCCCGCGCCGGGGGCGCGTCACGACTCCCTCGTCCGCGAGCGCGGTCAGCCGGAGGCGGCATCGGGCTGCGCGCCGGGAAGGAATCCGTCCTCGACCGCGCGCTGATAGAGCTCGACCTTCGAGCGCGCCGGCCGGTCGACCGCCGCGTACTTGGCCCGGATCCGCTGGATGTGGTCGAGGACGGTCTCGCGGGAGATGAACAGCTGATCCGCGACCCGCCTCGCGGTCTCCCCGGACGCGTAGAGCGCCAGCACCTCGGCCTCGCGCGCCGTGAGCCTCGCGGCGACGAAGGCCTCGTCGTCGTCCAGCGCCGCGGCCCAGTCCGCGGTCGCCACCACCTCGTGACGCAGCGCCGCGCCGATGGCGGCGACGATGGCATCCGGACGCTCCGACTTCCGGATCATGCCGATCGCCCCCGCCCGGGCGGCCTCGCGCACCACCTCGGGGCGGTCGCCACTGGTGAACGCGAGCACCGGGACGTGGAGGCGCGTCAGCCGGGATATGTTCTGCGCCGGGGTGGAACCGTCGGCCAGCACGAGGTCCAGGAGCACCAGGTCGAGATCCGTCGTCCGGCTCAGCAGCCCCGTCACCGTCTCGGTGGCGGCCACCACCTGCAGGCCCGGCCGGCCACGCAGGATCCCGGCCGCGCCGAGGAGGACGGCGGGATGATCGTCGACGATCCCGATCCTCGCGCACTGCCCTGGTGGCGCGGTCCTGGTCACGCCGTCATCCTAGTGCCCGACGGACTCGTGCCCGGCGCCGGAAGTCCTTCGCGGCTTCCGGCGCCGGGCACGCTCGGGAACGGACTACCGCCCGCCGCGACCGCCGCCCATCCGGCCACCCCCCATGTCGCCGCCCATGCCGCCACCGCCCATCGGGCCTCCGCCCATCATCTGATTCGTCAGCTCGGTCACCTGCTCACCGTTGACGGTGATGGTTCCGCCGGTCAGGGTGCCGGTGCCGTCGAAGTCGAAGGGGGACTGGGCGGTGATGTCGATCGTCCCGCCGGTGATGGTGAGGTCACCGTTGCTGTCGATCGCATCGGTGTCGCCCTGACCCATGACGATGGTGAGGGTGCCGCCGTTGATCGTGATGCTCAGACCCTCGGTGATGATCTCGGACGCGGAGGCATTGATGCCGTCGTCGGAGGCGTTGACGGTGATGTCGCCGCCGTCGATCACGATCACGGGCGCCTCGATGCCCTCGACCGACGCGACGACGTCGATGGTGCCGCCGCTGATCCCGATCGCCTGCTCGGCCTTGATCGCGTCGTCGCCGGTGGTGATGGTGATGTCGCCGCCCGTGATGGTGAGTTGTCCCTTGCCGAGGTCGGTGTCGTTGCTGGCCTTCATGCCGTCGCCCGCGGCGTCGATCGTGATCGCGCCGCCGCTGATGTTCAGCGAGTCCTTGCCGCGGATGGCGTCGTCGACGCTGGTCACGGTGATGATGCCCGACTCGATCCACAGGTCGTCCTTGCCGACGATGCCGTCGGCGAAGTTGGCGGTGACGCTCAGCGCGCCGCTCCCGGTGAGGGACAGGTCGTCGGCGGAGTAGATCGCGCCGTCGATCTCCTCGTCGGCGCGGGTCGCCGCGTCGGAGACGACGTTGGTGGAGCCGTCGGCCAGCTCGATGACCGTCAGCTCGGCGCCGTCGACCTGGATCGCCGCGCCGGAGCTGCTGTTGATCGTCACGCCGTCGAGGACGAGCCGCACGGCACCGTCGGAGTTCACCGTCACCTGGCCGGTGGAGGCGCCCGTGAGCACATAGGTTCCGGCGTCGGTGACGGCGAGACCCTCGTCCGTGAGCGTCACCTCGGTGGTCGGCAGGCTGTCCCAGTCGACCTCGGCGCTCGCGTCGGCGACCGCCGCGACGGAGGTGGTGGTCGTCCCCGTGGTGGGGGCGCCGGAGGTAGCGGTGTCGGAGGTGGCGGTGTCGGCCGACGCGGCGGCCGAGGGATCCGACGACATGGTGGCGGCTGCCGTGCAGCCGGTGAAGAACAGGACCGAGGCGCACAGCCCCGCGGCGATCTTGGTACGACGTCTCATCTTCTCTTTTCCTTCCCTGAAGCGATGAGAAGAGTCCACCGACCGGGCCTGTGCGATTCCTGTGCGACGCCTATGACCGTCGCATGAGCATCACGCGGCCGCGCGACGCGTGGCGAAACGGTCGAGCAGATAAGCGACGAAGACCCCGGAGGCGGTGGCCACCCCCACCGCGGCCACGCAGGTCAGCCGGGCGGGCATCGGGCCGCCGACCGTGAGCACCATCGCGATGGCGGTCAGCGGCAGCCGGTAGCCGCCGGCGATGCCTCCCGCGCTCCCGGCGGCCGCCGCCAGCTCGCTCGTCGCCCCCAGCCACGGGGCCAGCGCCCGGCCGCACAGGTCGCCGATCGCGAGCAGCGGGACGAACAGGCCCCCGCAACCACCCGCCGTGACCGCGGCCGTGGTCGCCACCGCGCGCAGCACCGCCACGGCCAGGAGCGTGCCGGCCGAGACGCCGGCGCCCTCCGCCCAGCTCACCGCGCTCGCCCCCGGACCGATCGCGGCCGACGGCGTGGCCAGCGCGCTGATCGCCAGCATGCACGCCAGCAGCACCGCGCCCCCGGCCAGCAGCTTCGTCGTGAGTCCGGCCGACCAGCTGCGCACCCAGTAGATCGCCGAGCCCGTCACCGAGCACAACGCCCCCGACAGCGCCCCCACCAGCGCCGCGGTGGCCAGGGCCTGAACCAGGTCGCTGGGCGCGATGGTGGGAACGATCAGCCGGATCAGGCTGAGGTTCAGCGCCTTGTTGACGCCCCAGCCGACGAGGGCGCCGCTCGTGGCGGCCAGGACCCGGGGCAGGCTGATCGGAGCCCGGTTGCGTCGGCCCAGCTCCAGCATGAACATCAGCCCCACGAGGGGCAGGCCCATCAGCGCGGCCACGCCCGCGGCACCGCCGCCGAGGCCAGCCGGCCGGGCCAGACCCCGCCACCAGCCGCCGCGGGACTCGAGGGCGGCGCCGGCCGCGACGCCCAGGTGCGCGGCCGGCGACTCGGTGCCCATCGGGGCGCCGAGGCTGACGGTCGACATGATCGCCGCCGCCCGGATCGGCGCGAACCGCCAGGGGAAGTTCTCCTCGCGGCCGGCGTTGCGCACCACGTCCACCGTCAGATCGGCCCGCACCGCGTTGGCCGGGAAGCGCAGCCAGGCGCTGAAGCGACGCGGCGGCGGTGCGCCGTCGGCCACCGGCAGCACGGCCTGCCCCTGGGCGACCCGATTGAGGATGAGCACGGCGCCGATGATGCCGACGAACGGGGCCACGATCATGACCCAGGTCGGCTGGCGCATCACGTCGGCGAGGACCTCCTTGATCAGCGTGGTCACGGAGACGACGAAGATCGTCGCCAGCGCTCCGCCGATCAGGCCGCCCACGACGCCGCGCAGGGCCTCGCGCCCGTCCTCCGCCGTCCACCGCGCTCGGCCCGCAGTGGGCTGCTCGCCGCCGATGTCGTCCTCTGGCTCAGTCACCAGCAAAGGATGGCATGTCCCCGGCTCCTCGGCCGGGCCTGGCCGATCGGCGGACCCCGTCGCTCGACGGGATCAGGCTTGGGCGGCCGCCCGCTCGATCGCATCCTCCGACGCGCCGACGAGACGCAGGCAGGCGCGCGCGATCCGGTCGGCCACCCCGTCCGGCACCCGGCCGTCGCGACGCAGCGAGATGACCATCTCGACCAGCTGGATGCAGCAGGCTCCCGCGAAGGCCGCGTCAACCGCGGGGCCGATCCTCGCCGCCAACGCGCCGTAGACGCTGACCAGTTGCTCCCGCTGGGCGCGGAACGACGCGAACGGCTCCCCCGCCACCTCCGGCGAGAGATAGAGCACCCCGATGTTGTGCGGATCCCGCAGCAGGACGCCGACGTCGGCGACGACGAGCCGGTACAGCGCCCGGACGGGATCGGGGTCTTCGAGTTGGTCGCCGGCCAGCGCGAGGGTCGGCCGGACGGAGGCCTCGAGCAGTTCGAGCAGGATCTCCTCCTTGCTCGCGAAGTGGTAGTAGAGGCTGGCCTGCCGCAGCCCCGCCCGCTCGGCGATCTGCCGCGTGCTGGTGCCGGCGTATCCGCGCTCCGAGAAGAGCACAGCGGCGGCGTCGAGGACCTCGGCGCGCGGGTCCGCCCCCGGTCGTCCTGGCGTGACACGGGGACGACCGACAGCGGAGCTCATTGCTCTAGGGAAGCACTGATGAGTGGGGTGCCGAGTGAGGACGCGCCAGGCGGGATGAGATACGACGCCCAGATCTTGGGTGCGTATTGGGGCATACTC
>DAOLFC010000047.1:0-25678 GCA_035326505.1 Arachnia sp.
CGCTGGTCAAGTTCAAGAAGCTGGTCGGCGGCGGCTCGATGCAGATCGTCAACCAAACCATTCCGCTGGCGCTGTCGCGTCTGGGCTACAACCCGTCCGAGACCGCCGCGATCGTCGGCTTCATCGCGGAGCATGGACACGTCGTGGGCGCCCCGGGCCTGGCCCGTGAGCACTACGAGATCTTCGACACCGCGATGGGAGACAGGGCCATCGCCCCCATGGGTCACGTCCGCATGATGGCGGCCGTGCAGCCCTTCCTGTCCGGGGCGATCTCCAAGACGGTGAACCTGCCGGAGAGCGCCACGGTGGAGGAGATCGAGGACGTCTACGTCCAGGGCTGGAAGCTCGGGCTGAAGGCGCTGGCCGTTTACCGCGACAACTGCAAGGTGGGCCAGCCGCTGTCCGACGGCAAGAAGAAGCCCGAAGAGGCGAAGGTCGTCACCGAGATCGTCGAGAAGATCGTCTACCGGCCCAAGCGCGAGCGGCTGCCGAAGTCTCGCCTGGGTCGCACCACCAGCTTCTCGGTGAGCGGCGCCGAGGGCTACATGACCTCGGGCTCCTACGAGGACGGCCGCCTGGGCGAGGTGTTCCTCAAGCTCGGCAAGCAGGGCTCCACGCTGGCGGGCGTGATGGATGCCTTCTCGATCGCGGTGTCGATCGGCCTGCAGTACGGCGTGCCGCTGGAGAGCTTCGTGCAGAAGTTCACCAACCTGAAGTTCGAGCCCGCCGGAATGACCGACGATCCCGATATCCGGATCGCGCAGTCGTTCATGGACTACATCTTCCGCCGCCTCGCGCTGGACTACCTCGACTTCGACGACCGCGCCGAGCTGGGCATCTACACCGCCTCCGAGCGCGCCCGCTACGTCGAGACCGGCAGCTACCTGTCGGAGGAGGACGAGTCGGCGCTGTCCGAGGCCGACCAGCTCCGAAACGACGCCGGCGACGATTTCGACGTCGACGGCGCCCGCCAGCCGTCCCTGCTGGACGCCCACACCACCGCCGAGCTGCTCGAGTCCCTCACCGGCTCGGCCGTCGACGCGCCGCTGTGCATGACCTGCGGCACGAAGATGCGGCCCGCCGGGAGCTGCTACGTCTGCGAGGGCTGCGGCTCCACCAGCGGCTGCAGCTGAGCCCGCGCCGGTCGCCCCGTCTGTTCTTCAGGCGGGGCGACCGCCGTTCTTCGGTGAGTCTCATTGGAGGAATGAGTCCAGGGGTTTCGGTGGTCGTGGGCGGTCAGGTAGGCGGATGGTGGCTCTGGCGTCGCGCACCAAGCCAGGCGTCGAGCTACAGGGCTACGACGACGACACCCCGACACACGGCCCCTTGGACTCATTCATCTAGGCTGGCGCCATGATCTCTCCCGTCGTTGACATCGCGTGGCTCAAGGCGCATCCCGAGGCTGTTCTCGCGGACGTGCGCTACTACCTGGACGGCCGATCCGCCGCCGAGGCCTATGCGGCCGGGCACCTCCCGGGCGCGGTGCGCATCGACATGGACGAGGTGCTGGCCGAGCCCGCCTCGCCCGCGGCCGGACGCCACCCGTTGCCCTCCCCCGAGAAGTTCGCGGTCGGGCTGTCCGCGGTGGGCATCGGCGACGAGAGCGTCGTCGTCGCCTATGACGACGCCGGGGGAGCCATGGCGGGGCGCCTGGTGTGGCTGCTCCGGATGCTCGGGCACGAGGCCGCCCTGCTCGACGGCGGTCTCGCCGCGTGGGACGGCGAGTTGACCCGCGATGTGCCGGCGCCCGAGCCTGCGGTGTTCACCCCGAAGCCGTGGCCGAGCGAAGCACTGGCTGGCATCGACGACGCCGCCACCGGATCCTTCGTGATCGATGCCCGCGGCCCCGAGCGCTACCGCGGCGAGACCGAGCCCATCGACCCCCGAGCCGGCCATATCCCAGGCGCGCGGAACTTCCCGCTCACCGGAAACCTCGATGCCGACGGTCGCTTCCTCGCCCCGGACGAGTTGCGCGCGCGGTTTGCCGACGTCGCGGATGCTGCCGAGGTGATCTCCTACTGCGGCTCCGGCATCACGGCGTGCCACAACCTCATCGCCATGGAACACGCCGGTCTCGGACGCGGACGTTTGTACCCAGGCTCCTGGTCGCAGTACAGCAACACCGACCGCCCGGCGGCCACAGATCAACGAGACGCTCCGTAACTTGGCGCAGATCCCTGCGGAGGGTCGCGGGCGCTCGCTTCGCCCTTCGAGACGATGCCCGCAACCTGAGCATTCACCTCACGACGGTGACCGTGGCGGGCATCCCTCAGGGACCCGTGATGGGGTATTGCCGTTGACTTCTTTTCCGGCGGTCAGGCGAGGAGGGTGCGCCAGTCAGAGGTGCCGACGTCGAGCGTGATCATGCGCTGGGTGGCCCGGGTGAGGGCGACGTAGAGCACTCGCACGCCGTTGGGGGCCTCGGCGACGATCTCGTCGGGCGAGAGCACCAACACGCCGTCGTATTCCAGGCCCTTGGCCTGGAGCGAGGTGACCACCAGGATCCGGTCCTCGAAGCTGCGCAGACGGAGGTCGCCCATGACGAACAGCTGGATGTCCTGCTGGCGCGACGGGGGGACGATCACGCCGATCGTCCCGCCCACCTGTCCGGCGAGGGTGAGCAGGTGGTCGCGCAACGCGTCGTGCGCCTGAACCTCCTCCGTGCGGGCGAGCAGCGGCTCGATCCCCGTGGTGCGCACCGCGCGCGGCAGGTCGGCGTCGGGGAAGACCTTGGTGATCACGCGCGCGGCAAGGTTGAAGACCTCGCTGGGGGAGCGGTAGTTGGTGGACAGCGTGAAGCGGCGCAGCGGCGCCCGGCCGACCAGGTCGTCGATGGCCTTCTGGGCCTCCGCCTGATCGGGGTAGGAGCTCTGGGCCGGGTCGCCGACGATGGTCCACGACGCCTGCGGCCCGCGGCGGCGCAGCATCCGCCATTGCATCGGCGTGATGTCCTGGCCCTCGTCCACCAGGATGTGCGCGTAGGTGCTCTGAGGATCCTCGTCGGGGTCCTCGGTGCGCTGCCGGGCCAGCAGGTCGGCGGTGGTCACCAGCTCTGCGGTCTCGCCGCCCTCGAGGAAGACGTCCGGCCCGTCCTCGGGATCGTCCTCCGGCATACCGAGGATGCCCACCAGCTCGTCGAGCAGCGCGATGTCGGCGACGGACCAGCCGCGCACCACGTCGGGCTCGTGGTGGTTCGCCAGCCAGCCGAAGGAGCCCGAGAGGTGGGCCCGCTGCTCCGGAGTGAGATTCCGGGCCACCGTGCCGGTCAGCTCCGGGTCCGCCAGCCTGGCCAGCACACGGGGGGCGGACAGCGACGGCCACCAGGCGTTCATGAACATCGCCAGCCCGGGATGCTCGCGCACCGCATCGTCGAGTTCCGCCGGCTCGATGACGACGTCGGCGGGCATCTTGGCCTTGAGGGCGCCCACCACCAGGGAGAAGGCGTGGGCGCGGCCCCGGTTCATCTTGGTGGTCGACAGCACCTGGTCGCGGATCCTGGCGAGCTCGGGCTCGGTGAGGCTGAGCACCTCGCCCTTGACCGTCACCCTGGCCCGCAGGCCGTCGGGGTGGGCGACGAGCGGCGTGCGGACCAGGCGACGCAGCACCGGCAGCATCGCGAGGCTGCCCTTGAGGGTGGCGGCCTCCGCCGGGTCGACGCGCTCGCTGGTCATGCCCAGCACGTCGCCGGCGACGCCGCCGATGGCCTTCAAGGCGACCGAGTCCTCGCCGAGGCTGGGCAGCACGCGTTCGATGTAGTTCATGAACACGCCGGAGGGGCCGACGACGAGCACGCCGCCGCGTTCCAGCCGCGCCCGGTGGGTGTAGAGCAGGTAGGCGGCGCGATGCAGCGCGACCACGGTCTTGCCCGTTCCCGGGCCGCCCGAGATGATCGTCACGCCCTGATACGGGGCGCGGATCGCCTCGTCCTGTTCCGCCTGGATCGTGGCGACGATGTCGCGCATCGTGCGGCCGCGCGCGCGGGAGATGGAGGCCATCAGGGCGCCCTCGCCGAAGATCGGCAGGTCAGACTGCGCCGAGGCATCCAGGAGGTCGTCCTCCAGTCCGGTCACCTTGTCGTCGCGGCAGCGCAGCACGCGCCGGCGGATGACGCCCATCGGCTCGCGCTGGGTGGCGCGGTAGAACGGCTCGGCGGCCGGGGCGCGCCAGTCGATCGTCAGCGGGTTGTAGTCCTCGTCGCGCACGCCGAGGCGGCCGATGTAGCGCGCCTCCGGGCCGGCGAGGTCGATCCGGCCGAAGACCAGGCCCTCGTGCTCGGCGTCGAGCACGGCGAGCCGGCGGGCCGCTTGATAGGCGAAGGCGTCCCGCTCGAACAAGGCGGTGCCGTCCTCTTCGCGGACGAAGTTGTCGCGGTCGGTGAGGAAGATCTCGCGACCCTGCCGGGCGAGGTTCTTCGCGCTGGCGGTTGCTGTTCCCAACCTCTGATAGACCTTGTCGACGTGGGCCTGTTCGAGGGCGATCTCGCGGTCGAGATCTGCGCGGGTGGTGGTCAAATCGGGTGATCCTTACACGCGAGAGCGGACGAATCAGTCTACTACTTCTTGCCGGCCCCGCATCCGCGCGGCCGCCGGCCCGGCGGTGCGCAGCCGGGGCGGCCGGAAATCCCGGTTCGTTGGACGGCAGTCCTCCCCGGTGAGCCGCTCGTGCAGCTCATAGACGGCCAGCGCCGCGCTGGACAGCTCGGCCCAGGGCTCCGGCCCGGCCGGCGAGCAGCACGACGCGCGCAGCAGGCCGCCGTCGTCGACGGGGGGCCGCGCCAGGACGTCCGCCGCCCTGCGGGGGGCGAGCCCCCAGGCGAGATCGCGGCGAGTGGTGCCGTAGTCCCAGACGAGTGCTTCCCCCGGCCGTGCCCAGGTGAGGACGGGCCGGGACGAGGAGTGGTCGATCTCCTCGACGATGCCGGCGGTCGAGGCCCCGACGCCCTCCGTGACGGAGACCCAGGGCGCCTCCGCCGCCGGTGGGCCCGGCCGCCACCAGGAGGGCCGGGGCCGGTGAGGCCGGCAGTCGATGTCCGGCTCCGCGACGTCCTCGTCGACGAGCCGCACGCCCCGGTCGCGCAGGCGCGCGACGAGCAGCGACACCAGCCGGGACGCCGGCTGGGGGCGGCCCTGCTCGTCGACCAGCTGCCAGCGCCCGAAGGTGCGCTCGACGGCGAGCCGGGTCGTCAGGAACGCCGGCGCCTTCGGGGAGGAGGTTCCGGCGGGGAAGCGGAGATCGAGGAGGATACGCGCCAGATGCGGCTCGTCGACGCGATCCGCCAGATTCGCGAGGGTGCGGTCCAGCCAGAGCGCCCGGGTGCCCGTCGCACCCCGCGGCCGGTCCGGGCTCTCGACCCCGTGGCGCCGCGCCGCGGCCCAGGCGTCGTCGGCGCCATCCAGAACATCGCGCCAGCGCCCCCCGGCGGCGGGTCCGTAACGGGCGGCGAGCGCGTGGTACTGGGCGCCGCGTTCGGTGGGCAGCTCCAGCTCGGTGCCGTCGTCGAACCGGTGCCGCGCCGGCGGGGCCTCCATCAGGCGCAGGCCCACCTTGGCCAGCTCCGGATCGAGGGCGCGCCCGGTCTTCTTGAAGAGGTCGCGCCAGGCGGCGGGCAGCACGATCACCGACGGCATGGCGGTCGACCATCGCCCGCCGAGCGGATCGCCACCGGTGTGGAGCGTGACGTCGTGCCCGAGCCTGGCCAGCCGGGCGGCCGCGGCGAGCCCGGCCAGCGTCGCTCCCTGAACAGCCACCATGCGGCACAGGCTATCCCGGGACGACGGGGGACGAAAAAGAGGCCCTCTGGACGGGTTCCTTACTGCTCGCCCTGCTGGTTGCGCCGCCAGCGCTCTTCGAGCTTGTCCATGAACTCCTGGTTGCTGGGTCGGGGACCGCCATGGGGAACCCGCTCGGCGCGGCCGCCCTCGCCCCCGACGCGCTGCCACGAGTTGATGCCGACGATGGCCGAGGCGAGCATGATGACGAAGCCGACGATGCTGACGGCCGGGTGAATCTGGACACCGAGGATCAAGACCAGCACGCCGACCACGAAACCGAGCCCGGCGAGGGTCGCCCGCTTGCGATGGATCCGAACCTGGCCCGTGCCGCGCAGCGTCTCGGCCAGCTTCGGATCGTCGGCGACCAAAGATGCCTCAAGCTGCTCCAGCAGCTTGCGCTCCTGCTCCGATAGCGCCATGGCGGCCTCCCTGTCCTCCATCGACTGTGAACACCCATCCTATGCCCGCCGACGGGTTGGGCAAAGGAGTCCTCCGCGGAAACTCCTAGCGCTTGCGCAGCAGGCGGAGGGGGGATAGGGAACGGGGCCACAAGACGGACAGCGGGCGCCGCGCGGGGGGTGTCGCTCCGCGGCGCAGCGCGCTCCTCAGCCCCCGGGTCCGGGCGGGCAGATCGGCGACGTCGGGGTAGGTGCGGGCGTAGCGGACCCGTTCGACGTGCCCGGCGATCTCCCGCAACTCCTGGGCGGTCTCCGGCCCGAGCCCGCTCGCGGCCTCCTCCGCCGCCAGGACGGGCGAGCCGGGGGGCCAGTCCCGGCCGGTGTCGGCGAAGGTGGCGCGGATCTCCGCGAGGACGGCCTCGGCGAGGCGGTCCGCCGGCTGCCCCAGGCGGAGGCGCCAGGCGCCGATGCCCCAGCGCAGTCCGGCCGGGATCAGCAGGATCAGCACGCCGCCCAGCATCGCGAACAGCCAGCCGGGCACCCCGGCACCGTCGTCGCCGGGAAGCGTGGGGGAGACGGTGGGCTCCGGATCGGGCTCGGACTCGTCCGGGGGCGGGGCCGGCGGGGTCGACTCGGCGGCGCTCGGGCTGGGCGTCGGGGAGGCCGTGGCCTCGCCCGGCTCCTCGGCGCCCGGGACCTCCGGGGGCGTCGTGCCGCCGGGGGTGGGCTCGAAGGGCACCCAGCCGAGATCCTCGAAGTACAGCTCCGGCCAGGCATGCATGTCGTGCGAGGTGACGACGAAGCTGCCGTCCGGCTGCGGGGTGCCCGGGGTGAAGCCGATCGCCATCCGTGCCGGGATGCCCTCGAGCCGCGCCATGGTGATCATCGCCGTCGCGAAGTGGATGCAGTACCCGGAGCGGCTGTCCAGCAGGAAACCGGCGATGGTGCTGCCGGAGACCGACTCCGGTGCCTCCAGGGAATAGGTGAAGGCTGAGGAGCGCAGGAAGCTCTGGATGGCGAGCGCCTTCTGCCCGTCGCTGCCGGCCTCGCCCACCACCTGCGCGGTCAGCGCGGCCACCTCGGGGATGATCGGGGGAAGACCGAGGAGCAGCGCGGCGTCCTGCGGCTGTCCCGCGCGGGCCTGCGCGAGTTCCTCCGGCGTGGGGGCAGGGGAGGTGGAGCGTGCCGTATAGGCGAGACCCATCGTCTGTTCCCGTCGCGCCCGGCCCGTACCGATGACCGACATCGTGGCCGGGTCGAACCCCCAGGATCCGTCCGCCTCGAAGGCGTCGACGGCGAAGGGCACAGGCAGGTACTCGGATGCGACGCCCGCCATCTGCACCTCGACGGCGACCGGCTCGCCGGGGTAGCCGCTGGCGAGGTCGAGCCCGATCGAGGAGAGCGACATCGGCATGAGATGCATGCCCCGGGCGTCCAGCTTGGTGAGCGCCACGGTGCGCAGATAGCTGCCCTGGGGCGACGACGAGCGGTACGTCAGCACGGGGGAGGCATCGGGCCGCTGGAGGCTGTGGCTGAGTTCGACGGTGGGGTCGGCGAGTTCGATGGGCCCGTCGCTCCCGCTGCCGAGGTTGAGCCGCTGGCCGAGGGGCACGAGCGGGGCGGCCAGCGACGCGAGGAGGACCGCGACCACTCCGAGGGCCAGCGCCTGGACCCCCCGGGCCGCACGGTTCGCCCCCACCCGGGAGGCCGAGCGCACCAGATGGCCGTCTCCGCCGCCGCTGGTGACGGCGAGGACCAGGAGGAAGGACAGCGCGACGACGGCGAGCTGCGGGACGCCGAGATCGTCGGCCATGGACAGCGCGCTCACCAGATAGGGCAGGGCCAGCGGCGCCAGCGACCACGCCGGCTGTTCCAGGTGGCTGGCGAGGATCTCGGTGAGCAGGAGCAGGAGCCCGGCCATCCCGGCGATCACCCACACGATGCCCGGGTCGGGGGCGATGGGGGGCTCGCCCATGGCGACCGCGAGCATGCCCTGATCCCAGAGCGCGCGCAGGCGCTCCGGCCAGGTGGCGTCGGCCGCGGCGCCGGGAGCCGCGCCGAGGCCCCGCCACACGACGACCGCCGCCATGCCGGCCACCTGGACGAGCGGGATGAGGGGGCGCGGCGTGCGGAGCAGCCCGAGGAACAACCCGGTCAGGCCGCCGAGGCCCACGACGAGGGCGGACTCCCACAGGAACCCGGTTCCCTGGACCAGCGCGTTCAGGGGCAGGATGCTCAGCAGGACGGCGACGGCCAGGACGGGCGAGATGAAGGGATGGTAGGCGAACCTCACAGCGCCCCCTGAGGGGCGACGAGCCGGCGCCAGGCGCGGGGCAGCGAGTCGCCGGGCCGGTAGGTCACCAGTGCCCAGCCTGCGCCGGCCAGCGTGCGGCAGGCGTCGATGTGCTCGGCGGTGCGCTCGGTGGAGAACTCCCACGCCGCGGCGTCCGGCACCAGGGCGAAGCCCCTCAGCGCCCGCGCCGACAGGGCGACGAGGGTGGCGGCGTCGCGCTCGCCGAGCACGCCCAGCGCGGCGACGAGGGTGCCTGCGCCCACCGCGTCGAGATCGCGGACGAGCGCCGAGAGCTGAGTCTCCGGAGAGGCCTCCAGATCGGTCATCGCCTCGATCATGGTCTCCTTGGCGGCGGGACCGCTGAGCTGCTGCGAGGCGTCGAAGAAGGCGCCCCTTCCGCCGAGGACGGTGACCCGCCACCGGGAGTCCATCAGCTTGGCCGCCGAGGAGGCCACCGCGGAGACCGCCCATTCGAGGCTGGAGTCGGGACCCGAGCCGGCGTGCGACCAGGTGCGGCAGTCCACCAGCAGGGTGCAGGAGGGATCCCAGGGATCCTCGGCGAGGCGCACCATCAGCTCGCCTTGTTTGGCGCTCAGCCGCCAATGCACCCGGCGCATGTCGTCGCCGTGCCGGTGCTCCCGCACCAGCACGTCGTCCTGGCCGGACTGCCCCAGGCGGTTCGGCGCGGCCTGCTGGCTCGCGCCCGTGCCCGCCGTCCGGGGGAGCGCGTCGAGCGGCCAGATGCGGGGGGTGACGCGCAGCCGCGTGTCGGCCCCGGTGGTGCTGGTGGTGCGCCGGGCGAGCCCGAGGGGATCGAAGAAGCGCACGCGCAGCGGCCCGATGGGGAACTGCCCCCGCTGGGTGGTGCGAATCGGATAGGACACCGCCTGCCGCCACGCACCGAAGGCGCGGGCGACGCGGAAGGTCGCCCCGCCGCCGACGGCCTCCGGCGCCTCGTCGGTGAACTGCAGCGAGCCCGCCGTCAGGGACTTCGTGTTGCGCAGCCGCAGCACTGCCCCCACGTCCTCCCCGATCGCCGCCTGGGCGGGGGTGAGGGTGCGCTCCACCTCGACCGCCGGCCGGGCCGCCCAGAGGAAGCCGAGCGCGGTCAGCGGAAGCAGGATGAGCAGCGCGCCGAGCAGGACCACGTCCGGCTCGCCCAGCAGCGCGCCCGCCGCCGTGGCCGCGATTCCGGCAAGGAGCACCGCCACGCCCCGGGAGCTGAGGAGCGGCACCGGGCTACCCCCGGCCCGGCGCCGGCACGTGAGACAGGACGTCGGCGACGATCCGCGCCGGGGTGCGCCCGGCGACCTGGGCCTCGACGGTGGTCAGCAGCCGGTGCTCCAGCACCTCGTGACCGAGCGCCGCGACGTCCTCGGGGATGACGTAGTCGCGGCCGGCCAGCGCCGCCACCGCGCGCGAGGCCCGCATCAGGTGCAGGGACGCCCGGGGACTGGCGCCCAGGCGCAGATCGGGGTGTTCGCGCGTCGCCTCGACGATGCTGACGATGTACTCGTTGATCGCGGGGGCGACGTAGACCTGCTGCAGCGCGGCCGCCGCCTGGGCTACCGCGTGCGCCGTGGTGACGGGGCGAACAGCGGACAGCCGGTCTCCTCCGGCTTGGGCCGACAGCATCGCGACCTCCGCGCGCCGCGCCGGGTAGCCCATCTGGATGCGCGCCATGAACCGGTCGCGCTGCGCCTCGGGGAGCGGGTAGGTGCCCTCCATCTCGATCGGGTTCTGGGTGGCGATGACCATGAAAGGGCTCTCCAGCGCATAGGTGCGGCCGTCGGCCGAGACCTGCGCCTCCGCCATCGCCTCCAGCAGGGCCGACTGGGTCTTCGGGGAGGCGCGGTTGATCTCGTCGCCGAGAACGATGTTGGCGAAGATGCCGCCCGGCTGGAACTCGAAGACCCGCGTCGACTGGTTGAACACGGAGACGCCGGTGACGTCGCTCGGCAGCAGGTCGGGGGTGAACTGGATGCGCTTGACGTCGCCGCCGATGGAGCGCCCGAGGGCCTTGGCCAGCACGGTCTTGCCGACGCCGGGCACGTCCTCGATCAGGAGGTGGCCGCCGGCCAGCAGGACCACCACCGCGAGCCGCGCCTGGCGGGGCTTGCCCTCGATCACCCGCGCGATCTCCTCGGTGATCGCCGCCGCGATCCGTTGGACATCCCCCAGCGTGGTTGTCGGCGATTCGCTCACGCTCGCTCCTTAGGTATCTGCACCAGATGTATCTGCACCGGCCATTGCTACGGGCCCCACCCTACTGGGCGATCTCCGGGACTCCGCATCCGAATCGGTGGGGAAACAGGGCGCGAAAAGGATATGGCGGTGGAGGGATGTGGGGTAAAGTGGCGGTAATTGGAGCAAACTGGAGGACGAGTGGGGTTGGGAGGTGACCGCCGATGTTCCTGGGGACCTACACTCCCAAGCTGGACGACAAGGGCCGGCTCATCCTCCCGGCGAAGTTCCGGGACGCCCTCGCCGAGGGGCTGGTCGTGACCCGCATCCAGGACCGGGCGCTCGCCGTCTACCCCAAGGAGACCTTCGAGGCGCTGATGGCGCCCGTGAACTCCGCTCCGACGACGATCAAGCAGGTGCGCGACTACCAGCGCATGATGAGCGCCGGCGCCAGCTTCGAGGTGCCCGACAAGCAGGGCCGGGTCACCATCCCCCCCATCCTGCGCACCTACGCGGGCCTGGAGCGCGACGTGGTGGTCATCGGCGCCATGAACCGCGCCGAGATCTGGGACGCCCAGGCGTGGCAGCGGTACTCGGCGGAGAGCGAGGCCGGCTTCGCCGACCTGGACGAGGAGTTCGCGATCACAGACACCTAGGCCTTCGTTGGCGCCGGCTCCCAGCCGGTGCGGCCCTGGCTTTCTTCCCCGCAGCCAGGTACCGCCGGACGGGAACCCGCATCAACGACGACCAGACCGCAACAAGAAGAAGGAAGGACCGGACAGTGACGACTCGCGCCGCCATCCACGTCCCGGTCCTGCGCGATCGGATCGTGGAACTGCTCGCGCCTGCCCTGCAGCGGCCCGGCGCTGTGTACGTCGACGGCACCCTGGGCCTCGCGGGCCACGCCGTCGCCGTCCTGGAGGCCTGCCCGCAGGCCCGGCTGATCGGCATCGATCGCGATCTCGACGCCCACGCCGTGGCCACCGAGCGGCTCGGCGACCTCGCGGAGCGCGCCACGCTGGTACACGCCGGCTACGACGAGCTTCCGCGGGTGCTCGCGGAGCAGGGCATCGAGCGGATCGACGCCATGCTGCTCGACCTCGGCCTGAGCTCGCTGCAGATCGACACGGTGGAGCGCGGCTTCGCCTACCGGGTGGACGCGCCGCTGGACATGCGGATGAACGCCACCGAGGGCCCGACGGCGGCCGACGTGCTCAACGGCTATCCCGAGGCGGAGCTGGCGCGCATCCTGTCCTGGTACGGCGAGGAGCGCTTCGCCGCGCGGATCGCCCGGGCCATCGTCGCGGGCCGTCCCTACACGAGCTCGGCGCGCCTGGTCGAGACGATCAGCGGCGCGATCCCCGCCGCCGCACGCCACACCGGGGGCCATCCCGCCAAGCGCACCTTCCAGGCGCTGCGCATCGAGGTCAACCGGGAACTCGACGGGCTGCGGGCCGTGCTGCCCGCCGCGCTGTCCGCGCTGGCGGTCGGCGGCCGGCTCGCGGTGCTCTCCTATCACTCGCTGGAGGACCGCATGGTCAAGCGCGCCATGGCAGAACTCGCGGTTGATCGCGCCCCGAAGGGCATGCCGGTGGTGCCGCCCCATCTCATGGCCCAGCTGAGGCTGCTCACCCGCGGCGCGGAACGCCCCGGCGCGGAAGAAGTCGGACACAACCCCAGAGCCGCCTCCGCCCGGCTCCGGGTCGCGGAACGCATCAGGGAGGACGCATGAGCGCCGTCATCGTCGAAACCGAGACCCCGGTCGAATCCGCCGCGCCGTCGCCGGTGCAGCTGTCTGTGGTCGAACGCCCCCACCAGAGCGTCTCCGCCCTGGGATTCGGGCTGATCATCGTGGCGCTGGTCGTCGCGGGTCTGGCGCTGGTGATGGTGATCACCACCTCGGTCGCGCAGCAGTCGCGGGAACTCGCGCGCCTCACGACGCAGTCCACCGAGCTGGGCTATCACCGCGCCGCGCTCACCACGCAGCTCCAGCAGAAGGAGAGCGCGAACTCGCTGGCGCTGCGCGCCGCCCAGCTGGGAATGGTGCCCAACCCCTATCCCGTGTTCATCTCGCTGGAGGACGGCACCGTGCGGGGCGAGCCCACGCCCGTGGTGGGAGACGAGCTCTCCTTCCTCTGGGGAACGGCTGAGGGCGATGTGCCGGCGGCCGACGCGGATGCCCCGGTCGAGGACATCCCCGATGCGGATGTCGCTGTCGAGCCGGGGGACGAGGGATGACCCAGGCAGGTCCCGGGACGGGCGCGCCCAAGGGCCCCTCCCGGAGGCCCGTCACCCTGCGCCCCAAGGGCGCCCGTAAGGCATCGCCGACCGAGGAGCGAACCCCGCCCGCCGCGACGGCCCGGCGCCACCGCCACCACACCCGGCTGAAACTGGGACGCGGTGTGGTTCGGGTCCGGGTGCTGCTGCTCGTGCTGGGGCTCCTGCTCGGCGGACTCGCCGTGCGCGGGTTCACGCTGCAGGCGCTGGACAGTCAGGCCTACGCCGCCACCGCCGCGGAGCGGCTGCAGCGCACGGTGGAGCTGGCCGCGACGCGGGGGTCCATCGTCGATCGCAACGGCGTCGTGCTCGCCGAGACCGAGCCGGCGATGCTGGTGACCATCGACCCGGACATGATCAACACCAATGGCGCGGACAAGCGCTACAAGATGAGTACGAAGAAGATGGAGGAGGCCGCGGCGGCGCCGCAGGCCGTGGCCGAGCTGCTGGCCAAGCATCTCGGCGGCACCCCGGAGACCTATCTCGCGCTGATCGCCAAGGACAAGCTCGCCGACGGGACGACCCCCAACCAGTACGAGGTGGTGAAGCGGCAGGTGCCCGCGCACACCTTCACCCAGCTCCAGGCCGACCTGCGCCTCGGCATCGACGGCGACGGGAAACGCCCGTGGTACGGGGTGTTCGGCGAACCCGATCCGATCCGGGTCTACCCCAACCGGCGGGTGGCGTCGAACGTGATCGGCTTCATCAACTCCGAGGGGGAGGGCGCCGCGGGCCTCGAGTACGCGCTGAACGAGCAGTTGCAGGGGGTCCCGGGGACGGCGACCTACGAGCGCTCCACCTACGGCCGGATCCCGTTGGGCACCAACGAGCTGGTTCCCGCTCAGGACGGCGTGTCCTACCAGCTCACCCTGGACACCCACCTCAACTGGTTCGCCGAGCAGGGCCTCGCGGAGGGCGTCGCGAAGGCCGGTGCGGCCACCGGCAAGCTCGTGGTGATGAACGTCAACACCGGCGAGATCCTCGCGCTGGCCAACTACCCGTCGTTCGACGCGGCGAGCCCGGGAAAGACCGACTCGGAGGACCTCGGCAACCGCGTCGTCACCGAGGCCTACGAGCCGGGCTCGGTGCAGAAGGTGCTGACGATGGCCGCCCTCGCCGATCAGGGCCTGGTGGCGCCGGACACCAAGGTGGTCGTTCCGCATCGGATCGCGTCGGGCTCGGGATACGTGCGCGACGCCTTCGACCACGGCACGATCAACCTCACCGCCCGCGGCGTGCTGGCGAAGTCGTCCAACATCGGCACCATCGAACTGGCCCGCGAGATGTCGAAAGCCGACCTGGCCGGGTACCTGGAGGCCTTCGGGCTCGGCGCCAAGAGCGGCCTCGGGCTTCCCGGCGAGACCACCGGATCGATCCCCGCGGCGGACATGCCCGACTACACGCGCGACCAGGTCTCCTTCGGGCAGGGCCTCTCGGTGAACGCGGTGCAGATGGCTGCCGCGGTGGCCGCGGCGGTCAACGGCGGCACCTATCACCCGCCGACGATCATCAAGTCGGCGACCGCCGCGGACGGGACCGCCGTCGCTCTGCCGGAGCGGGAGAGCCGCCAGGTGGTCTCCGAGGAGGCCTCCCAGGCGACGGTCGAGATGATGGAGGCCGTGATCTCGGAGGTGGGCGAGGGATCCCGCGCCATCCCCGGCTATCGCAGCGCCGGCAAGTCCGGCACCGCACAGCGCTACGACCCCGAATGCCGGTGCTACAACGGCTTCACCTCGTCCTTCGTCGGGGTCGCTCCCGCCGAGGATCCGCAGCTCCTGGTCTACGTCGTGCTGGATCAGCCCACCAACGGCAACCTGGGCAGCCAGTTGGCGCTGCCGGTGGTCAACACCGTGCTGAAGCTGGCGCTGCCCCGCTACAACGTGCTGCCCTCCACGACGGAGCCTCCGGGGGGAGAGTTGGAGTTTGAATGAGCAGCGCTCTGTCCAAGAGCAGCCCGGGGTCAATGAGCAGCCCGGGGTGAACGACCGGCCTGGGGCGATCCGCCCGGAGCGGGTCGCGCCCGTGCCCCTCGAGAAGGTCGCCCGCGCCGCGGGCGTGACCGGCGACCTGCCGTCGCTGCCGGTGACCGGCATCACCCTCGACTCCCGGTCGGTGGAGGAGGGGTGGATCTACGCCGCCCTGCCCGGCGCGCGCACGCACGGCGCCCGGTTCGCGGCCCAGGCCGTGGCCGCCGGCGCGGTGGCGCTGCTGACCGACGAGGACGGCGCGGCGCTCGCGGCGGGAGCCGGCGTGCCGCTGCTGGTCTCCGGGGACGTGCGGGGCGCGATGGCGCGGGCAGCCGCCGTCGTCTACGGCGAGCCGTCGCGTGCCATGACGATGCTGGGGGTCACCGGCACCAACGGGAAGACCACCACCGTCGCGCTGCTCCAGGCCGGCCTCGCGGCCGCCGGGCGGCTGGCGGGAACGATCGGCACCATCGGATTCCGGCTGGGCGCCGAGGCCGTCGACTCGGCGCGGGGCACTGTCACCACGCCCGACTCACCCGACCTGCAGGCGCTGCTCGCCGTGCTGGCGCAGCGCGGCGCGGACGCCGTGGCGCTGGAGGTGTCCTCGCACGCCCTGGCCCTGCAACGCGTCGATGCGGTCTCCTTCGACTGCGTCGCCTTCCTCAACCTCGGACGCGATCACCTCGACTTCCATCGCAACCTGGACGACTACTTCGAGGCGAAGGCCCGGCTGTTCGAGCCGGGCCGCTCCTCCCGGGCCGTGGTGTGGACCGACGACCCGGCGGGGCGGATCCTCGCCGACCGGATCCGCGCCGACCGCTCGACGACGCTGATCACCGCCGGCACCACACCGGACGCCGACTACCGGATGAGCGACGTGTGCCCCGTCGGCCGCCTGGGCGCGGCGGGCGAGGTGGTCGCGCACGGCGACCGCTTCCCGCTCGCCATCTCCCTGCCCGGCTTCTACAACATGGTCGACGCGGTGGTGGCGCTGGCCATGCTCGAGGCCGTCGGCGTCCCCCGCGAGGCCGCGCTGGCAGGACTGGCCGGCGCGCAGGTGCCGGGTCGGATGGAGCAGGTCGTCCTCGACGGCGTCGACGCGCCCCTGGTCGTCGTCGACTTCGCGCACACGCCGCAGGCCGTCGGCGCGGCCCTGAGCGCCCTGACCGGCGACGGCGAACTGATCACCGTCCTCGGCTGCGGGGGAGACCGCGACGCCGATAAGCGCGCGCCGATGGGCGCCGCGGCGGCCGAGGCCAGCGCGGTGGTGATCGTCACCGACGACAATCCACGGGGCGAGGACCCCGCATCGATCCGGGCCGCCGTGCTCGACGGTGCCCGGCGGGCGGCGACCGCGAGCGGGGCGACGGTGCTCGAGGTGCCGGGACGACGCGCCGCGATCCGCGATGCCCTGGCGAGGGCCTCGCGGGATAGTGTGGTGGCGGTCCTGGGTAAGGGGCACGAACGGGGGCAGATCCTTGCCGACCGGATCATCGACTTCGACGACCGCATCGAGGTGCGCGATGCCTGGCTCAGCCGGACCGGCGCGCACCCGCGACTGGAAGGGAAGGGCGATGCGTCAGCGCACCGTGACTGAGTTGATCGACCTCATGGAACCGGAACCGGCCGAGCTCTTCGGCCACGATGCCGAGGGCATCGTGGTCGGGCCCGACGTCGTGATCGACAACCGGGCCGCGACGCCGGGGGCGGTGTTCGTCGCGATTCCGGGCGAGCGCGTCGACGGGCACCGGTTCGCGGCGGCCGCGGCGGAGGCCGGTGCGTGCGCCGTGCTGGGCACCTACGTCACCGACGCGGACGTGCCGCACGTCCTGTGCGCGGATACCGTGCGAGGCCTCTCCGCGCTCGCTCGCGGGCTGGTTCGCGAGCAGCGCGCGCGGGGCATGCTCAGCCTCGGGGTGACCGGGTCGTCGGGCAAGACCAGCACCAAGGACCTCCTGGCCCAGGTTCTGGAGAGCGCCGGGCCGACGGTGGCGCCGGTGGGCAGCCAGAACAACGAGATCGGCGTCCCCCTCACCGCCTGCCGGATCGACGACGACACCCGCTTCCTCGTCAGCGAGATGGGCGCGCGCGGCGCCGGGCACCTCTCCTGGCTCACGTCGCTGGTTCCGCTCGACGTCGCGGTGGTGCTGAACGTGGGCCACGCGCACATCGGCGAGTTCGGCGGGATCGAACAGGTGGCCGCCGCCAAGTCCGAGCTGGTCGCCGATCTCGCGGAGGACGGTTGGGCGGTGCTCAACGCCGACGACCCGCTGGTGCGGGCGATGGCCGCGCCGACCCGGGGACGCATCGCCTGGGTGGGAGAGGGCGAGCTGCCGGCCGGGGAGCTGACGGTCACCGCCCAGGATGTGGTGCTCGACGCGCTGAGCCGCGCCAGCTTCCGTCTGGTGGTCACCCGCGACGCCGGCACCGAGCGCGCGCGCACCGAGACGGCTCCCGTGACGCTCCAGGTGATCGGGCGCCACAGCGTCGGCAACGCGCTCAGCGCCGCCGGGGCGGCGGTGGCGGCCGGCCTCGGCGTCGCGCAGGTCGCTGACGCCCTGAGTGGCGCCGTCGCGCGCTCGGCATGGCGGATGGCGCTGGCCGAACGCACCGACGGGGCACTGGTGCTCAACGACTCCTACAACGCCAACCCCGACTCCATGGCCGCGGCGCTGCGCACGGTGGCCGAGCTGCTCGGCGCGCGGCGGGCGCAGCATCCCGAGGCCAAGGCCGTCGCGGTGCTGGGCGACATGCTGGAACTGGGCGACGAGTCGCCGGAACTGCACCGCCAGGTCGGCCGGCTGGCCGCCGAGCTCGGGATCCAGGAGATCCACGCCATCGGGGACTTCGCCGGGCAGATCGTCGAGGGAACGGCCGGATTCGACGTCGTGGCGGCTGTCACGACGCGCGAGCGCGCGGCCGGACTCGTCGACCTCGGGCCGCACGACGTGCTGCTGGTGAAGGGCTCGCGCGGCGTCGGCCTGGAGACCGTGGCGGACGAACTGATGGGTAAGGTGACCCGGTGATCAACATCCTGTTAGCGGGGGGGCTGTCGCTCCTCCTGTCGATGCTCGGCACGCCGAGGCTGATCAAGTTTCTGACCAGGCGGCAATACGGTCAGTTCATCCGGGAGGACGGGCCCACCTCGCACCACGTCAAGCGCGGCACCCCCACCATGGGTGGCGTCGTCATCGTCGGGGCCGCGGTGCTCGCCTACACCATCACCCACCTGGTGCGCTGGACGACGCCGTCGCTCTCGGCGATCCTGGTGCTGGGCCTGATGGTCTCGATGGGCTTCCTGGGCTTCCTCGACGACTGGTCGAAGATCTCCCACGAGCGCAGCCTGGGCCTCACCCCGCGCGGCAAGCTGATCGGGCAGTTCCTGATCGGCGCCGTCTTCGGCTTCCTGGCCCTGAACTTCCCCAACGAGCGCGGCCTCACCCCGGCCTCCCCGGCGATCTCCTTCCTGCGCGACATCCCGCTGCTGACCCTGCCGCTGTTCCTGGCGGTGGCCTGGATCACGCTGCTGATCATGTCCTGGTCGAACGCGGTGAACCTCACCGACGGCCTCGACGGGCTGGCCGCCGGCTCCGCGACGCTGGTCTTCGCGGCCTATGCGCTGGTCAACTTCTGGCACTTCAACCAGTGGTGCTCGATCGCCTCGACGGCGGGCCCGCGCTGCTACGAGGCGCGCGACCCCTACGACCTGGCGGCCGTCGCCGTCGCGATGGCGGGCGCCTGCTTCGGCTTCCTCTGGTGGAACGCCAAGCCCGCCAAGATCTTCATGGGGGACACCGGGTCGATGGCGATCGGCGCCGCGCTGGCCGGCCTCTCCATCATGACCCGCACCGAGCTGCTGCTGGTGATCCTGGGCTTCCTCTTCGTGATGGAGGCGGGCTCGGTCGTCCTGCAGGTGAGCTACTTCAAGGCCACCAAGGGCAAGCGCATCTTCAAGATGTCGCCCATCCACCACCACTTCGAGTTGAAGGGGTGGGACGAGATCACGGTGGTGATCCGGTTCTGGATCATCTGCGGCCTGTTCGTCGCCCTGGGCATGGGCATCTTCTACGCCGAATGGGTGGTGGCCAGGTGACCAAGGACTGGATGAACGACGCCGACAGGCTCTCCGACTGGGCGTCGGCGAACGTCGTGGTGGCGGGTCTGGGCGTCTCCGGGTTCGCGGCGGCCGACGGCCTGATCGCGCTCGGTGCCGCCGTGACCGTGCTCGACGAGTCGGAGACCCACGCCGACAAGGCCTCCCTCCTGGAGCACCTCGACGTCACCGTGCGGCTGGGCGCGGGCTCGACGGCGGCCTTGCCGGAGGGCACCGACCTGGTGGTCACCTCGCCCGGCTGGCGCCCTACTGCGCCGCTGCTGGCCCAGGCCGCCGCCCAGGGCGTCCCCGTCTGGGGCGAGACCGAGCTGGCCTGGCGGATGCAGCAGCCCGATCGCGCCGTGCCCTGGCTCGGCATCACGGGCACCAACGGCAAGACCACCACGACGCAGATGCTGACCTCGATGCTCGCCGCGGACGGCCATCGGGTGGCCGAGGTGGGCAACATCGGCCGGCCCATCGTCGAGGCGGTCCTCGACGAGCAGGACTACGACGTCTTCGTCGTCGAGCTGTCCAGCTTCCAGCTGCACTGGATGAACTCGGTGCGGCTGCATTCGGCCGCGGTGCTCAACCTGCACGAGGATCACCTGGAGTGGTACGCCGGGATCGGAGGCTACGACGCCTACGTGGCCGACAAGGCCCGCATCTACCAGGGGATCAGCCGGTCCTGCGTCTACAACGTCCAGGAGGAGTCCACCGAGCGGCTCGTGGAGGACGCGGAGGTGCAGGAGGGGGCGCGCGCCATCGGCTTCACGCTCGGCATCCCCGGCCCCAGCATGGTGGGCGTCGTCGACGACCTGATCGTCGACCGCGCCTTCGTCTCCCAGCGTCAGACCTCGGCCCTGGAACTCGCCAAGATCGGCGACGTGCAGCCCTACGCCCCGCACAACGTCGCCAACGCGCTCGCGGCCGCCGCGCTCGCCCGCAGCTTCGGGGTGCGGGCCCGGTCCGTCGGCCAGGGCCTGCGCGACCTGAGGCTCGCCGGGCATCGCATCCAGCACGTGGCCGAGCGCGACGACGTGTCCTTCGTCGACGATTCCAAGGCCACCAACCCGCACGCCGCGAACTCGGCGATGACCGCCTACGAGTCGTTCGTCTGGATCGCCGGCGGGCAGGCCAAGGGAACCAGCTTCGACGAGCTGATCCGCCGGCACAAGGACGCCATGCGCGGCGTCGTGGTGCTCGGCACCGACCGCCGGCTCATCGCCGACGCGATGGCGCGACACGCGCCCGAGGTCCCCGTGACGGTGCTGGATCGCACCGATAGTGGGGTGATGGATGAGGCGGTTGCGCTGGCCGCGGCCATGGCACGGCCGGGGGACACCGTCCTGCTGTCGCCGGGGTGCGCCAGCCTGGACATGTACGACAGCTACTCGGCGCGGGGGGATGCCTTCGCCACCGCGGTACGCCGCTATCTCGCACAGCAGTGAACGCGCACGACGCGGAGAAGGGAGTGGGCCCATGGCCACCGATGCCACCCCACCGCCCCGGAGGGGCAACCAGCTTCGTGCCCTCTTCTCGGCACCGCTGGCACCGTATTACCTGATCATCGCGAGCGTCGGCATCCTGATCGCCATCGGCATCCTGATGGTGCTCTCGGCCTCCGGGGTGCTCGCGCAGGCCAAGTCCGAGAGCCCGTATTACTACTCGCTGCGGCAGCTGCTGTTCCTCGCCGTCGGCGTGCCCGCCTGCGTGGTCCTCAGCCGGCTGAAGCCCGCGATGCTGCGCTCGCTCGGCTGGGTCGCGTGGGGCGTCGCCGTCCTGCTGCTGATCCTGGTGCTCACCCCGCTCGGGCACGGCTATCAGGGCAACCAGAACTGGCTGGACATCGGGCCCATCCGGATCCAGCCTTCGGAGTTCGCCAAGCTCGCCCTGATCGTCTGGGGGGCGATGGTGTTCCACCAGAAGCGGCATGTGCTGAACGAGCCGAAGCAGCTGGTCGTGCCCTTCGTGCCGCTGGGCGGGCTGATCCTCGCCCTCGTGCTGGCGGGCAAGGATCTCGGCACGGCGGTGATCTTCGTCGCGATCATGTTCTTGATGCTGTGGCTGGTCGGCACCCCGGTGCGCTGGCTCGCCCTGGCGGGTGGTCTGGGCGGCCTGCTCGTCGCGGCCTTCGTGGCCAGCTCGGACAACCGGATGAGCCGGATCCGCGTGTTCCTGGACCCGCAGCTCAACCCCGATCTCTCCTCGCAGCCGATGGCCGCGCTGTATGCGCTGGCCTCCGGGGGCTGGTGGGGCCTGGGGCTGGGGGCTTCGCGGCAGAAATGGGGAGGGCTGAAGGACACCGCTCACACCGACTTCATCTTCGCGGTGATCGGGGAGGAGCTGGGCCTGTTCGGGGTGCTGCTGGTCGTCGCCTTGTTCGGGCTGCTGGCCTATGCCGGGCTCGAGGTGGCCGCGCGGTCCGACACGCTGTTCGGCCGGGTGACGGCGGGCGCCATCACCGGCTGGTTCCTGATCCAGGCCATCGTCAACATCGCGGTGGTGATGCACCTGCTGCCCGTGCTGGGCATCCCGCTGCCGTTCCTCTCGTCGGGCGGCTCGGCCCTGCTGGCTAACCTATTGGGCGTCGGGGTGCTGCTCGCGCTGGCCCGCGACACGCCCGGCGCCCGCCGGGTGCGGGCCCGACGGGCCGACGCCAAGCGCCCGCGCATGACCAGCGTGATGGCCGCATCGAGGGGAGAATAGATGACCAGCGTGGTGCTCGCCGGCGGGGGAACCGCCGGCCACACGTCGCCGATGATCGCGACGGCCAAGGCGATCCAGGACGCCGCCGACGCGTCGATCGTATGCATCGGAACGGCCAGGGGGCTGGAGACCCGGGTGGTGCCCGCGGCCGGCCTGAGGCTCGAGCTGGTGCGCCCGGTGCCGTTGCCGCGCACCGTCGGCGTCGAGATGCTGAAGACGCCGTTCAAGCTGGCGGCCTCCACCTGGCAGGCGCGGAAGATCCTCAAGCGGGAGCGCGCCGACGTGCTGGTGGGCTTCGGCGGCTACGTCTCCATCCCCGCCTATCTGGCCGCGTGGCTCTGCCGGGTGCCCGTGGTGGTACACGAGGCCAACAAGCTGGCGGGCATCGCGAACAAGGTGGGCGCGCGGTTCGCCCGCGTCGTCGCCATCACGTTCCGGGAGACGCAGCTGCGCGGAGGCCGGATGGTCGGCATGCCCATGGCCCGCTCGATCACCCACCCCGTGGTCGGCGCCGCCGAGGCCCGGCGATACTTCGGCCTCGACGAGGACCGCCCCACGCTGCTGGTCAGCGGCGGCTCGCAAGGAGCGCTGGCCCTCAACCAGGCGGTGCGGGACGCGCGCGAGGCCCTGCTGGCCGCCGGCATCCAGATCCTGCACGCCATCGGCCCCAAGAACTTCTCCGACGCCGACGTCGTGGTGCAGCACTCCTCGGGGGCGCGCTACGTGCCCGTCGAGTTCGTCGAGGACATGGCGGTCGCGTACGCGGCGGCGGACCTGATGCTCGGCCGCGCCGGGGCCGGGACGGTGATCGAGACCGCGGTCTCCGGGGTGCCGGTGATCTTCGTCCCGCTGCCGTGGGGGAACGGCGAGCAGGGCAAGAACGCGGCCGAACTGGTGGTGGCCGGGGGCGGCGTGCTCGTCCCCGAAGCCGAACTCGACGCGGAGCGCCTGATCGAGACGGTGACCGGGCTGGTGGCCGAGGAGGGGGCGCTGGAGCGCATGTCCGCGATCTGCCGCGACATGTACCCCGCCGACGCCGCGGAGACCCTGGCGCGCGTCGTGCTCGAACTCGCAGAAGGACGGAAGTAGGTAACAAGGATGCTGGTGCAACCGATCGAGGTGTCTCCCGCCGACCAGGCGGGGCCCGTGCATTTCATCGCGGCCGGAGGCTCGGGGATGAGCGGTATCGCTCGCCTCTACGCCCAGCTCGGGGTGCCGACCTCGGGCTCCGACCAGCACGACTCGTCGGCGCTGCGCGGCCTCGCGCTCGACGGGGTGCGGATCCACGTCGGCCATGACGCGGCGCAGCTCGGCGACGCGCGCACCGTCGTGATCTCCTCCGCGGTGCGGGAGAGCAACGTGGAGCTGGCGGAGGCGCGCCGGCGCGGGCTGTCGGTCTGGCACCGCTCGGCGGCGCTGGCCGCGCTGATGCTCGGCAAACGCGGCGTCTCCGTCACGGGCACCCACGGCAAGACCACCACCACGGCGATGACCGCGACGATGCTGGTGGAGGCGGGATGCCGTCCCAGCTACGTGATCGGCGGCCCGCTCTCCGCCACCGGAACCAGCTCGGATCTCGGAACGGGCGACGCCTTCGTGATCGAGGCCGACGAGTCCGACGGGTCGTTCATGCAGTACCCCACCGAGATCGCGGTGATCACCAACATCGAGGCCGACCACCTGGTCAACTGGGGAACCCCGGAGAACTATGCGGCGGCCTACCGGCGCTTCGCCGGCCAGCCGGGGGTGAAGTCGGTCGTGATCAACGTCGACGATCCCGGCTCGCGGGCGCTCGCCGACGAGCTGGCCACCGGGGACAAGGTCGTCATCCGCTACGGCGAGGCGGAGGACGCCGATGTGCGGATCTCCGGCGTCGAGGCCGCCGGCAGCGGCGTGCGGGCAACCCTGACCTACCGCGACGAGTCCGGCCCGATCACCCTCCAGGTCCCCGGCCGGCACAACCTGGCCAACGCCTCCGCGGCGTACGCGGTCGGACGGCTGCTGGGCCTCGGCCACGACGCGGCCGTCGCCGCGCTGGGCGCCTACTCCGGCACCCTGCGGCGGTTCCAGCTGATCTGCGATCTCGACGGCGTGCGGGTCTACGACGACTATGCCCACCACCCGACCGAGATCCGCGCGGCCTTGAGCGCCGCACGGGCGGCCACCGCGGCGGGCAACGAGGCCACGGGCCTGAGCGGGCGGCTGATCGCCTGCTTCCAGCCGCACCTCTACACCCGTACGGTCGACTTCGCGAGCGAGTTCGGCGAGGTGATGACCATGGCGGACATCGCGGTCATCAACGACGTCTGCGGCGCCCGCGAGGACCCCATCCCCGGGGTGACCGGCCAGCTCGTGGTGGACGAGGCCATCCGGCACGGCGCCCAGGAAGTGGTCTACGTGATCGACAAGTACGACCTGCCCGCGGCATTGGACGACATCGCCCGCCCCGGCGACCTGATCATCACCCTCGGCTGCGGCGACGTCACCATCGTCGGACCGCTCCTGGCCGAACTCCTGGCCCGGCGGCCCGGCGCGGCGCGGTGACCGGGGCGCCTCACTCCCTCAACGCCGCGCGGGAGGCGGCGAGGTCGCGGAAGCGGCGCCGGCGGATCGTCGCGGCCTCCGTCGCCGGCGGCCTCCTGCTCGTCCTGCTCGCGGCGGTGTGGGTGTTCTGGTACTCCTCGCTGTTCGTGGTGCGCGAGGTGGAGGTGGGCGGCACGTCGCTGCTGACCCGCGACGAGGTGACCGCCGCCGCGCAGGTGGAGCAGGGAGCGCCCCTCGCGTCGGTGGACCTGGCCGCGGTCGGCGCCCGGGTGGGCTCCCTGGCGCCCGTGGCCTCCGTCGAGGTGTCCCGGTCCTTCCCCGACCGCGTCGTGATCGACGTCACCGAGCGCCGGCTCGTCTTCGTCCGGCAGAGCGGGGCGGCCTACTCCTGGGTCGACCCGGAGGGCATCGAGTTCCATTCCAGCACCGAGCCGCCGCAGGGCGTCCCGGTCGCGCTCCTCGGCAGCGCCGAGACCCGGCTGCTGGCGGACATCGCCGAGGTGGTCTCTCACCTCCCCGACGCGCTGGCGGGCGAGGCGGTCGTGCTGCCCCGACCCAGCGTCGACCGGATCGAGCTGCAGCTGCCGGAAGATCGGACGGTGGTCTGGGGCAGCGCCGACGACTCGGAGCTGAAGTCGCAGGTGCTGGCGGCGCTGTTGAGCGTCGAGGCCCAGGTCTACGACGTCTCGGCGCCGAATCACCCGACGACCAGGTAGGCGACACGCAACACGCCCTAAACCCTCAACCTGAACTTGAGGTGAATCCCCGCGCGCGCCGTGTCGCCGTTGGACGAGCTTGTGCCGACCCCATAGCCTCGGAGGCAACACAAGCGGTTGGACCCGAAAGGCGGAGCATGGCCAGCGCATCTCAGAACTATCTGGCGGTCATCAAGGTTGTTGGCGTCGGCGGTGGCGGCGTGAATGCCGTCAACCGGATGATCGAGGCCGGCCTTCGTGGCGTGGAGTTCCTCGCCATCAACACCGACGCGCAGGCGCTGCTGATGAGCGACGCCGACGTGAAGCTCGACATCGGCCGCGAACTGACGCGCGGTCTCGGTGCGGGCGCCGACCCCGCCAAGGGCCGGCAGGCGGCGGAGGACCACGCCGACGAGATCGAGGAATCGCTGCGCGGGGCCGACATGGTGTTCGTCACCGCCGGCGAGGGCGGCGGCACCGGCACCGGCGGCGCCCCCATCGTCGCCAAGATCGCCCGCTCGCTGGGTGCGTTGACCATCGGCGTCGTGACGCGCCCGTTCTCCTTCGAGGGCCGGCGCCGCTCCACGCAGGCCGAATCGGGCATCGAGGCGCTGCGCGACGAGGTGGACACCCTGATCGTGATCCCCAACGACAAGCTGCTGCAGATGACCGACCACCAGGTGGCCATCCTCGACGCCTTCAAGCAGGCCGACCAGGTGCTGATGCAGGGCGTCTCCGGCATCACCG
>DAOLFC010000187.1:0-4631 GCA_035326505.1 Arachnia sp.
GGCCGTTGTCGTCCCAGCCCATCGGGTAGAAGACGTGCTTGCCGCGCATCCGCTGAAAGCGCGCGATGGTGTCGGTGTGGGTGTAGCTGAACACATGCCCGACGTGCAGTGACCCGGACACCGTCGGGGGAGGGGTATCGATGCTGAACACCTGCGCGCGCGAGGCCGGGCGGGTGAAGGCGTAGGTGCCCTCGTCGTCCCATACCTGGCCCCACTTGGCCTCAAGTCCTTCGAGTGCGGGCCTCGCGGGCAGGGCAGAGCTGTGTTCAGCGGTAGTCATGGAAGGGGATTTTAGCTGCTTTTCGCGGCTGCTCCGCGCGACGGCTGCCGACTTGGCCGGAGCCTCAGGCGGTTGCCAGGGGAAATACCGGTGGGGCTGAGAGGCAAGGGTGGCGACCTGCCGCCCGGGGTCTGCGACCGACTGGTCGTCCGCCGGCGGTCGAGGTTCTCTTCACGGTCGCCGCCCTTGCCTCCCAGCCCCACCTCCTCAGCGGTGCGGGGAAGGACTCGTCAATCGCTCAGCCCTGGTAGGCCTCGTTGACCGCCTTCATGAAGCTCTCCTCGGTGGGATCGATCAGCGCGGCCTCGGTGTCCTCGTCGAAGAAGGCCAGGTGGGTGCCGTCGACGATGTAGGTGGGCGTCCCGGTGACCCCGTCGGCGGCCATCGAGCTCTCGACGCCGTTGACGAAGTCCTGGAAGACGCGGCCGTCGTAGAGCTCCTGGAAGCGGGTGAGGTTGTCGCCGGTGATGCCGGCCGTCGCCGGGAACTCGACGCGGAGCTGCTCCTCGGTGTATCCCGCGCCGCCGTTGTAGGCGGCGAAGATGGCGTTGTGGTAGGCGTCGTAGTGGCCCACGGCGTCGGCGGCGGCGGCGGCAAGGGCAGCGCGCTCGGAGGAGTCGTTGCCGATGTTGCGGTCCATGAAGTGCGCGCTGCGGAACTCGGCGGTGATCTCGCCGTTCTCCACCAGGTTGGTGACGATGGGACCGAAGACCTGTTCGTAGGCCGCGCAGCCGCTGCACTGGAAGTCCTGGTAGATCACGACGTGCGGCGTTCCGTCGACGGGGGGCTTGGCTTGGGCCAGGATGCCGTAGCCCTCGGTCGCGTTGGGGGGAGTCTGCTGCTCGGCCGCGACCTCCTGCCGCTTGCCCATCGTCTGGACGATGACCACCACGAGGATCACCACCACGGCCAGCGCGACGGCGCCCAGGCCGAAACCGAGGATGCGGCGGGTGCGGGCGGCCCGTTCCTCTTGTTCCTGCTGCTGCTTCAGGGCGGCTCGGCGGCTCAAGGACGAGTTGTTGGCCATGGTGACGGGCTCCTCGGTTGACGGGCAGTGCTCGGTGGTTCAACGATTCGTGGCGCGGAATGATTCCACGACCGCCTCACCGGGGGCAGTTTAGACCGATACGTTCGCGCCCGGTACCGCTGGACGGGGAGCGGATAGGCTTACTCGCACCATGACGAACGACGCCTATGCGCAGCTCACCGCATCCCTGACGAGTCGCTGGCCCGAGCATCGGGTCGCGCCCAGCCTGAACCGGATCTCGGCCCTGATGGAGGTGCTGGGCGACCCGCAGCGCTCCTTCCCCGTGATCCAGGTGGCGGGCACCAACGGCAAGGGCAGCACCGCGATCATGATCGACGCGCTGCTGCGCGCCGCCGGGCTGCGAGTCGGCCGGTTCTCCAGCCCGCACCTCAGCGACGTGCGCGAACGGATCCAGATCGACGGTGCCCCGATCGGCCGCGAGCGCTTCGTCGAGGTGTGGAACGACGTGAAGCCCTACGTGGAGATGGTCGACGCGCAGGCCCACGACGGCGTCGCCATGACCTTCTTCGAGGTGATCACCGGCATGGCCTACGCGGCCTTCGCCGACGCGCCGGTCGACGTCGCGGTGATGGAGGTGGGCCTGGGCGGGCGCTGGGACGCCACCAGCGTCGCCGATGCGAGCGTGGCCGTCGTCGCGCCGATCGGGCTGGATCACACCCACATCCTGGGGGAGACCCTGCCGGAGATCGCGGGGGAGAAGTCCGGGATCATCAAGGAGGGCTCGACGGCGGTGCTGGCCGGTCAGGACCCGGCGGCCGCGGCCGTGCTGTTGAGGCGCGCGGTTGACGTCGGCGCGACGGTGAAGGCCGAGGGACTCGACTTCGGGGTGCTGGGCCGGCAGGTCGCGGTGGGCGGGCAGCTGCTGCGGCTGGAGACCGAGGGCGGTCCCGTCGCGGACGTCTTCCTGCCTCTTCACGGCGAACACATGGCCCGCAACGCCGCCCTCGCGGTCGCGGCGGCCGAGGCCTTCCTGGGCGGCAAGCCCCTCAACCCCGAGATCATCGCCGACGGGCTGTCCTCGGTCGAAGCGCCGGCGCGCCTGGAGCGGGTGCGCACGTCGCCGCCCGTCGTGCTCGACACCGCGCACAACCCCCAGGCCGCCCGGGCCACGATCGATGCCCTGAGCGAGTCGTTCGACTTCCGCCCCCTCGTCGGGGTGGTGGCGATGATGCAGGACAAGGACGCGCAGCAGGTGCTGGAGATCTTCGCCGAAGCGATGGACGAGGTGGTGATCACCCAGGTCTCCTCCAGCCCTCGCGCCCGCGGCGTCGAGGACCTGGCCGCCCTGGCCGAGCAGATCTGGCCCGCCGGCCGGGTGCGCCGGGCCGCCACCATGGCCGACGCCCTCGACCTGGCCGTCATGGTCGCCGACACCTCGTCGGAGCAGGCGGGGATCCTCGTCGCCGGCTCCGTGATCGCGGCGGGCGAGGCCCGCGACCTGCTCGTCGCCTCCCCGGAGGAGGCCCGATGAAGGCGCTCGCGCTGAAGCCCCGCAACCCGATGCTGAGCGCCCTGATGTCGGTGCTGATCTTCGAGGTGATCGTGTTCTGGCTGGCGTTCGCCGGCATGATCAGGGTCGCCGACGTCCCGGTGACGACGGCGGTGATCTGGACCACGACGGCCTCGGTGCTGGCCATCGTCGCCACCGGTGGCCTGCGCAAGGGCTGGGGCTTTCCGGTGGGCTGGGCGGTGCAGGCGATCGCCATCGCCATGGGCGTTCTCACCCCGTGGATGTACGCCATGGGTATCATCTTCGCTTTGATCTGGCTCACGTCGTTCGTGCTCGGCAAGAAGCTCGAACAGCGCGGTGAGAACGCACCCCCACAGAGAACAGGACAGTGATGAACGAGACAGCGACGAACGAGACCTTCGTCATCATCAAGCCCGACGCCGTGGAGGCCGGGTTGATCGGCGCCATCCTGGGGCGCTACGAGGCCGCCGGCCTGGCGATCGCGCAGATGGACATGCGCACCATCGACGGGGCCTTCGCCGATCGGCACTACGCGGCCCACCGGGAGCGCGATTTCTATCCGCCGTTGCGCGCGTTCATGACCCGGGGTCCGCTGGTGGCGGTGCGGCTGTCCGGGGACGACGCCGTCGCCCGCGTCCGCGAGATCAATGGCGCCACCGATCCGGCCAAGGCCGCCCCCGGCACCATCCGGGCCGATTACGCCACGTCGGTGCGCCACAACTGCGTGCATGCCTCGGACTCGGAGGAGTCGGCGGCGGCGGAACTGGCGCTCTGGTTCGGATGAGCCGGCCGCCGGTAGACCTGCCTCCGCACCTCGCGTCGTCCCCGGCCCCGCAGGGATACGTATACGAACCGGTGCCCGCGAAGGGACCGCGGCTCCCCGTCGAGCCGACGCCCTATCACGCGTTCTGGCGCGCGCCCGGCATCGCCTGGTGGTCGCCGCTGCTCGGCCTGCTGGCCGCCGCCGCGATCGCCGTATTCGCGCTGGTGGCGTCAATGGTGCTCTGGCTGGTGGTGGACCTGGCGCTGGGCATCGAGCCGTTCACCCCGGAGATGCTCGAGGGCGACCTCAGCAGCATCACGCCGGGGGCGTTCCTCAGCAACAACCTGTTTCTCGCCGCCCTGATCCCCGCGACGCTGGTCGGAGGGCTGATCGTCGGCCAGAAGGCCGGCTACCTGCACTCCGTCGAGGGCAGGATGCGCTGGGGCTGGCTGGGGCTCTGCATGCTGGTCTCCGCGGTTCCACTGAGCGTGTCGATCGGCGGCAGCCTCCTCCTGGGCTGGGACGAACTCGAGTTCCGGCAACGGCCCGAGACGTGGGTGCTGCTCGTCGGCATCCTGCTCACGACGCCGCTCCAGGCGGCCGGAGAGGAGTACGCCATTCGCGGGTATCTCCCCCGGGCGATCGGGGCGTGGATTCCTCGGCGCGAGGTGTCGCTGGTGGTGGGTGCTCTCGTCACGGCAACGGTGTTCGCGATGCTTCACGGCGCGGCCGATCCCTGGCTCAACCTGTTCTACATCGTCTTCGCGCTGCTGCTCTCCTACCTCACCTGGCGTACGGGCGGGCTGGAGGCGGCCATCGCCATCCATGTGGTCAACAACCTGCTCAGCCTCCTGCCCGTGCCGTGGCTGGGGTTGGACGGACTCTTCGACCGCTCGGAGGGATCGGCCGGACCGTGGGTGCTGGTCGATCTGGCGGTCCTGGGGATCATCGCCCTGGTGATCGACGGGCTTGCTCGTCGCCGGGGACTCGTCCGGGAGACCGCCCCCGGAGCCGCCTGGGGAAGCACTGATTAATGCTTCCTCCGGCGAGGACGTGCCAGGCGGGATGA
>DAOLFC010000048.1:0-25016 GCA_035326505.1 Arachnia sp.
GACGCACCAGGACGCCGCTCGCTACGGCCACCACTTCCGCAACACGCCCTAGCTGTATCCGGGCTATGCGTCGTCCTCCTCGCCGCCGAGCGCCTCGATGCCGGCCAGGTCGCCCAGGAAGCTGTTGGCCCACTTCTCGATCGGGTTGGCCTGCACCTGGCGCTGCAACGCGCGCATCCTGGCCGACCGTTCGCGATAGGGGGCGTTGACGGCGTGCAGCACCACCTCCTTCATCCCGTCCAGGTCGTGCGGATTCACCAGGTAGGCGCGGCGCAACTCCCGCGCGGCGCCCGCGAACTCGCTGAGCACCAAGGCCCCGTTGGCGCCGGGATGGCAGGCGACGTACTCCTTGGCCACCAGGTTCATCCCGTCGGCCAGGGGGGTGACCACCATCACGTCGGCGATGCGGTACATGGCGGCCATGGTGCGACGAGGAAAGCTCGCATGGCGGTAGACGATCGCCGGGCGACCCACCCCGCCCACGCCGGAGTTAATCCGGCCCACCAGCAGATCGATGTCGTCGCGCAGGCGGCGGTACTCGTCGACGTTCTCCCGCGACGGCGTGGCCACCTGCAGGAACACCACCTCGTCGGGGTCGAGCTTGCCCTCGGTGAACAGCTCGCCGATGGCCCGGATGCGCTGTCGCAGCCCCTTGGTGTAGTCGAGCCGGTCGACCCCCAGCAGAACCTTCTTGGGATGCCCCAGATCCTCCAGGAGGTTCTCCGCCTCCGTGATCGTCTCCGGGGAGCTGGCCAGCTCCTGGAAGCCGGCGACGTCGATGGAGATGGGGTAGGCGCGGGCCACGCAGGTGTGCTCGCCGACCCGCACCTGGTCGCGCTCCACCTTGTGATCGGTGCGCTGGCGCACCAGGCGCAGGAAGTTGGCGGCCTGGGAGGGAACCTGGAAGCCCACCAGGTCTGCGCCGAGCAGGCCCTCGATCAGCTGGCGCCGCCACGGGATCTGCTGGAACAGCTCGACCGGCGGGAACGGGATGTGCAGGAAGAAGCCGATTCGCAGATCCGGCCGGAAGGCCCGCAGCATCGTGGGCACCAGCTGCAGCTGATAGTCCTGCACCCAGACCGTTGCGCCAGGCGCCGCCACCTCCGCGACGGCCTGGGCGAAGCGACGATTGACCCGCTTGTAGGCCTCCCACCACACGCGGTGGAAGGCGGGCTTCTCGATGGTGTCGTGGTAGAGCGGCCACAGGGTGGCGTTGGAGAAGCCCTCGTAGTAGTCCTCCTGCTCCTGGCTGCTCAGCGGGACGGGAACCACCTCGTAGCCGTCATGAGCGAACGGCTCCAGCTCTTCGTCGGGGGCGCCGTGCCAGCCCACCCAGGCGCCGCCGAGGCTGCGCATGACCGGCTCCAGGGCCGTGACCAGACCACCCGGTGAGGTGCGCCAGGTGACGTCGCCGTCCTTGGTGACGTGCCGGTCGACGGGCAGCCGGTTGGCCACCACGACGAAGCCGGCCTCGGTCTGGGGGGTTCGGTTCATCTGCGCATCTCCTCGTTGTGTGGACGCTGTCAGCCTAGGTGACGCCTCTGACAAGACCGGAGGAGGGCATCGCCGCGCCTCTCAGGCGGGTGCGGCGGGGGAGCCGGGGCGCAGCGCGGCGACGGCGTCCCACAGTCCGTCCGCGGCGGCGCGTTTGGTCCCCTCGACGCGGCCGATCGCCCGGTCCTCCCCGTCGATCAGGTACAGCGTGTTGGTCGCCGTCTCGAATCCCGCGTTCCAGCCCACCCGGTTGACCGCCAGCAGGTCGACGCCCTTGCGCCGGCGCTTGCGCCGCCCGAAGTCCAGCAGCTCCTCCTCGCTGTCCGCGGTCTCCGCCGCGAACCCCACCACCGTCTGCCCGGGCCGGCGCCGCGCGACCAGCCCCGCCAGGATGTCGGGATTCTCCACCAGGTGCAGCACGGGAGGAGCGTCGGCGTCCTCCTTACGGATCTTCCCCTCCGCCACGCCGGCGACCCGGTAGTCGGCGACCGCCGCGGTCATCACCACCACCTCCGAGGTGCCTGCCCCGGCCTCCACCACCTGCTGCAACTCGGCGGCGCTGCCCGCCGACTCGATCCGGATCGAGGGATGACCCTCCACCTCGCCCAGCACGCTGCCGTCGACGTTGGCGGCGACCAGCAGCACCTCCGCGCCACGATCGGCCGCGGCGAGCGCGACGGCCACGCCCTGACGGCCGCTGGAACGGTTGCCGAGGAAGCGCACCGGGTCGATGGGCTCCCTCGTGCCGCCGGCGGAGACGAGCACGCGCAGGCCCGTCAGGTCGCCCGGGGCAAGCAGTCGGCGGGCGCGCGCCGCGATCGCCGCGGGCTCGCTCATCCGCCCCGGCCCGCTGTCGCTGCCGGTGAGCCGGCCGGAGTCCGGGCCGACCACATGGACACCGCGCCCGGCGAGCGTGGCCAGGTTGGCCTGGGTGGCCGGATGCCGCCACATCTCGGTGTGCATCGCCGGAGCCACCAGCACCGGGGCCTGGGTGGCCAGCAGCGTCGTGCCGAGCAGGTTGTCGGCCAGGCCGGCGGCCATCTTCGCCAGGGTGTTCGCGGTGGCGGGGGCGACGATCACCAGGTCGGCGCGCTGCCCCAGCGCGACGTGTCGCACCTCCGCCACATCGTCGTGTACGGAGGTGGTCACCTTGTTCCGGCTGATCGCCTCCCACGTCGGCACCCCGACGAAACGCAGCGCGTCGTCGGTGGGCACCACATGCACCTCGTGGCCGTCCTCGACCAACAGCCTGGCCAGCACCACCGCCTTGTAGGCGGCGATGCCGCCGCTCACCCCGAGCACGATCACCATCCCCCCATCCTTGCATCCGGCGAGACCCCCTGTCAGACTCGCGGAAGCCGTCGGAAGGGACGCGATCGATGTGTACCGTCGTGGTGGAGACGCCGCAGCGCCAGGACCAGCCCACCCGGCTGCTCGCGATCCGTGACGAGGACCCGTTGCGGGCCTGGGATCCGCCCGGGCTCTGGTGGCCCGACGCGCACCCGGGGGTCCTCGGGGTGAGGGACCGGCGCGCGGGCGGGGCCTGGCTGGCCTGCCTTCCCGGCGCTGGCAGGCTCGCGGTCCTGGTGAACCGCGGGAAGCCCCCTGCGGAGAAGGACGCCACCCTGGCGTCGCGGGGAGGGCTGCCGCTGGCGAGCCTCGCCGGCGAGTCCCTGCCCGCGCGTCCGCGGACCGAGGGCTTCAACCTGGTCGAGGTGGATGGCGGGTCCTGCCGGATCACGGGCTGGGAGGGGGAGCACCTGAATCGGCAGGACCTGACCCCCGGCGTACACATGGTGGCCCACGGCGACGTCGACGACGAGCGCACGGCCCGCATCCGCCGCTGGCTGCCGGAGTTCCGGGCCCTCGCCGGCCTGCCCGAGGAGCAATGGCGCGACCGATGGCTCTCGCTGCTGCGCGCCACGACGGCGCTGGGGCCTTTCGACGACCGCGCGATCGTCAGGGACAACCATCCCCACGGGATCCCCACCATGTCGCTGCTGATCTGCGTCGCCGAGATCCGTCCCGGCACGGTGGCGCTGGACTGGACCGTCCTGCCCACGCCCGGCACCTGGACACCCTAGCTAGCTAGGCCCGCCCTACAGGTGGACGAACGCCACGCCGTCGGCCTGCATGTCCCGGATCGCCGCGAGCACGCCCTCGGCGGTCTCGCCGTCGGGCCGGTTGAAATGCCCGATCACGATCCCGCCGGGGGCGGTGGCCCTCACCTCGGAGCGCACCGTCGCGGCGGGGTAGGTGGCGCCGGCGTCGCCGTTGGTGCGGAAGCCGACGGGCACCTCCCCGAGCGCCGAGACGATCGCGACGCCCACGTCGTCGTAGTGGGCGGTGCCGGAGCGGAAGAGACGCGGCGCGACGCCGGTGAGCGCGGTCAGCCGCTCGTGACAGCCCCACACCTCGTCGACGGCCTCCTGCGCGCTCGCTGAGCCGGCGATCCCGTAGGCCTCGCGCCCGGTCACCGACAGCGGGACATGGCGGGTGCCGTGGTTGCCCAGCTCGAACAGCGGCTCGGCGATCAGCCTGGCGACGACCTCCGGGTTCGCCTCGATCCAGCGCAGATTGAGGAACAAGGTGGCCGGGACCTGGGCCGCGATCAGGCCGTCGATCAGCTCGGCGTCGAAGCCTGAACCCGCCCGCCCGCCGCAGGCATCGAAGGTCAGCGCGACGCGCGGCCTTCCGTCGGCGGTGAGGGGCTCCTCCAGCGTGCCGACGATGCCCGGCAGGTCCATGCCCCAGCGCTGCGGTTCCGCGTCGGCGAACCGGGCCGCCACCTCGGTGGGGTCGGGTCCGGTGGGGGTGGGACTGGGCGAAGGCAGAGGATCGGGGGCGGCGGACGGGGACGTCGGCGGGGTGACGACGGGCGAGGCCGTGGGGGTCGGCACCGGCGGGGCGGCGACGGGGGCGCAGGCCAGCGCGCTCAGCCCGGCGGTGATGCCCGCCCCGAGGACGACCCGACGGGTGAGTACGGAGCCTGCTGCGGAACCATCTCCGTCGGCGGCGTGGCGGGGGATCATGCGCCGAACAGGGCGTTGGCCAGCAGGATGGTGGCCGATGTCGTGGACAGGCTCAGCATGCCGATCCGGAATCCCCTGGGCGTGAGATGGTTCCTGGCGCGACGAGCGAAGGCCATGCCGAGCAGGGTCGCGGGCAGCATCACGGCCCCGACGAGCAGCGCGTCGGCGCGGACGACCCCGCCCACGGCGAGCCCGCCCAGCGACACGACGGTGCCCACCAGGAAGGTCGCGGCCAAGGTGGCGCGCACCGCGGCCGGCCTCATGTCGGCCATGACGATCGCCACCGGCGGCCCGCCGATGCCCGCCGCGGTGCCGGAAACTCCGGCCAGGACGCCGGCGCTGGTCAAGGTGGTGGCGTTGAGCGGGACGGTGACGCGCACCACGCTGAGCAGGACCATGACGAGCACCATCACCGCGATCACGGCCTTCAGCATCGCGAGGGGCAGCGTCGCGACGAGGAGCACGCCGAGCGCGGTGGCGGGGGTCTGCCCGAGGAGCACCCAGCCGAGCGCCGACTTGTCCAGGTAGCGTCTCTCGTAGATGAGGGACATCACGGGCAGGCCCTCGCCGGCGATCAGCGTCGCGACGGGCACCAGTCCGGGGTCGGCGAGGGCCAGGATGGGCACGGCCAGCACCCCCATGCCGAATCCGACGACGCCCTGGACGAAGCCTCCCGCGCATCCCAGCGCGACCGCCAGGGCGAGGAGCCAAAGGGGCACACTCATGCGTTGATCACGATCCTGTCGGGGCTCTACAGCCGCTTGTTCGGAGTGGGATCGCCCGGGCCGGAGGCGTCCCCGGACGGGTCGGTCATCGTCGGCGTGCCGAGCCGCGACGGTGGCGCATTGCCGGGCGACGACGCCCCTTCACCCTCGCTGGGGTCCCCGGACTGCGGCTGCCCCGACGTCGGCTCTCCCGACTGCGGAGGGCCCGAGGTGGGATCTCCCGAACCCTCGCCGCTGGCATCCGTCGGGACGGGCGGGGGCGGGGACACCAGGGGGGCGTTCTGGAACACCAGGATGGCCAGGAGCAGGGCGAGCGCGGCCAGGAGGATCATCAACAGCCAGGACACCAGGATGGTGATCCAGCCCGCCCGGTCGTGGCGCCCGGGCCACGCGAGCGCCCAGACGCGGGACGCGCCGGGGGAGCGCTCGTCGATCCAGTGCAGCCGATAGTCGGGTCCTGCCGGCTCGCTGAGCGGCGGCGACGAGAGGAGATCGACGGCGCGCAGCACGCGGACGGCCTCGAAGACGGCCACGACGGTGCCGTCGAAGGCCAGCGCCGCCCAGGGCGCCAGCGGCCGCAGCCCGGTGAGGTGCGGGTCGTCGTCCTCGTCCCGGAAGCGCACGCCCATCGGTCCGTCGTCCTGGCCCTGGCCCCCGCGCGCCACGACGGTGTCGATGTGCATGGCGTTGATCTCGCCCGCGAACCGGGCCCGCGCGGCGTGGTCTGCGGCGGCTCCCTCGGAGAGCAGGATCAGCATGACGGGGTCCCCGTCGTCCTCGTGCGCGCCGTAGACCACCCCCGCGGGGGTCTCGGCGAGACGGGAATGCAGCCAGAAGGTGCCCACCTTCGCCGGATCCCCCTCGCCGAGGGGATGATGCTGGGCGCGCGGGGGCGCGTCAGGAAGCTCGTCCGGGCTGATCATCACCTCCCATCACACCACATCCGCCGCGTCCCCGCCCAACGGCCGTTCGCGCTGTCGGGAGCAGCCGGTATCGTGGGGGCCGTTCGTCTCGATCCCACCCAAGGAGCGGCCCAGGTGACCGATCACATCGACCGGCCGACGAGCGTGGCGGAAGCAGCCAGGCTCCTCGGACAGGCCATCAGCCAGGTTCAGCGCGTCATCGTCGGCCAGGAGCACATGGTCCAGCAGCTCATGGTCGCCCTGCTCGCCAAGGGGCACTGCCTTCTGGAAGGCGTGCCCGGCGTCGCGAAGACCCTGGCGGTGCGCTCCTTCGCCACCGTCGTGGGCGGTGACTTCGCCCGCGTCCAGTTCACTCCGGATCTGGTGCCGTCCGACATCGTCGGAACCCGCATCTACTCGGCGCGCACGGAGAGCTTCGCGATCGAGCTCGGTCCCGTGTTCGCCAACTTCGTCTTGGCCGACGAGATCAACCGCGCGCCGGCCAAGGTCCAGTCCGCGATGCTCGAGTTGATGGCGGAGAAGCAGGTCTCCATCGGCGGCAAGACCTATCCGGTCCCGGATCCGTTCATCGTGATCGCCACCCAGAACCCCGTCGAGTCGGAGGGCGTCTACCCGCTGCCGGAGGCCCAGCGCGACCGCTTCCTCGTGAAGGTCGACGTGCCCTACCCGCGCGGCAACGAAGAACTCGACATCCTGCGCCGGATGAGCGTCCGGCCGCCCACCGCGGAGCAGGTCCTGAGCCCGGACGTCGTGCGCCACCTCCAGGGCCTCGCCTCCGGGGTGTTCGTCCACAATCTGGTGGCCGAGTACATCGTGCGGCTCGTGCTGGCCTCGCGCGCCCCGTCGGAATTCGAGATGCCGGATCTGGAGCCGGTCATCCAGATCGGCTGCTCCCCCCGCGCGACGCTCGGTCTCGTCGCGGCGTCGCGGGCGCTCGCGCTGATCAACGGCCGCGACTACGTGCTGCCCACCGACGTCCAGGCCGTCGCCAAGGACGTGATGGCGCACCGGATCGTGCTCGGCTTCGACGCGGTCGCCGACAACATCGACCCCATCGACGTGGTGGAGCGGATCCTGGCGATGGTCCCCGCACCCACCCCGGTGTGGAACGATCAGCAGCGCCAGCAGCGCCGCGCCCAGCACGCCCACGAGCCCGGGCGGCTCTGAGCAGACCCGTGGAGATCTCCTTCCGGCCCCCCGCCGACGCCGCGCAATCGGTGCTGAAGGCGCCCACCGGCCCCACCGTCCCGCTCAACCGGCTGGCGCCGGAGGCGGCGCTGCGCCGCCTGGAGCTGGCCGTGGTGCGCCGGCTGGAGGGGTTTCTGCAGGGCGACCATCTGGGCCTGCTGCCCGGGCCCGGTTCCGAGTCCAACGACGCGCGCATCTACCACCCCGGACAAGACGATGTCCGCAAGATCGACTGGGCCGTCACCGCCCGCACAGGGGAGACCCATGTGCGCGACACCGTCGCCGACCGCGAACTGGAGGTCTGGGCGCTGCTCGACGTCACGCCGTCGATGAACTGGGGCACCGAGGGCATCACGAAGCGCGACCTCGGGATCGCCGCGGTGGCGACGATCGGCTTCCTGAGCCAACGGATGGGAGACCGCTTCGGCGGCATGATGATGCGGACCGACTCGATCCGCCGCATCCCGGCCCGTTCGGGTCGCACCGCGCTCTACGGCCTGCTGCGCACCATGCTGACCGACCCGATCGTCGCCGACAACGCCCCCCTCTCCTTCGACCTGGCCGACGGCATCGAGCAGCTCGCCCGCTCGCAGCGCCGCCGGGGCATGCGGGTGGTGGTCTCCGACTTCCTCTCCGCGGGCGACGACGAGCTCGATCCCGACGTCCCGCCGCCGTGGGAACGCTCCCTGCGCAGGCTGGGGGTGCGCAACCAGGTGCTCTGCGTCGAGGTGGTCGACCGCCACGAGCTGGAACTCCCCGACGTGGGCGAGATGCTGATCCGCGACCCCGAGACCACCTTCGTCCGCTACATCAACACCAGCGATCCGGCGGCCCGGCGACGCATGGACGAGGCCACTCGAATCCAGCGTGCGCGCATCCGCGCCGCCATCAGGAGGGCCGGCGCCGGGCATATCCAACTGCGCACCGATCGCGACTGGGTGGCCGACATCGCCCGATTCGTCCTGAACTACCGGCGCACCGCCGCCATCCTCCACCAGCCGCCGCGGGGGGTGAGCAAGTGAACATACTGCCGGAGTTCTTGAGCCCGGAGCGGCTCTGGGCCTTGCTGGTGCTGCCGCTGCTGATCGTCGCCTACCTGATCGTGCTCAGGCTCCGCGGACGCGTGTCGCTGCGCTACACCAACACCGGCGTCCTGGGGCGCGTCGTCGGCTCGCAGCGCCAGTGGACCCGGCATCTCGCGGTGGCGATGTCGCTGGCCTCGTTGCTGGCGCTCGGCATGGCCTGGGCTCAGCCGCTCGGCGTCACCAAGGAGCCGCGGGAGCGCGCCACCGTCGTCCTGGTCGTCGACACCTCGCGCTCCATGGCTGCCGCCGACGTCGAGCCCGACCGGCTCACTGCGGCCAAGGAGAAGGCGCAGAGCTACGTCGACTCGCTCCCGCCCTCGTTCAACGTCGCGCTGGTGAACCTCTCCGCGACGCCGTCGATCAAGATGCCGCCGTCGACCGACCGCGGAGCGCTCGGTCGGGCGTTGGCCGCGCTCGAGTTCGAGGACGGCACGGCCCTGGGCAGCGCGATCGAGGTGGCGCTCAAGGCGGTCGCGCAGGCGCCGCCGGGCGACGAGGAGGAACCGGCGCCCGCGATGATCGTGATGCTCTCGGACGGCGCGAACACCGACGGCCCGGATCCCGCTGCCGGCATCCAGTCGGCCAAGGACGCGGGGATCCCGATCTACACCATCGCCTACGGCACGCAGAACGGCTTCGTCGATCTCGACGGCGTGCGCGAGAACGTCGCCCCGGATCCGGAGACGATGGCCCGGATCGCCGAGGCCACCGGAGGACGCGCCGCGACGGCCTCCTCGTCGGGAGAACTCGACAAGGCCTACGAGGACATCGGCTCCGCGGTGGGTTTCGAAGAGGTCAAGAAGCCGGTCACCGCGCGCTACGCGTTCTTCGCCCTGGGGTTCGCGATCGTCGCCGCCCTGGGCGCGGTGATGATGGCGGCGAGGTGGCCGCGATGACGACCCTTCTCGCGCTCGAGTTCCTGCGCCCCGAGCGGTTGTGGGCGCTGGCGCTGATCCCGTTGATCGGGCTCGCCTACGTGCTGGCCGCCGGGCAGACCGCACGGCAGTCGAAGAGGCAGTCCCGCCGACTGCGGGCGATCGTTCCGAAGGACGCCGCCTGGAAGCGCCATGGCGCCGTCCTGCTGGCCCTCCTCAGCCTCGCCTCGCTCGTCGTCGCCTGGGCCACCCCCAAGGCCTATGTGCTGGAGCCGCGCGATCGCGCCACCATCGTCCTGGCGATCGACGTGTCCTGGTCGATGGAGGCCGACGACATCCCGCCGTCGCGGATGGTGGCCGCCCAGGAGTCGGCGAATCAGTTCCTGGATTCCCTGCCGCCCCGGTTCAACGTCGCGCTGGTGAGCTTCGCGGGCACCCCCGCGATCGTGGTTCCCCCCACGGTCGACAGGGGCGCCGTGTCGCGGGCCATCGGCGCGCTGGAGCTCGCTCCGTCGACCGCCGTCGGGGAGGGCATCTACACCTCGATCGATGCCCTGCGCCTGGTTCCTCCGGATCCGGACGACCCGGAGGCGGTTGCTCCGGCCGCGATCGTCCTGCTGTCGGACGGCGCCACCAATATGGGTCGCTCCTCGGTCACCGCCGCGGAGAAGGCGGGGGAACTGGGGATTCCGATCTACACCATCGCCTACGGCACGCAGGACGGCTACGTGGAGCAGGACGGCGTCCGCCAGCGGGTGCCCGTCGACCACTACGAGATGACCGAGGTGGCCCGGGCCTCCGGGGGCAAGAAGTTCTCCGCCGCGACGGCCTCGGAGCTCGACGAGGTCTACGACGCGATCCGCCGCTCGGTGGGCTACGAGGCGGTGCCCGCGGAGATCACCGACCGGTACGCGGGCCTCGCCCTGGCCTTCGCCGTGCTCGCGGCCCTCGGCGTGATCTCCCTCGCCGCCCGCTGGCCGTAGGCGCGCTCAGCCGGCGAGATTCTCGATCCGCAGCGCCGGCACGTCGGGGCTGAGCGGCAGGCCGAAGACCTGCTCCAGGAAGCTCAGTTCCGCCTCCAGGGCGATCCGGCGCGAGTCCAGCCGGCGGAAGCCGTGCCCCTCCTGCGCGAAGGTGATCAGCGCCAGGGGCTTGCCGGCCGCCCGCACCGCGTCCGCCATGGCGAAGGCCTGGTTCGGGGGAACCACCTTGTCCTCCATGCCTTGAAGGATGAGCATCGGGGTGGACAGGCGATCCAGGTGGAACAGCGGCGAACGCTCCTCGTAGACGGCCTTGGCCTCCGGCCACGGGCCGACGAGACCGAAGGTGTAGCGCGACTCCGCCTTGTGGGTGTCGGTCACCAGCGCCTCCAGATCGCCGATGCCGTAGCGGCTCATCCCCGCCGCGAAGACGTCGCTGGTGACCAGGGACTGGAGCGTGGTGTAGCCGCCGGCGCTGCCGCCCTTGATGGCGACCCGGTCGGGGTCGGCGAGGCCGGCCGCCACCATTTCGCCGACGGCGGCCACCACGTCGGCGACATCGAGCACGCCCCACCGGCGGCGCAACCGGTTGCGGTAGCGCCGGCCGAACCCCGTGGAACCGCCGTAGTTGACGTCCGCGACGGCGAAGCCTCGGGAGACCCAGAACTGGATCTCCTCGTCGAACGAGGCGGTGGCCATCGACGTCGGGCCGCCGTGGGTCTTCACCAGCAGCGGGGGCCGCTCGACGCCCGGGGGGACGTAGGCCCAGAACTGGATGGGCCCGGCGGGTCCCTCGGCCCACCGCGACCGCGGGGCGACCGCTCCGTCGAGCGGCGCCGAGCCCACCAGCTCCTCGACGCCGTCGGCGCCGAGCCGAACCAGGGACGAGGGGCGCTCCGGCCAGGAGACGATGGCGTGGAGTTCGCCGCGGTGCCAGGCGAGGGACTCGACGTCCGCGGTGCCCGGGAGGGGCCGCTCGACCGTGCCCGTGGCGGGATGCCAGACCGCGAGGCCGCCCCATCCGTCGCGATACTCGACGAACGCCAACCGCTCGCCGTCGGTGGCCGCGGCAGGGGCGTCGCACACCCAGAGCGGGCCGGCGCAGTCCGCGGGCAGGGCGCAGGTCTCCGCGCCGGCGGATCCGGACAGCGTCCAGTTCCAGTACCCGGACTCGTCGCTGACGTGGGCCAGCCGGCTCCCGTCGAGCCACAACGGGTAGAGCGCGGAGACGTCCTCGCGATCCGCGACGGCCACCGCCTGCTCGGGGTGCGCGAGCGGAGCCCGCCAGACCGACGCGCGATCCCAGGACATGTCGGGGTGCATCCATTGACACCAGGCGAGCTGGTCGTCGTGTACCGCGATGCCCGCGTAGAAGTCCGCCCCCGTCACCAGGACCTGGCCGCCGGCCGGGTTCTCGTCGTCCAGGCAGAGCGCGACGATCTCGGTTCTCGGCTCGGGCCGGGCGGCGTGGTCCTCGCGCACGGCCAGCATCCGGCGCGACGCCGGATGCAGGACGAGCCCGCCGTAGCGGTACCGGTCCTGGTCGTCTGTGATCGGGCGCCGGCGGTCCCCTTCGTGTATCCACACCCGGCGGGTGAGGTCGTCGACATAGGCGAGCACGCCGTCGCCGGCGGCGTAGGCCCCGCCGCCGTACTCCATCACCCGGGAGCGCACGGACGCCTCCGGCGTGAGGTCGACCACCCGGCCGGACGGATCGAGGATGCGCACGGTCACCCGGCCGTCCTCGGCCGCGATGCCGGCGAGCCAGAACAGCCGGCCTGACTGGGAGGTCAGCTGGGAGAGGGAATCGCGGCGGTCGAGCACGAAGCCGAGCGGCAAGGGGGCGTTCATGCCCCCATTGTTACCATGCGCGGCCCCGGTCTTCTGGTGAAAGAGGTTGTCAGGCGCGCCGCGGTGTAACACAATGGGTCCCGACCTCACTGATCGGTGCGATAGCAGGGGAAGGCAATCGGGCCTGATCAGGGAGGGACACATGAATCAGAGACTCACCACGGTGAGGCAGCCGGCGGCGCGTGGCATGATCTTCGTCCACTCGACGCCGGCGGCGCTGTGCCCGCACATCGAATGGGCGCTCGGCTCAGTGCTGAGCGCGAAGACCCGCCTCGACTGGACCGATCAGCGCGCCGAGCGGGGCAGGAAGCGGGCGGAGTTCTCATGGGTGAGCACCCAGGGCACCGGGGCGGCGCTGGCCTCCGCTCTGGTGGCCTTCGAGCAACTGCGATTCGAGGTGGTGGAGGAGGCCAGCCCCGGATCGGACGGGCAGCGCTTCTGCTTCACGCCCCAGCTCGGGCCGTTCACGGCCACCATCGGTGTGCATGGCGACGTGCTGCTGCGGGAGGATGCGGTCAAGAGGGCGATCGCCGACGAGGCGCTGGGCGGCGACACCATCTACAAGGCGATGGAGCGGATGCTCGGCATGCCGTGGGACGAGGAACTGGAGCCCTTCCGCTACGCCGGGGAGGATGCCCCGGTGCGCTGGCTGCATCAGGTGATCTGAGGCCTTCCTGTGCAGCCGGCGCCCGTCGTCCCTGCTCAGGCGGTGATGTTCTCGTTGGTGACCGCGATCGCGACGTTGGAGCCGCCGAAGCCGAACGAGTTGTTCACAGCGGCCAGATCGCCCTCGGGCAGGGGGCGCACCTCGTTGGCCGCGACGTCGATCGGCAGTCCGGGCTCCAGGTTCTCGATGTTGATCGTCGGGGGCACCTGACGGGTCTTGAGCGCCATCACCGTCGCGAAGGTCTCCAGCGCTCCGGCACCGCCGAGCAGGTGACCGGTCATCGACTTCGTCGACGTGACCACGCACGAGTCGACGGCGTCCCCCAGCGCCGTGGCGATGGAGCCTGCCTCGGTCACGTCGCCCTGCGGCGTGGAGGTGCCGTGCGCGTTGACGTGCCTGATGTCCCGTGGGCTCAGCCCCGCGGAGCGCAGCGCCTTGATCATCGCCGCCGACTGTCCGCGCCCCGTCGGCTCCGGCTGCACGATGTCGTGGTTGTCGTTGCTGATGCCCGCGCCGCGGAGGGTGCCGTAGATCTTGGCCCCGCGCGCCTGGGCGTGCTCCAGGGTCTCGATCACCATGATCGTGGAACCCTCGGCGAGCACGAAGCCGTCCCGGCCGGTGTCCCAGGGGCGGGAGGCGTGCTCGGGATCGTCGTTGCGCCGGCTGAGCGCCTGCATCTGGGCGAAGGAGTTGAGGGGAAGGGGATGGATGGTGCCCTCGGTGCCGCCCACCACCGCGATGTCGCAACGGTTGAGCTGGATCTGGTCGAAGGCGAGCGAGATCGCCTCGTTCGACGAGGCGCAGGCGCTCACCGGCGCATGCACGGCCGCGGATGCGCCGAACTTGAGGCCGAGGTTCGCTGCCGGGGCGTTGGACATCAGCATGGGGATGGTGAAGGGGGAGACGCGGCGCAGCCCCTTCTCCTTCTGCACATCCCACTGGCTGAGGGTGGTGAGCAGACCGCCGATGCCGGTGCCGACGCTCACGACGAGGCGTTCGGGATCGATCGGGTTGTCCTCGCCCAGGCCCAGGCCCAAGCCGGCGTCGGCCCAGGCCTCGAGGCCGGCGGCCAGGGCGAGCTGCGACGAGCGGTCGAGCCGGCGGGCGGCCACGCGGTCGATCTTCGCGACCGGATCGCCGGCGGCTTCGGCGGCGAAGCGCACCGGAAGGTCTGCCGCCCAGTCGTAGGACAGCGCATGGACGCCTGTGCGACCGGCGAGCATGGCCTCCCAGGTGGAGGGGGCGTCGGTGCCGAGCGGAGTGAAGGCTCCGAAGCCGGTGATGACGACGGTGCGAGACATGGGGCTCCTCGTTCGCTGGAGAATCGGGCGGGGCGGAAGGGGCGGTTGCCGGAAGGGGCGGGGGCGAGGGACAGCCCGACGGGCCGCCCCTCGCTTCCGGGATCAGGCGCTGGCGCGCTCGATGTAGGCGACGGCGTCGCCGACGGTCTTGAGGTTCTTGGCGTCCTCATCGGGGATCGACACGCCGAACTTGTCCTCGCAGGCGTAGATGATCTCGACCATCGAGAGCGAGTCGACGCCGAGGTCGTCGACGAAGGACTTGTCGAGCTGGACATCCTCGACGGCGACGCCGGCGATGTCGTTGACGATCTCGGCGAGGTCGGAACGGATCTCTTCGGTGCTGGCCATGGTGGCTCCTTATACGGGTTGTTCCGGGTGGGGGATGGAGATCAGGGCAGGACGACGGTCTGCCCGGCGAATGCCAGGCCGGCGCCGAAGCCGATGATCAGGGCGGTCTGCCCGCTGGTGGCTTGCCCGGTTTCGAGCAGTTCCTCCATCGCCAGCGGGACGGATGCCGCCGACGAATTGCCCATGCGGATGATGTCGCGGGCGACCACGACGTCCTCGGGCAGCTTGAGGTGGCGCAACATCGAGTCGGTGATCCGGTTGTTGGCCTGATGGGGGATGAAGCAGTCGAGCTCCTCGGGCGTGAGGCCCGAGCGCTCGAGCGTCTCGACGGCCTTGTGGACGATCGCGGTGGTCGCCCACTTGAAGACCTCACGGCCCTCCATGTGGATGAACGGACCGTCGGAGCTGGGCTCCACCTCGCGCCAGTCGTCGATCTCGATCACCTCGTGCGCCTCGGGCTTCGAGCCCCACACGGTCGGCCCGATCGCGGGCACGTCCGAGGGGCCGATCACCACGGCGCCGGCGCCGTCGGAGAAGAGGAAGGCGGTGGAGCGATCGTTGATGTCGGTGTAGCGGGAGAGCACCTCCACGCCGAGCACCAGGACGTGGGTGGCCGATCCGGAGCGCACCAGGGACTCGGCCACGCCGACGCCGTAGCAGAACCCGGCGCAGGCCGCCGAGATGTCGAAGGCGGCCGGCGAACCCAGTCCGAGCCGCGCGGCGATGATGCAGGCCAGGGACGGCGTCTGGCGATAGTGGGAGACGGTCGAGACCAGGATCGCGTCGATCTGGGAGGGCTGCAGCCCGGCGCGCTCGATCGCCTTGGCGGCGGCCTCGACGGCCAGCGACTCGGCGTCCTCGCCCTCGGCCACCCAGCGCCGCTCGGTGATGCCGGTGCGCTGCTGGATCCACTCGGGCGTCGAGTCGATCATGGTACACATTTCCTCGTTGGTGACCACGCGGCTCCCGCGCGCACCGCCGACGGACATCAGGCGGGCATAGTCGGTCCCGGTGGAAGATTTCAACGGCACGTCGGCCTCACTCCTGGTTGGGCTGCGGGGCAGCGGCGGCATGGGAGGCGGCGAACGTGCGCGCCTCCTCCAATTGATCGGGTGTATTCAGGGTGAACAGTTCCACACCCTTGAGGTTACGCTGGGCGATCTTGGCGAGGGTGCCGGCGGGCGCGAGCTCCAGCAGGCCGGTGACCCCGAGACCGGCGAGGGTCGCCATGCAGAGATCCCAGCGCACGGGGTTGGCCACTTGCTTGACCATTCGCGCGAGGGCCTCCTCGCCGGTGCCGACGACGGCGCCGTCGGCGTTCGACAGGAGGGGAACCAGGGGGGCGTGCGTGGCCACGGCGCTCGCCACCTCGGTGAGGTGTGCGACGGCCGGCTCCATGTGAATCGTGTGGAAGGCCCCGGCGACGCTGAGCGGCACCAGCCGGGCGCGGCGCGGCGGGTTCTCCGCGAAGGCCGCGAGCTGCTCGACGGTGCCGGCGGCGACGATCTGCCCCGTGCCGTTGTTGTTGGCCGCCGTGAGGCCCGCCGCGTCGATCGCGGCGAGCACCTCCTCCGGGTTCCCGGCCAGGACGGCGGTCATCGAGGTGGGGCGCAGCGCGGAGGCCTCCGCCATGGCGCGGCCGCGCTCGCGGACCAGGACGAGCGCGTCGTCGTCGGAGATCGTCCCGGCCAAGGCCATCGCCGCGAGCTCGCCGACGGAATGCCCGGCGAACGCGCCCACGGCGCTCACGTCGTCGCCGAGCAGGGCGCGTCCGGTCAGCAGCGCGGCCGCCACCAGTAGCGGCTGTGCGATCGCCGTGTCGCGGATGGTCTCCGCGTCGGCGGCGGTGCCGTAGTGGGCGAGGTCGATCTCGGACACCTCGGACAGTGCAGCGAGTTGCTGCGCGAGGGCGGCGTCCTCAAGCCAGGGGGAGAGGAATCCAGGGGTCTGAGCGCCTTGTCCGGGCGCGACGATTGCTAGCACGGATGCAACTCTGCCGTATCGGGACGGTGCGAGGCGTCGGTTTTCACATGAAAATCGAGCGGGGCGGTTTGTGGGATGTCCACAAAATCGTTCCACAGGGCGCGCCGGACCGACGCCCGGCCCCACAACCGAAGGCGGGAGCGGTTGTCGGAACCCGTGAATCGCAGCGGTGTGATTCCGGACCTAGGCGTGCAACCGACCCAGCGTGATGGCCATCCGCAGCACATAGCCCTCCCGGGCGTCGGAGGGGTTGTACCCCGTGATCTCCTGGATCCGCTTCAGCCGGTAGCGCACGGTGTTGGGGTGTACGTAGAGGGCGCGTGCCGTGGCCTCCATCGAGCAGCCGGCGTCGAGGTAGCCGACGCAGGTGTCGAGCAGTTCCTTGTTGGCGGCCAGCCGCGGGTAGAGCTCCGTTGCGAGGGTGCGACGGGCGTGGCCGTCCCCGGCGAGCGCGCGCTCCGGGAGAAGCTCGGAGGACAGGAGGGTCTGGGGGCCCTCCGGCCAGGCCTTCGCTGCACGGAACCCGGAGGCGGCGGCGCGCGCCGACTCGTGGGCGCCCGCGAGGCTCTCGACGATGGGTCCCACCACGACGGGGCCGTCGGCGAAATGGTCGTGCAACTGGGCGATCAGCTCGTAGGTGCCCAGCTCGGTGCCCACTCCCGGGCCGCCGAAGACGCACACGAGCCGGTCCCCCTGCGGAGCAGCGAGAAGATCGAGGTTCAGCTTCGCCGACGCCTTGCGCAGCGCGTGGACCGCCGGTGCCTCCGGCGCGCCGCCGATGGCCACCACCACCTGGGAATCGGCCCGCCAGCCGAGGGTGGAGGCGCGGGACAGCACGGCCTCGTCGGTCTCGGCGCGCACCACCGCGTCCACGACGGTGGCCTCGATCCGCGAGTCCCACGCGCCGCGCGCCTCCGCGGCCCGCGCATAGACCCCCGCCGCCGCGAACGCGATCTCGCGGGAGTAATGCATGATGCCCAGCTGCAGCGACTGGCGGTCGCCGCGGGGGAGCTGGGTCTGGATCTGCTGCTCCACCACCTCGGTGGTGGTGCGCACCAGGTCGACGGTCTGCTGGAGGGAGATCCGCTGGGTCATCGCCCTCGGCGCGGCGTCGAAGACCGACTCCGGCTCGAACTCCTCCCCGGAGAACCACTTGACGAAGCCGTCGATGCCGGAGCGGGCCAGCACCGAGATCCAGGAGCGCGACTCGGCGTCGAGCGACTCGAACCAGCTGTGCTTGGCCTCCAGTGCGGCGAGCGTCGCGGTGTTCATGGCGGAACTGGCCGACTGCAGGCGCTTGATCACGCCGTTTCGCGTCCGCGCCGAGGAGAACTGGGCAGGGGCGGTTCCCGGGCGAGGCGTTCTGGCCGCTTTGGATTCCATCCGCTCAGCCTACTCAGGGGCGCCGCGAGCGGTGTGCAACGTCGCGACGGAATGCCCCGGAGCAGTGCCCTCCGAGGGGGTAGGGTGGCCGATGATGACTCCGGCGCCGGGGTCTGCCGTTCACCAACGAGAGGACACACGTGACTCAGAACGAGGCTGGACCGATCCTCAACGGACTGCCCACCAACCTTCCCGACACCGACCCCGGCGAGACCGCCGAATGGCTGGAATCGCTAGACGGAGTGATCGAGGCGGGTGGCCGTAACCGCGCCCGGTATCTGATGCTGAAGATGCTGGAGCGCGCGCGGGAGCGCCAGATCGGGGTGCCGTCGCTGACCGGAACCGACTACGTCAACACCATCCCGGTGACTGCCGAGCCCGACTTCCCGGGCGATGAGCAGCTGGAGCGCGACATCCGTCGCCTGCTGCGCTGGAACGCCGCGGTCATGGTGCATCGCGCCCAGCGGCCCGGCATCGGCGTCGGCGGTCATATCTCCTCCTATGCGTCCTCCGCCACCCTCTACGAGGTCGGGTTCAACCACTTCTTCCGGGGCAAGGATCACCCCGGCGGCGGCGATCAGGTCTTCTTCCAGGGCCACGCGTCGCCGGGCATGTACGCCCGCGCCTTCCTGGAGGGACGCCTCGGCGAGGCCGATCTCGACGGATTCCGGCAGGAGCATTCCCACTACGTGGACGGCAAGCTGCGCGCGCTGCCGAGCTACCCGCATCCGCGCCAGATGGACACCTTCTGGGAGTTCCCCACGGTGTCGATGGGCCTCGGGCCCATGAACGCCATCTACCAGGCGCAGTTCAACCGCTACCTGCACAACCGGGGCATCAAGGACACCACGCAGCAGCGCGTCTGGGCCTTCCTCGGCGACGGCGAGATGGACGAGGTGGAGTCGCGCGGCGCGCTCCAGGTGGCCGCCAACGAGGAACTGGACAACCTCACCTTCGTGGTCAACTGCAACCTGCAGCGTCTCGACGGCCCGGTGCGCGGCAACGGCAAGATCATGCAGGAGCTGGAGGCCTTCTTCCGGGGCGCCGGCTGGAACGTGATCAAGGTGGTGTGGGGCCGCGGCTGGGATCCGCTGCTGGCCAACGATCAGGACGGCGCACTGCTCACCCTGATGAACACCGTCACCGACGGGGACTACCAGACCTTCCGGGCCAACGACGGCGCCTTCGTGCGCGAGAAGTTCTTCGGGCGCGACCCCCGCACCGCCGCCATGGTCAAGGACTGGAGCGACGACGACATCTGGCGCCTGACCCGCGGCGGTCACGACTACCAGAAGGTCTACGCCGCCTACAAGGCCGCCACCGAGTTCACCGGCGCCCCCACCGTGATCCTGGCCCACACCATCAAGGGCTACTTCCTGGGCAAGCACTTCGCCGGCCGCAACGCCACGCACCAGATGAAGAAGCTCGCCCTCGACGATCTCAAGGCCTTCCGCGATCGCGTCAAGGTACCGGTATCCGACGAGCAGCTCGAAGCCGATCCGTACCGCCCGCCCTACATCCGTCCGGAGAACAACGATCCCCGGATGCAATACCTGGCCGAGCGTCGTCGCCAACTGGGCGGGCCGCTGCCGGAGCGCCGCGGCGACCGCAAGTTCATCTCGCTTCCCGGCGACAAGGCGTACGCCTTCAGCCGGAAGGGCGCCGGCAACCAGCAGGTCGCCACGACGATGGCCTTCGTCCGGCTGCTCAAGGACCTGATGCGGGACAAGGACTTCGCGCCGCACGTGGTGCCGATCATTCCCGACGAGGCGCGCACCTTCGGCCTGGACGCCTTCTTCCCGACGATCAAGATCTACAACCCGCACGGGCAGAACTACACACCCGTCGACGCCGACCTCTTCCTGAGTTATCGCGAGGCGAAGAACGGCCAGATCCTGCACACCGGCATCAACGAGGCCGGCTCGATGGGCGCCTTCTCGGCGGTCGGCACCTCCTACGCCACGCACGGCGAGCCCATGGTGCCGATCTACGTGTTCTACTCGATGTTCGGGTTCCAGCGCACGGCGGACAGCATCTGGGCCGCCGCCGACCAGCTGGCGCGCGGCTTCCTGATCGGCGCCACCGCGGGCAAGACGACGCTGACCGGCGAGGGTCTGCAGCACATGGACGGCCAGTCGCCCGTCCTGGCGTCGACCAACACCGCGGTGGTCTCCTACGATCCCGCCTACGGCTACGAGATCGCCCACATCGTGCGCGACGGCCTTCGGCGGATGTACGGGGAGCAGCCGGAGAACGTGATCTACTACCTCACGGTGTACAACGAGCCGGTGATCCAGCCGGCGGAGCCGGCCGGCCTCGACATCGAGGGCGTCCTCAAGGGCATGTACCGCGTCTCCGAGGGGTCCTTCGACGGCGTGGGCGCCGACGCCAAGCGCGCGCAGATCCTCGCCTCCGGCGTGGCCGTTCCCTGGGCTTACGAGGCACAGGAGCTGCTCAAGCGCGACTACGGCGTGGTGGCGGACATCTGGAGCGTCACGTCCTGGGGCGAGTTGCGTCGGGAGGGCCTGAAGCGCGACGAGGCCAGGTTCAACGATCCGGCGGGCCAGCACGGCCCCACCTGGGTGGAGTCCCAGCTGGCGGACACCCAGGGGCCGATCGTGGCGGTCTCCGACTACATGAAGGCCGTGCCCGATCAGATCCGGCAGTGGGTTCCGCGCGACTACGCGGTGCTGGGCGCCGACGGGTTCGGGTTCTCCGACACGCGGGCGGCCGCTCGTCGTTACTACAAGATCGACGGCCCGTCGATCGCCGTCGCGGTGCTGCAGCAACTGGCGGCGCAGGGCGAGGTGCCGCTGCAGTGGGCCATCGATGCGGCCGACAAGTACCAGCTCTGGAACGTCCAGGCGGGTTCCTCCGGATCCGCGGGAGGCGACGCCTGACGGTTGCTGAGGCATGAGCGATGTGGGCTCTCCGGCGTGGTGCCGGAGAGCCCACATTCTTTTCGTGGATGCGCGTAGCGCCGAATATCTGGCAGTCTTGACCCGTGGCGAACACAAACGACTACAGCGAAGGAACCCACGGTCAATCGGGTGCGGAACTACTCGGCCTCGAAGAAGGACTCCTGGTCCAGGAGCTCGGCTGGGACGATGACGTCGACGAAGAGCTCCGCGAGTCGATCATGGACGTCCTCGACGCCGAGATGGTCGAGGATGCGGTGGAGGCCGTCGACGTCGTGGTCCTGTGGTGGCGCGACGAGGACGGCGATGTGGTGGACGGTCTCGTCGATGCTCTCCCCGATCTCTCGGATGCGGGCTACATCTGGCTGCTGACGCCCAAGGTGGGGCGGCCCGGCTACGTGAATGCGGCCACCGTGGCCGAAGGTGTGGCCATCGCCGGCTTGGCGTTGACCTCGACGATCTCCGTCGCTCCCGACTGGCAGGCGTCGAAAGTGGTGCGATCGAGGGGTAACAGGCGATGACAGACGGGGCGAAGCCGCGCATCGGCATTATGACGTCGGGCGGTGACGCCCAAGGCATGAACGCCGCGGTGCGCGCCATCGTGCGGGCAGGCATTCACGCGGGAGCCGAGGTCTTCGCGATCCGAGAGGGCTGGCAAGGCGCCTACGAGGGCGGCGAGCACATCCGGAAGATGACCTGGAGCACGGTCTCGGGCATCCTCAACAAGGGCGGCACCGTGATCGGCACGGCGCGCTCGCAGGCGATGCGCACCGAGGACGGGCAGCGCCAGGTGGTGCGCAACCTCGTGAGCCACGGCATCGACAGGCTCGTCGTGATCGGCGGCGACGGGTCCCTGACCGGCGCCCGGGTGCTGAGCCTGGAGTGGCAGCGCTATCTGGGCGAGCTGGTGGAGCGCGGCGAGATCACGCCCGAGCAGGCCGAGGCGCACCCGACGCTCCGGATGGCCGGCCTGGTCGGTTCCATCGACAACGACATGGTCGGCACGGACATGACCATCGGCACCGATTCGGCGTTGCATCGCATCACCGAGGCGATCGACTCGATCTCGGCGACGGCGGAGTCGCACCGGCGCACGTTCATCGTCGAGGTGATGGGCCGCAACTGCGGTTATCTGGCCCTGATGAGCGCGATCGCGGGGGGCGCAGATTACGTGTTCCTGCCGGAGTCCCCGCCGCGCGACGGGTGGGAGGACCGGATGGCCGAGGTGCTGGGGCGCGCACGCGCCGCCGGTCGCCGCGACTCGATCCTGGTGGTGGCCGAGGGGGCCAAGGATCGGCAGGGGGAGGCGATCACCGCCGAACGCATCCAGACGGCCCTGCGCGAACGCACCGGCGAGACCGCGCGGATCACGATCCTGGGGCACGTCCAGCGCGGCGGCAAACCCTCTGCCTACGACCGATGGATGGCCACGGCCTGCGGGGTCGAGGCGGTGAAGCGGGTGCTGGAGGCCGATCACGAGGCCGAGCCGGTGCTGGTGGGCGTACGGCGCAACTCGGTGCATACCGAACCGTTGCTCCCGGCGGTCGAGCGCACTCGTGAGATCGCCCAGTTGATCGCCGATGCCCGCTACGACGAGGCCATCTCCTCTCGGGGGCACGGCTTCGAGAGCATGATCCAGATCTACCGCACTCTGAACGAGGCCATGCCGACCGCGTCGGCGCCTCGAGGCAAGCGCATCGCCATCATGAACGTCGGCGCCCTGGCGCCGGGGATGAACCAGCTGGCCAGGGTCGCGGTGCGCACCGGCATCGATCGCGGGTTCGAGATGGTCGCCGTCCTGGGCGGCGTGCCCGGCCTGATCGAAGGCAGCGTGCGCGACCTCGACTGGAAGTCCGTGGAGGGGATGGCGAATACGGGGGGCGCCGACTTCGGCACCCGTCGCTACATCGCCACCGAGATGGACCTCTACTCCATGGCGAGGCAGCTGGAGGAGCACCGTGTGGACGCGCTCCTGGTGACGGGCGGCTACCATGCCTACGCCACCGTCGCCATGATGGAGCGGGAACGCCGACGCTATCCGGCGTTCAACATCCCGATCGCGCTCCTGCCTGCTTCGATCGACAACAACCTTCCCTGTTGGGAGATGGCCGTCGGATCGGACACCGCGTTGAACACGGTGGTGGAGGACATCGACATGGTGCGGATGTCGGCGTCGGCGAGCAAACGCGCGTTCGTCGTGGAGACGATGGGACGCACCTGCGGCTTCCTCCCGCTGGTGGGAGGGGTGGCCGGCGGTGCAGAGAAGGCCTACCTGCCGGAGACCGGGATCTCCCTGGAGCAGCTGAACCGCGACATCCCCGCGCTGGTGGATGCCTTCGACTCCGGTCGCAGCTTCTACCTCACCGTCAAGGGGGAGGGAGCGAGCGAGCACTACACCTGCGAGATGATCGCTCGTATGTTCGAGGCCGAGGGCCAGGGCCGGTACTCGGTGCGGCAGATGGTCATCGGGCACGCCCAGCAAGGCGGTACCCCCACCCCGTTCGACCGGATCAACGCGACGCGGCTCGCCTACCATGCCATCCGGTATCTCGACGATCAGCTCGCCGCGGGCAGCGCCGACTACGCCGCCGCCTCGTCCGAGAACGCGACCCTGATGGCCCCGTTGCGCGCGGTGACCGACGAGATGGACTGGGACAACCAGCGTCCACGGCGACAGTGGTGGATGACTCTGCGCGACGTGTTCGATCAGCTCAGCCGTCGTCCCGGCCAGGAATGACTCCCTGCGGATTTTTCCACACAGGGTTTTCAGCACAGGGGCAGGGGCACGCCGAAGGAGCTGCTCGCCTGGCAGTTGATGGCGAACAGCGCCGCGCGCGCCGGCGAGCCCGCGGTCACGGAGGCGGGGACGGTCGAACGCAGCACCAGGCTGTTGCCGTCCGACGTGCGTTGGAGGAGCGTGAAGGTCACGCTGTTGTCCTGCGCGTCGCGTGTCCGCGTGCCGCGGAACCCGCAGGTCACTCCGGTGCCCTCGGTGGTGGCCAGGCCGATCGCAGCGGGTAGCACGGGGACCATGTTCGTGTAATTTCCGCCCTGATCATCGATGAGCGCCTGGCACGCACCGCTCAGGTCGGGGCCGACCGAAGTGAGGGAGACGAACTGAGCGCGCACGTCGCTGAGCGGTTCGCGAATCCGGACGAGGCGACGAGAACCGTCGACGATGTCGTCGGCGTAGAGCTCCCAGTCTCCCGGCAGGATGAAGGTCGCGTCGTCGAGTTGGATGGTCGCGAGATCCACCGGTCCCGAGGCGTCGCCCTCCGGTTTCGGGGACAGCACATCCCCGGGGGAGCTGACGGGAGCCGAACGAGTGCTTGCCGTCTGCTGCGTCTCACCGGTTGGGTCAGGGCGCGGCGAGGGTGTCGATGTGCCGGCCGACGGGCCGGGCTCCGGCCGGGTTGTCATCGGCGCGGCGCCCCGGGCCAGGTAGACGGCGAGCACCATCGTCGCGAGGACAAGGCCTGCGCCCAGCGCGACGAGCCAGGGCTTGAGCTGCGGCGCGCGGGCGTCCGCAGGGGGCTCTTCGGCGACGATGCCACGCCGAGGCGGCCCGTCCGGCTCCGAGGGATCCGACTCGGCCAAGGCCCGGCGGGCCCCCCGGCGTGGCGGCGCCGAAGAAGGAGTGGAGTCTCCGTCGTGTCCGTCTTCATCGTCACCGAGGAGACCCCGCCGTGGCGCACCCGGCTCCGTCGACATCGCTATCCCACCTCCCGCTGCCGGCAACGTGCCGGTCTGAACTTCTCTGGGCCGAGACTACTTGGCGGGCCTGGGGTGCTCCTTGGACGCGTCCACACGGACGGTCGAAACTCTCGAGTTGACAACGCGAGCGGGAGCCCGTAATGTTCTCCGAGCTGCCTGATGAAGGCGGCGGCACAACTTCACAGCGCACGACGAGCAGGGAACGCCTCGCTGTCGACGGATCGAATGCCCAGCAGGAGACGAGTTGACACGACAGGATGTAGTAGCTAGAGTTGCTAGACGTCGCTTCTTCGGCGGCGGTGCTTCACCGGGTGGATATGACACCGACGGTGGCGCGTGGCAATGCTGAACTCATCCCGGTTCCTCCGATCAGATCTTCGGGTTTGACAGGCTCGATCGTGGGTAGTAAAGTAGTGCAGGTTGCTTCGGCAGCAAAAAGTTTCATCACGGTTCGGCGAAAGACCAGAGTTCTGGTCCGGAGTTGCTCCCAGTGCTTGATGCTTGAGAACTCAACAGCGTGTTTTTTGATGGTCAATGATTTTTTTCATG